>SFND01000037.1 GCA_004554245.1 Oribacterium sp. | reverse complement strand
CGTGTATATTTAATCGGCGATTGACAGCGAAAATCAGCATCTGATTTCGATTTTCATAGACACGATTTCCGAAAAAGTCCTTCCATGTATAGTTTCTCTCCTGAATCCGGTTTCGGAGCGTAATTTTCATAGACACGATTTCTGAAAAAGTCCTTCCGTGTATAGTTTCTCTTCTGAGTCCGGCTTCGAGCACATCTTTCATATACTCAAAATCGTAAATCATCGAATCATGTAGATCGTCGCCTGCATCTGGCGAAAATGTACCTCCTGCAAGCAGAAAATCTAGTCGAAAAGACGACTGGATTCATATAAGTTTTCGAACCTCCGGCTGCCGTCCGCTGAGCCGCGAATGAACAGTAACTACACGCCCACGTTACCTCTTACGTGCCCCACGTTTATCTTTATATTTCTGCGTAATTACGTTAAAATATAGAAGACTATAAACATTTTACAGGGGAGCTGTCATGCGTTTTATTCATGTTGCGGATGTGCACTGGGGGATGGTGCCGGATGCGGATCAGCCGTGGGGCCGGGATCGTGCCAATGATATCAGGGCGACGTTTCGTCGTATCATCGAGAGGTGTCGGGAGTCGAATGTGGACTGTCTGTTCATCGCGGGGGATCTGTTTCACCGTCAGCCGATGAATAAGGATCTGCAGGAGCTGAACTATCTGTTCGGGACGATCCCGTCGACGCATGTGGTGATCATCTCGGGGGAGCATGATCGGGTCGAGGCGAACTCGGCACTGCTGAGCTTCAACTGGAGTCCGAATGTGCACTGGATCCTCGAGGATACGCCGCAGTCAGTGTACTTCGATGATATCAATACCGAGGTGTACGGCTTTTCCTATCATACGCGCGAGCTGCGGGAGACGGTGATCGACGGGATCCACCCGGCGGAGGATGGACACATCCATATCCTGCTGGCGCACGGTGGTGACCGGGACCACATGCCGGTGGAGACAGCGACATGGGCTGCACTGCCCTTCGACTATGTTGCCCTCGGGCATATCCACAAGCCGACCGAGCTCGTGGAGCGCCGCGTGATCTATGCGGGCACGCCGGAGCCGCTCGAGCAGGGTGAAACGGGGCCGCATGGCATCTACGTCGGGGACATCCACCCGATCACGCACCGGATCCAGAAGCTGGAGTTCGTACCGCTCGCCGCGGCGAGCTATGTGCCGCTGCAGATTTCAGTGACGGAACGCACGTCGAACGAGGAGCTTCAGCGCCTGATCTCAGCGGAGATCGAGAAGCGGGGCACGCAGAACATCTACCGGCTGCGCATCACGGGGAAGCATGATCCGGAGGTGAGCTTCGATCTCGCACCGCTCCGCGAGCGCTACCGCATCGTGACGGTCGAGGATATGTCCGAGCCGCAGTACGATTTCGTCGCGCTGTACCGGGAGCACCCGTCCGACATGATCGGCTTTTACATCCGAAAGCTCCTGCGGGAGAATCCGGATGACATGAGTGAAATCGAGAAGAAGGCGCTGTACTATGGTATCCATGCGCTGCTGCAGTCGCAGAAAGGAGGTCTGTGATGCGATTGATCGACCTCCATATCGAAGGCTTCGGCAAGTTCCACGACCTGAATCTCCGCTTCGCCGAGGGCATGAACATCCTGTACGGCCACAACGAGGCCGGCAAGTCGACGCTGCATGCGTTTCTGCAGGCGATGCTCTACGGGCTCGAGCGGCGGCCCGGCATCGGGAGCGCCGCGAAGCTGCACAAGAAGTACCGGCCGTGGGATGCGCCGGAGCGCTTCGGCGGGACGCTGCGCCTCGCGCATGAGGGGAGCATCTACCGTATCGTCCGTGATTTCAATGCAGACGACCTCAGCGCAGATGGCGCAGCCACGACGACAGCGGGCGGCGCAGGGCTGACAGGCGGAGCAGGCGCCGGCTACGGCGCGGCTGCGATGGCTGGCGCCGGGACAGCCGGGATGACCGGGGCCACAGGCACCGGAATGACCGGGGCGGCGACGCTGGCGAGCGTCGGGCGCGCGAGCGGAGCGGCAGCACCGGCGGCCGGCGCGGACGCCTGTCCGCTGGAGATCTGGGACGAGACGGCGGGCGTCCGGGTGCCGGATCCGCGGGGCTTCCTGCAGGCGATGCTGGGCGGGATTTCCGAGACGGCGTTCGAGAACACGGTGTCGATCGGGCAGCTCCGAAGCGCGACGAGCCGCAGCATGGTGCATGAGCTGAAGTCCTACATCACAAATCTCAGCACGACCGGCGATATGTCGCTCGACTCCGCCGGGGCGCTGAAGCTTCTCCGGCAGCAGCGCAGCGCGCTGGAGGCGAAACGGGTGCCGGAGGCGGCGAAGTCCTACGCGCAGCTGATCGGCGAGATCCGGAACATCGAGCGCGAGATCGCGCAGCCGGAGTACGAGAATCAGCTTCGGAAGTACCAGGCTCTGCGTTCGGAGGTCCGAACGGAGCAGGTCGACCGGCAGACACGCCGGGAGGAGCTGCTGCAGAAGACGGCGGCCCAGGAGGCGGTGCTCACGCAGGCCGGCTTCGACAGCGGCGACGATATCCTGGACGCAAAGGAGCACGCCGACATGCTGTACAGCCTCTATCAGATCGGCGCGGAGCCACGGGAACGGGTGATTCGCATCGCTCTCCCGCTTCTCTTCGGCCTTCTGACGATCCTCTGCGGCATCGCGGCTGTACTGATCACAGCAATCGAATCCCCTGCCTTCGCACAGCGCTTCCATCTCGCGCCGGAGAAGGTCCCGGGTCTCGTCCCGGCGGTGTCGGGAAGTGGCCTGAGCGCGACGATCCTTGTGGCCACGAGCATTGGCCTGCTCGTACTGTGCATGCTGCTCTTCGTCTGGCGGCTGTACGCCAATGCTGCGAGGACGGGCTTCCTTCGGGAGACGGCGGCCGAGCTCAGCGCGATGCTGACGAAGCAGATCGGTACGGCGGACGTCAGCGATGCCGCGATGGAAAGCTTCCGGACACACATGGACGAGCTGCTGCGGGCCGAGGAGGAGCTCGAGACGCAACGGACGACGCTTGCGGAGGTGAGCGCGGAGCTCCAGAATCTCAGCAACGACGAACGGCGCTACGATGTCGAGCTGCAGAAGCAGAACGAGAAGCAGACGGAGCTCGAGGGGAAGCTGCAGCACCTCGCAAATGTGAAGAACCGCGCAGAGATGCTGAAGCGGACGCTGGACGAGAACGACGCGATCTCGACGGAGATCGATGCGATCAATCTCGCGGCGGAGACGATGACAGAGCTACAGAGCTCGATTCAGTCGAGCTTTGGACACTACCTCAACAAGGAGGCCGGTGAGCTGATCACGGGCATCACGGGCGGGGTGTACGACTCGATGTGGATCGACCAGAACCTCGACATCTTCATGAACACACCAGGGAAGATCGTGCCGATCGAGGACGTCTCCTCCGGCACGATGGATCAGATCTACCTGGCCCTGCGCCTCGCCGCCGCGCGCCTGATCCAGAGCGACACCGGCGCAGCGACTTCGACAGGTGGTGCCGGACAGGCCGGTGCTGACGCAGAGGCTTCGACGGGTGCCGCGGGGACGCAGACTTCGACGGCGGACGGAAGCGACGGCGCAGCGGAAGCACGGCTGCCACTGATCTTCGACGACTCCTTCGCGATGTACGACGAGCGGCGGCTCGCGTCCGCACTCCGCTACATCACGGAGATCCACCACGGCCAGATCCTGCTGTTCACCTGCCACACACGCGAACAGCGCATCCTCGAAAACGAGGATGTGAAATTTAACCTGATTGAGATGTGATGCTCTATCTGGTGAAATCGAGATTTCTTCAATGAAAATTTAAAAGCGCAGCGAAAAGAGGCCCGATCGGAGCCTCTTTTCGTTTGCCTGACTATTCGATTCTACTTCCTATATCTATTTACATATCGAATAGAGCTTTCTTGATTAAGTTTTCAATTTACACCATTATACGGACACAATGAGAAACTATACACGGAAGGACTTTTTCAGAAATCGTGTCTATGAAAATTACGCTCCGAAACCGGATTCAGAAGAGAAACTATACATGGAAGGACTTTTTCGGAAATCGTGTCAATCGCCGATTAAATATACACGATTTCAGAATGAGAACGTCCATGTCTATTTTACCTGTCGATTTTCGATTTCAGGCAGGAAATCCATATACACGAAAGTGAGCATTTATAAGAAACTACTTTTTCACATCAAAAAGACCGCTCCGGCAGCTGTGGCTGTGGAAGCGGTCTTTTTTGATTGGATGTTTTTTCACTGGAAACAAATTGGTTTTCCTCACTCCTCGATAACTTCGATGCGGAGGTAGTCGAAGCTGATCGGTTCCATGAAGCAGTCTTCGCGGAAGACGGTGACGGACTTCCGCTGGAACTCCCGGATGTTCGTGGAGAGCCAGATCGGTACGGCGAGGTCCATGTACTCACAGATTTCCTTCAGCGCGGTGAGCACGCGATCGGTACGGGACATGCTGTAATCCTCCTGGCGGGAAACACAGTCCCGAACGATACGTCCATCCTTATAAATTGTGCCACTCATACGAAACATGGGATTCTCCTTTGTAATGTCAACTGACTCGACCGCTCTGGTGCCCTTGCCTGAACTGCTGTAAAGCGATGTCGAGAAACGATCTCGGTATCGTCACACTCTGGTGCCCCTGCCTGAACTGCTGTAAAAAATCGGGGATGTAAACCGTTCTGAAGCGCCTTTACGTTTATCACGAAGTAGATAAATGCTATAATGGTTTCAGAACGGAAGAAATTTATTTTTGCGGTTCTGCGTTCATGGTTTATTCAAATATGGATACTATGATGAAGTAAATCTGTAGTTTATTACCTTAATGGAAATAAACAGAAAAGTAAAGACCGTGTGAATCATGAATTCATCGCTTTCAGGAGGACGGAAGATCATGGGACTGGAAATAGAGAATCCACAGCAGTTTTTAGGGGAGGCAAAAATCGCCGTCGCTGCTTATCAGAAGGTGAGTGAGAGTCTGAAGTCGCAGCGCGAGCAGGAGAAGCAGCTGTCTGCCGCACTCGATAAGGCGCGGAAGGAGATGCAGGACAAGATTCAGAAGACGCTGAAGGCGCGTGGTGATGAGATCACGGCGACCTACGATAAGCAGCTGAGTCAGGTCGATGCGCGTCTCAAGAAGGCGCAGGACGAGCGCGAGCATGCCCGCAAGGAGGGCATGAAGGGCCGCATCAAGCGGGAGACCGAGCCGCTGGTCACCGAGAACAAGGAGCTGAAGCGTCAGCTGGCCGCGATCTTCAAGAGGGACCATGTGCCGTCGATCTGCAACTCGAGTGTGTTCTACACCCTGTTCCGCCCATCCGGCTTCGTCGAACTCTTCCTCTGCCTGCTGACCTTCGTCGTGTTCTTCGCGGCACTCCCGTTCGGCATCTACTACTTCATCCCGGCGCATAAGATCTGGCAGCTGGTACTGATTTACGTCGTAGACATTCTCCTGATCGGGGGGATCTATGTGTCGTTGATGAATGCCACCATCGGGAAGCACTCCGCGGTGATCCGTGACGGTCGGAAGATCAAGAATCAGATCCGCAGCAATCGCAGGAAAATCAAGTCGCTGACGAAGTCCATCCGGACCGATGCGGATGACACGAACTATAATCTGCAGTCGTACGACGATGAGATCGCGAAGGCGCAGCAGGAGCGCAATGATGTCATCAGCCGCAAGCAGGGCGCCCAGAACACCTTCGAAACCGTGACGACGAACATCATCACGGATGAGATCGAGACCGCGGCCCGCCCGCAGCTCGAGGAGCTTCAGAAAAACTTCAAGGCAGCCACCGAGCTCCGCCAGCACTTCGAGAACCAGGAGAAGGAGCAGGCGCTGAACCTCTCCCGGACCTACGAGCAGTATCTCGGAAAGGCCCACATGAACGCGCAGGACATCGACCGCATCGCCGAGATGCTGCAGCAGGGCAGCGCGACCTCGATCATCGACGCCGTCGCACAGCTCGAGCACCCGGCGCAGTGATTTCCGACCTGAAGGATGACCAGCATGGTGACGACTTCATCATGAAATTAAAAGAGGATGCATCGCCTTGCCTGACGGTTTCATCACGAAATTTAAAGACCGCTCCCACAGCCACAGCTGCCGGAACGGTCTTTTTGATATAACAGTATTCCCTTATGGATGCGCACTTCCACTCTACGCGTTCGTGTGCATGTTGTCCTTTACCTGCACATGGAGGAATGTCTGGCACAGCACCTCATGATGTTTCGCTCATCAGATTCTCGCTACGAGTGCTTCGGTGAGCTTCACGCAGTGCTCGATGGCCTGCTTTTCAAAGGTCGGGTAGTCCACGTGGGCGGAGTCGTCGGCCTTGTCGGAGATGGCACGGATGATGACGAACGGCACCTTATTCTGCCATGCGATCTGGGCGATGGCCGCGCCCTCCATCTCGCAGCAGCGGCCCTGGAAGTGCTTGATGATCCAGTTCTTCGTGTCGCTGTCGGAGACGAACTTGTCACCGCTGCAGACGCGGCCGATGAAGGTGCGGATCTCCGGGTTCACGCGGCGGTTCTCCTCCTCCGCGGCAGCGATCAGACGATCGTCCGCGTGGAAGGCCATGGTGCCGACGCGCGGGATCTCGCCGAGCTGGTAGCCGAAGTTCGTCGCGTCCATGTCGTACTGCACCGCATCCTCGGAGAGGACAATGTCTCCAATGTTGATGTGGGCGTCGAGGGATCCGGCGATCCCGGTGTTGATGACGCAGTCCACAGCGAAGCGGTCGATCAGCACCGCTGTGCAGGCGCCAGCATTGACCTTGCCAATGCCGGAGCGCACCACGGTGACGTCCTTCCCGTTCAGCTGACCGGTCACGAAGGTAAGGCCGTTGTGTACTTCGGTCACTGCGTCGGTGATGTCCGCCTGCAGCTTCTCGACCTCTTCATCCATTGCTCCAATAATTCCAATCATTTCTAAACCTCTTAATTATTATTTACGACTTCCCGCAGCACAGCGATGACCTGATCGACGCCGTTCCCCTGCTGGGACTGTTCCATGGCCGCGATGTACTGGGCGCGCTTCGCATAGACGGTTTCGATGGCCGTCGAGAGGAGCGTCGAGTCCTTCTCCATCGCATGCTGGTCGAGGACATAGCTGAAGCCCTGCTTCTCGAAGGACTCCGCGTTCAGGATCTGATCACCGCGGCTCTGATCGAGCGGCAGCGGGATCAGGATATTCGGCTTCTTCAGTGCCAGCAGCTCGCAGATGACATTGGCACCGGCGCGGGAAATCACGACGTCCGCGAGGGCGTAGAGATTCCGGAGTCCGTCGGACAGAAACTCGTACTGCTTATAGCCCGGCGTGTCCGCGAGACGCTCGTCGAGGTTGCCCTTCCCACAGATGTGGATCACGTCGTACTTCTCGAGGAGCTGCGACAGCATCGCGCGGAGCGCTGTATTGATCGCCACAGAGCCCAGGGAACCACCGATCTCCATCAGCACCGGCTTCTTACCGCTGAAGCCGGTCATCGCGAGACCCTCCTCGCGGGTGCCCTGGAGCAGCTTCTCACGAATCGGCGAACCCGTCAGCACGGCCTTGCCCGCCGGGAGGGACTTCGTCGTCTCCGGGAAGTTGCAGCAGATCCGGCTCGCCGCACGGAGGCAGAGCTTGTTTGCGAGTCCCGGCGTCATGTCGGACTCATGCGTCACCACCGGGATATGCAGGGCATGCGCCGCCCAGACCACCGGCACGGCCACGAAGCCACCCTTACTGAACACGATGTCCGGCTGGATCCGCCGCAGCGCCCGCTTCGCCTCCCCGTAGCCCTTCAGCACACGGATCGGGTCCGAAAAATTCCGGAGATCGAAGTAGCGACGCAGCTTACCCGTGGAGATCCCCGTGTACGGCACCTCCTCGCGCTCCATCATCTTCTTCTCGATGCCGTCGTAGGAACCGATGTAGTGCACCTCATAGCCGTCCGCCCGAAGACGCGGCATCAGTGCGATATTTGCAGTGACATGGCCGGCGGTACCCCCACCGGTCAGCACGATCTTTTTCGTCATCATCGAATAAAATACTCCCATCTATGCTGCGGCCCCCAGCATTGGCCCAGGCTTAGTGAAGCGCCCGCGGTCCGCCCAGGGGCACAGCGACATGCTATCAGCGCTCGTTGTTCAGCGCCGCCTGCAGCTTCTCGCAGGTATCCGCAAGCTCCGCCGCGTCGGTCGTACCCGGCTTCCAGAGCACCATCTCGTCCTCTGTGCCGTAGCGCGGAATCACGTGCGTGTGGAAATGATGTACGGTCTGACCGGCCGCCTCGCCGTTGTTCTGCACGACGTTAAAGCCCTTCGCGCCGAGCGCCTCCATCTCCGCGATGCCGATACGACGCGCGAGCGGCATCACCTGCGCTGCCACCTCGTCCGGCAGCTGCGTGAGGTCCTCATAATGCTCCTTCGGGATGATCAAGACGTGCCCCACCGTCGCCGGGCTCGCGTCGAAAATCACGCGGAAGGTGTCATCCTCGTAGAGGGTGGTCGTCGGAATATCTCCATTGGCAAGCTTACAGAAAATACAATTCTCGTCTCTCATATGCTATACTCCTTTCGGATGCGGCTTCCTGTACCCTGTCCGGGGCCAATGCCTCCGGCGCCTGGTACATCTCGCCGCGGTCAGTCTGTGCGCGCTCATGACCGCGGGCGTGGCCGGCCTCTCAGTGTCGGCCCGCGCGGCAGCTCATAGAACCGCAGATTACTGAACATTATAGTATTTTGATCAGAATTTCACAACATAGAAAGGAACGAAGATGAATTTACCGAAGGATCCCGTCATGCTGCTGAGCTACCTGAACACCCAGCTCCGCGACAACTACGACTCGCTCGAGGCCCTCTGCGACGCGCTCGACGCCGACCAGGCCACCATCGAAGCGACCCTCGCCGGCATCGACTACCACTACAACCGCGAGCAGAATCAGTTTAAGTAAGGAGAAACCACTATGAGATGTGTCATCCAGGTCGTCAACCACGCCTCCGTCACGGTCGACGGTGAACAGATCGGCCACATCGGCCGCGGCTTCCTCATCCTCCTCGGCGTCGCCGAAACGGATACCGAGACGCTCGCAGACCGCATGGTCAAGAAAATCTGCGGACTCCGGATCTTCCCGGACGAAAACGGCAAGACCAACTGCTCCCTCGCTGATGTCGGCGGCGAGCTGCTCGTCGTGAGCCAGTTCACCCTCTACGCGAACTGTAAGAAGGGCAACCGCCCGAGCTTCATCGAGGCCGGTGCCCCTGATAAGGCCAATGCTCTCTACGAGTATTTCATGGCCGAGTGCCGGAAGTACGTGCCGACCGTCGAGCACGGCCGCTTCGGCGCCGACATGAAGGTCGAGCTGCTGAACGACGGACCATTCACCCTGATGCTGGATTCCCAGCAGCTGTTTGGAGAATAAATGTTATAAAGAGGGGACAGGCCGCATGGCCTGTCCCCTCTTCGTTTACCGAATTAACGGCGATTTCTCTTCGTGAATCGGATACCGAACCATCCGAGCAGTACCAGTACGGCTGCCAGGAATCCAAGACCGAAGATCGACATCATGGACTCATCGCCCGTTCTCGTCTTTCCTCTGTTCGCTCCCTTTACATTACCACCATCCTGGCCCTTCTTGTTCTTGCCACGGTTCGCACCTCTTACTCGACCATACTCATCGGTCTCGACCTCCTCGGACGGACCATGGTTTCCACCATTGCTGCCATCCGGAGTTGTCGTCTCTACCGGCGTGGTTTCCGGTACCGTCGTCTCCTCAGGTGTCGTCTCAGCCGGGGTGGTCTCCGGAAGCGGATGCGGATGATCTCCACCACCGCCACCGCCGGAGGACTTGATCCGCTCATCACAGATCTTGATGACACCATCCTCAAGCTTGACATCATCGGAGCTGCCCGCCAGCGTGATCTGACCCTTCGCATCCACGGTGAAGTTCATATCGCTGATCGTGTAATAACCGCTCGGCGCTGTCTCCTCGTGAATCGTGTAGGTCTCCCCCGCCTTCAGGCTCGAACCGAAATCATGCGTCTCACCCGACTTCGAAATCCACTCCGCAATTACTGCGCCTGTGGAATCCTTAATCTGGATCTTCGCACCATCGAGCTCACGCGTACCCGTACGCTCGAACTTGTTGACCTTGAAATCGATCGACTTATTCGTCAGCTGTACTACGGTCTTACCGTCCTTTGTAGAAGACTCCGAACTCGTCAGTACATAACCCGGAATCTCTTCCTCGGTTACGGTGTAAGTGATCTTCTGGCCTACCTTTCCTTCCTTATATACTGGAAGACCCGTGAACTCATAAGACCAGTCACCACTTGCATCCGCCGTTACGGTCGCATCCTGGATCTTATTTCCATCCGCAAGAAGGTTCACCTTGATTTCAGAAGGGCGCTTACCAGACGCATCGTTGGAATCATCCCAGGTCTTCTTAACGAGGACACTGGTTGTTTCCGGAGTATGCGTGTTGGTCACGTTGATATGTGCATCATCATAACTCGGAATGTAACCCTCCACGATCATCGCTTCCTCAACTGTATACGTGATTTCCTTTCCATCCTTATACTTGTCGAGGTTGTTCCAGCTGTAGGTCCAGCCGTCCGCTTCCGTTACTGTCTTACTCTGACCATCGATCTTCACGCCATCCGCACACAGGTCTACCGTGATCTCAC
>SFND01000036.1 GCA_004554245.1 Oribacterium sp. | reverse complement strand
CGCGATCTCTTGATCGCTTGACCATTGCTGGTCTCTGAAAATTCTTTAGAATCTTCAGGGTCTGTGTATTAATCGATCTTTGATTTTCAAGGTTCGCTGTGCTCTCGTCTCGCGACAGCTTGTATATTTTATCAAACCATTTCTTACTTGTCAAGCACTTTTTCAGAAATTTTTGATTCATCCAGAAGCGAAGTGCTTCATCTGAATCTCTGTTTTCTGGTGACGAGAAAACATTCTATCGCAGAGCGTTATCTCTGTCAATAAGAATTTTCATATCTTTCAGATATTTTTCTGTCAGAAGAAAATCCTCAGCGGAGTAGGAGGGATTTGAACCCTCGCGCCGGTTTTATCCGACCTACACCCTTAGCAGGGGCGCCTCTTCGGCCTCTTGAGTACTACTCCAAATTAACCTCGATCCCTGCCAAGGGAGATGAATCATCTCAAACCGGGAAAATGGTTAATAAAAGCACCCTTTTAAGGATGCCTAGCTATATTACCAATAAATTTACATGATGTCAACCCGCTTTTTACCTTTATTTTCGACGGAAATTCGCCATTTTGCGGCTGTCATCCTGCCTGAACGAGAGCTTGTAGAGATAGAAGAGAGGGAGCACATCATATAGATGTGCTCCCTCTGGTAAGATGGCTTCAGTTATCCTCTCCAGCGTCTTCCGTATCCTCTGGAACCGCTTCGGTCTCCGCGAGCTCTGCCTCATAGGCCTCGGTCGTCGATTCACGTACCTTCGCGATCGATGCGATCACGGTATCGGAATCTGGATCGATGTTCATAAACTTCACACCGGAGGTATTACGCCCGATATCCTTCGCATCCTTCAGCGACATACGGATGATAACACCTTCATTCGTGATCAGCATGATCTCGCGTTCCTTCGAGGTCAGCTTGAAGCCGACGAGCTTACCGGTCTTTTCTGTGATGCGATAGCAGTGCAGACCCTTACCTCCACGTTTTTGAGCCTTGAACTCATCGGCATGGGTCAGCTTGCCCATACCCTTTTCAGATACGACCAGCACATAGTCACCCTGGCTGAGCTTCTGCATGCCGATGACCTCATCATCTGCATCGAGGCTGATACCGCGTACACCCATCGAGCTTCGACCGGTCACCCGAACATCCGACTCGTTAAAGCGGATCGCCATACCATTCCGGGTACCGATCATGACATCTTCACCTGCATCGATCAGCTTCGCTTCGATGAGCTGGTCATCGTCCCGCAGCGTCATCGCGATGAGACCGGTCTTACGGATGTTCGCATAATCCGCAATCGGGGTCTTCTTCACCATACCGTTCTTCGTCGCAAGCAGGAGATACTGATCGGAGGATGGATAATCATCCGTCAGCGCAAAGCTGGCGGTGACATGCTCATCTGATCCAAGCTGCAGGAGATTCACGAGTGCCGTACCACGGGAGGTACGGGATGCCTCCGGGATATTATACGCCTTGATGCGGAAGCAGCGTCCGGTGTTTGTAAAGAACATGATGTAGTGGTGATTCGTCGCCATGAACAGATCCTCGATGATGTCATCATTGATGGTCTGCATGCCCTTGATCCCCTTACCGCCACGGTTCTGCTGCTTGAAGTTCTCCGGTGACATACGCTTCACGTAACCGAGTCTGGTCGCCGCAATCACGATATCATCATCCGGAATCAGATCCTCATCCTCGATGGAATCGTCATAGCCGAACTTCGTGAGACGATCATCTGCATACTTATCTGCGATAACATCGATCTCACTCTTGATTACACCGAGCATCTTCTTCGGATCACCGAGAATCTCGTTGTAGTATGCGATTTTCTTTTCGAGTTCGTCGTACTCATCCTTCAGCTTGTCGCGCTCGAGACCGGTCAGGGCACGCAGACGCATGTCTACGATGGCCTGTGCCTGTCCTTCATCGAAGCCGAACTTCGCGGAGAGATCCAGCTTCGCCTGCTCCGTGTTCGCAGCCGCACGAATGGTATGCACGATCTCATCGATATGATCGACAGCGACGAGGAGTGCCTCTAAGATATGCGCACGCTCCTGCGCCTTATTCAGATCATACTTCGTGCGTCTGGTGAAGACATTGACCTGATGCTTCAGATACTCGTCGAGAACCTGCTGGAGGTTCAGGATCTTCGGCTCGCCGTTCACGATACAGAGCATGATGACACCGAAGGTGGTCTGAAGCTGGGTATGCTTATAAAGCTGGTTCAGGATGACATTCGGGTTTACATCCTTTCGAAGCTCGATGTTGATCTTCGCTGTGGAGCCCTTACCGGAGGCGTCGTTGATATACGTGATGCCGTCGATTTTCTTATCCTTGACCAGATTTGCGATATTTTCGATGACCCTCGAACGGTAGACGAGGTACGGAAGCTCCTTCACCACGATGCGATGCTTTCCGTTCTGCATCGGTTCGATCTCACATACGGCACGAAGCTTGATCTTGCCACGTCCTGTACGGTAGGCCTCCTCGATGCCCTTGTGGCCGAGGATGATCCCACCGGTCGGAAAATCAGGCCCCGGGATTACCTTCATGATATCCTCCAGGGTCGTTTCCTGATCCTTTATGCGATTGTCAATGATGAGGTCCACCGCACGAATGACCTCCCGGAGATTATGTGGCGGGATGTTCGTTGCCATGCCGACCGCGATACCGGTGGCACCGTTCACGATCAGATTCGGGAACTTCGCCGGCAGCACCGTCGGCTCGTCGTACTCGTTGGAGAAGTTCGGCATGAAGTCAACGGTGTCCTTATTGATGCCGGCGAGCATCTCACCGGCCAGCTTCGACATCTTCGCCTCGGTATAACGCATAGCGGCAGGAGAGTCGCCGTCGTCCGAACCGAAGTTTCCCTGCTTATCGACCAGTACATGGCGCATCGACCAGCTCTGTCCCATATAAACCAGGGCACCATAAATCGAGGAGTCACCATGCGGATGGAATTTACCCATACACTCACCGACGATGGTGGCACACTTCTTCGTTTTCTTATCCGGGGTTACACCGAGTGACTGCAGTGAATAGAGTACACGGCGCTGAACCGGTTTCAGACCATCCCGGACATCCGGAATCGCTCTCGATACGATGACACTCATCGCATAATCGATATACGAGTTTTCCATCGTCTTCTTGAGATCTACATCCTGGACCTTATCAAAAACATTTGGTTCCAAAATTTTATCCTCCGAATTCACTAATATCAGACATCGAGATTCGTGACATACTTCGCGTTCTCTTCGATGAATTCACGTCTTGGTTCGACCTGATCGCCCATCAGCGTGGTGAATGTGACGTCGAGATCTGCACGATCATCATCATTCATATTCACACGAAGAAGCGTTCTGGTTTCCGGATCCATGGTGGTCTCTGCGAGCTCCTCTGTATCCATCTCACCGAGTCCCTTGAAGCGGGATACATCCGTACCCTCGGCACCGATCTGCTTCAGGATATCCTGGTACTCCTCGTCGGAGTAAGCATAGTAGTGCTTCTTGTTCTTCGTGATATTAAAAAGTGGTGGCTGTGCCAGGTATACATGCCCCTGCTTGATCAGCTCCGGCATGAAGTTGTAAATAAAGGTCAGCATGAGGGTCGCGATATGTGCACCATCGACATCGGCATCCGTCATGATGATGATCTTGTTATAGCGAAGCTTCGAGATATCGAAGTCTTCGTTGATGCCGGTACCGAAGGCGGTGATCATACCCTTGATTTCCTCGTTCGCATATACACGGTCGAGGCGCGCCTTCTGCACATTCAGTACCTTACCACGCAGTGGCAGCACCGCCTGGGTATGTACATTTCGTCCATCCTTCGCAGGTCCCAGTGCAGAGTCTCCCTCGACGATGAAGATCTCACACTCATTCGGATCCTTCGAGTTACAGTCGACGAGCTTGCCCGGAAGACCGACACCATCGAGCGCCGACTTTCTTCTCGTAAGATCACGTGCACGACGTGCCGCTGCACGCGCACGCTGGGCGAGTACAGACTTCTCACAGATGGCACGCGCCACGCTCGGGTTCTGCTCGAGATAGTAGGTGAGCTGCTCACCGACGATGTTCTGAACCGCGGTCTGCGCCTCGGAGTTTCCGAGCTTCTGCTTGGTCTGTCCTTCGAACTGCGGATCCTCGATTTTTACCGAAATCACGGTCGTGAGACCCTCACGGATATCATCACCACTCAGATTCGGCTCCGATTCCTTCAGGAGCTTATTACTGCGGGCATAATCATTAAAGGTCTTCGTGATCGCGTTTTTAAAACCGGTGAGGTGGGTTCCACCCTCCGGGGTATTGATGTTATTGACGAAGGTATAGGTATTCTCGGTATAGGAGTCGTTGTGCTGCATCGCGACCTCGACGAACACATGATCACGCTCGCCCTCACAGTAGATGACGTCCGGATACAGTGGCTCCTTGCCCTTGTTGAGATACTGTACGAACTCCTTGATACCACCCTCGTAGTGGAAGGTCTTTTCCTGCTCCTTGCCTTCACGCGCATCGATCAGTGTGATTTTCAGCGCCTTCGTGAGGAAGGCCGTCTCACGGAGACGAACCTTCAGGGTATCGTAATCATATACGGTCTCTTCAAAGATTTCCGGATCCGGAAGGAAATGAACCTTCGTTCCATGCTGACGCTCATCGCACTCACCGATGACGGTCATCGGCTGTACCACTTTACCGCGCTCGAACTTCATGTTGTAGATCTTTCCGCCCTTGTAGACAGAAACCTCGAGCCAGATTGAGAGAGCATTGACGACGGACGCGCCGACGCCATGGAGACCACCGGATACCTTATAGCCGGAGCCGCCGAACTTACCACCTGCATGCAGGACGGTGAAGACGACCTCGAGTGCCGGCTTACCGGCCTTCTTCTGAATGTCGACCGGAATGCCTCGACCGTCATCCTGTACAGTGATGGAATTATCCTTCTCGATGGTGACGGTGATGCTGTCGCAGAAACCCGCCAGCGCCTCATCAACGGAGTTGTCCACGATCTCATAGACGAGATGATGGAGACCACGGATGGAGGTGCTGCCGATATACATGCCAGGTCTCTTCCGAACTGCTTCGAGTCCTTCCAGAATCTGAATCTGATCTGCGCTGTAATCAGGCGAGCCCTTCATGAGCTCCTCTTCACGCTGCAGATCTTCATTTTCATTTTTTTCTATTGCCATTGAAGCTTTCTCCTTTGACTACCCGCCTGGAACAGCAGGAAACTGCATTTTTTACTATCCTGTCGTGATACAGACCACGGAAAGGTATGCATACACGCATTTTATTTTTCTGACGTGCTGTACAGCGTCTTCAGATTTTCAATTTTCGTCGCCGTTCCATTGACCACATGGAAGAGCTCATCGATATGAAAACGATGATTGACGAACTCATCGAGTCCGGTACAGGTGATGATGTTCTGCGTATCAGAGAGAAGATCGAGGAGATAATTCTGTCTCTTCGAATCCAGCTCCGACAATACATCATCGAGCAGCAGAATCGGATGATCCTCGATGCGCTGTCGCACGAGCTCGATCTCACTCAGCTTCAGCGCCAGTGCTGCCGTCCGCTGCTGACCCTGCGATCCGAATTTTCGGATATCCTTCCCATCGATCGTAAAGCAGAGGTCATCACGATGTGGTCCGACCAGTGTCAGATGCTGGCGTTTTTCCTGTTCACAGCTTCGCTCGAGCGCCGTGGCGAAATTTTCCGCTGCGACATTTCGATCGTAGCTGATGCTGAGCTCCTCGACACCTCCGGTCAGCTGGTGATGGATGCGACCGATGATACTCTGAAGCTCCTGGATGAACTTCTCCCGGATGGTGATGACCTGCTCGCCATAGAGGCAGAGCTGTTCATTCCATACCGGCAGGGTATCGGCCAGGACCGGACGCATGATCATATCCTTCAGCAGCTTGTTCCGCTGATTGAGTGTTCGATTATACCGAGCCAGATGATACAGGTACACCTTATCCAGCTGGCAGAGCTCAAGGTCCATAAAGCGGCGCCGAAGCGCCGGTCCATCCTTGATGAGACTGAGATCCTCCGGACTGAAGCAGACGACGTTCGCGATACCGAAGAGTTCCGAGGCATGACGAATCGGAATCTCATCGATGGCGATGCCCTTCGGTTTATTATTTTTCAAGTGCATATCAACACGGTAGGGAACCTTGCGTTTCCGTGTCTCCATCTTGATATGTGCTTCATCATGACCGAACTGGATCAGATCCCGGTCATGGGTGATCCGGTAGGATTTCGATGTACAGGCCAGGAAGATGGCTTCGAGTACATTGGTTTTTCCCTGTGCATTGTCGCCGAAAAAAATATTCGTTCCGGGACTCAGCTCTAACTTCAGATGGTCATAATTTCTGTAATTCTTTAATTCCAGTGTTTCAATTATCATTCTATAGCACGCGAGAGCAGCGCCCACAGGGCGTCAGATCCCTATGATGTCTGTGTGGCGGGCACATCAGTATCGTGTCATCTTTTTCATAATACATAATTATAAATCTGATTTATGTATAATTATGCATTTATTCAATATGCGTCTGCGTTAAAGTTTACCGGCAGAATCATGTAATTGTACGTCTTCTTATCATCACGGATGAAGCACGGAGAACGAGGAATCGACATGTAGATCGTGACCTCCTCATCCTCGATCGCACGAAGTGCATCCACGAGATACTTCGGATTAAAGCCGATCA
>SFND01000035.1 GCA_004554245.1 Oribacterium sp. | reverse complement strand
AATTCGCGCGATCTCTTGATCGCTTGACCATTGCTGGTCTCTGAAAATTCTTTAGAATCTTCAGGGTCTGTGTATTAATCGATCTTTGATTTTCAAGGTCCGTTGTGCTCTCGCCTCGCGACAGCTTGTATATATTATCAAACCGTTTCGCTTTTGTCAAGCACTTTTTAAAATTTCTTTTTGTCATTCGCTTGAAAAGAATCTGTAAATTCGTTTCCCTCGCGGTGACTTGACATACTTTAACAAACATGACGTGCGCTGTCAAGCACCAATCTGAAATTCTTTTATTTTTTTTACACTTCAGGTAACAGTTAGGCGGGGAGGGGCGGCAACAGAGGCCATACGCAGAGACCGTGTGAAATCAAGCCGGTCTCGGAGTACTGTGCCTCCGTTGACGCCCCTCCGGGACTCTACTTAGTTAAATTAAACTGGTACTCAGCTGGCGCATGCCTCGAAGATATGGACGAAGATATTCGCCTCCTTCAGATAGAAGAGCCAGGTCGTCGGATCGTTAAACTGCATCGCGATATGCAGGGTCAGCGGATTTTCCGGCAGGAAACTGATGACGATCAGAAAGATCCATACATAGACGATGGACTCCACGAGACCGAGTACGGCCCCCAGTGTCCGATTCATGAAGTTCAGAACCGGAAGTTCCGCTACACGCTGAAGGATCGCAAACGCAAGTTTCACGAGCAGCGTCACGACGATAAGGAGAAGTATGAAGGTGATCACACTCACAAGCATGCCGGTGATCCGATCTGCGATATAATCTGTCAGCTTATCCAGTCCCAGCAGCTGATAAAAAAGGTCAACACTCTCGCTTGCTGCGCTTTCCGCGCCTGCTGCCGACCCTTCTCCGAATGCGATCTTTTCCACGCGCTGTGCCACCAGCTCCCGTAGCACAGGATTCTGGTCGATCCAGGTCTGTACCGTCGGAAGAAGCATGCGCGTCGCAATCAGTGAAACAACGATCGATACGATATTCACCGACATGCGCACGAGCCCTTTACGGTAGCCATAGAGAAACATCGCGACCATAAATGCCGCCACGCCGATCTGCACCCATCCATTCATTACAATTGTTATTAATTCCGTCATCGCTTCTTCCTGCTGCATCATCGCCCTTCTGATGTATTCTATTTAAAATCCTTACAGCTGTTCAGACATAGTTAAGTCAAGGCGTAGCCCAGCGGACAGCAGCCGGAAACCATACAAAGAGGACGTGTGAAATCAGGCCGCCTGGAGTTCCTGGCTTAGATTTCACCGGCCTCATAAGTACTGTGCTTCCGTCTGCCGTCCACTGAGCTACGACTGAACAGTAAAGAAAAGGCGCCCCTCGTGGAAGAAGGGGCGCGCTGTATGCTGCATCAGCCGATAAAATTGTCTTCACGAAGAATCAGCCGGTTCTCCTTATCATACTTCGGATGGAACATGCCGGTCAGCTTCTTTCCGAGGCTCGGTGCCTCCGCCTTATCTGCCGCTTCCTCGATCAGCTCTTCCGCACTTTCCTTTGTAAGCTCGACACCATCCTCCTGCATCATCTCGATACGCTCATAGAGCGCCAGCACGGTCTTTCCGACGAGCACACAGTCGATTTCACGCGCATACTGCTGTGCATAATTCGCGAAGTCCTCGACGCTCATCTCCTGGTAGTAATCTCCCGGAAGCGGCTCCTCCTGTGCCGCTGCGTTTCCGGCTGCATCTGCCCCTTCTTCGGTCAATGCTTCCTCATCGTCCCCATCCGCGTCCGCTGTCTCTGCCGGGTAATCCACAGCATCTGCTGCGGAATCCACCTGGTTTTTCTGCGATTCAGCGTATGCACTGTCCACAGTGGAGGCTGCTGCCGCCACGGGAACTGCTGAGGTATCCACATATTTATCCGGTGCATCCGCTTCTGCACCCCTATTCTCTGTTCCGTGCAGAGGGACCGGTGTGCGGTCTTCACTGAAGGAAGCCGCCGAAGACGGCTTCTGCACCGTCATTGAAGCTGCCGTCTCCTCGTTTTCCACGGCAGCGTCTGCCTGTACCGGTGCATCGAGATCCACATCCTCGACGAGTTCATCCTCCTCTTCCTCGATGTCCGATACGAGATCGAACTTCTTGATGAAGAGCGGACGATCCTCTGCCATGCGATCGAAGTGGTCCATGACATCCACGAGCACGACAGAGCTCGAGTCAGTGAGTGTATCGATATAATCGCTGATTTCATCGACGACATCATAGGTCAGCGCACCAGCATTCTCGACGATCAGGTCCTTCCCTGCGATTTTTGGCACGAATGCCGCGAAGCCACGCTCGTTCAGTCTCGTGGCATCTGTCTTCGCAACCTTGAAATTAAATCCATAGAGATCATGGAAGTACTTGATTTCGTCGATGGCGATCTTCAGTCCATCCGCACGGGTCTTCGCCTCGATGATCATATGGTAGTTGTGGAGTTCTTCTTCCTTCCGTGGAATTTTATGAACTGCACTCTGGATGGCTTCCACCGCATCAGCGGCTGCACACTGCATATCATGATTGGATGTCTGTGTAGCACCCTGCGCTGAGGTAGAAGACGCCACGATCGGATCCGATACAGCGGACGTTGAAACAGCCGTAGCGGCGGCCATCGAATCAGCGGCTGTGGTATATGCAGGCTGATCGCCTGCATTGGCTTCCGCGCTCTTCTGGTAGATGGTCGCACTTTCCTCGGACGACGGCTGCACATCCTCGGATAACGGCGTGGTGATCGTATCTGTCGTGCCTTCAGACTGTGTTTCAGCTGCGAGCTCGGCATCAACTTCTGCCTTTACGACCGGACTCTGTGCTTCCACGAGATTTCCATCGGTATCAGCATACTCCTCGGATACCTTGCGGAGCTTCTCCTCATACTTGCTGCGGTTTTCCACGAGGTCCATCTGCTCCTTCGAAAGGGAGCGATACTGAAGCTTCAGCTCCATGGCCTTATCCACATACTGTCCGAGACCGAAGAGAAGCATGATTTTATCACAGGTGCGGACGCACGCATCCTCGCAGCCTGCTTCACTGTAAAGCTTCGCGAGGGTATAGAGCCACTCCTCGTCCACTTCCAGAGAGGTATACTCCTCGAGCGGTGCGATGAGCTGCTCAGCGCTGGCCCCCTTCGCCTTCAGAATCAGATAGCGGAGGAGAAACTGTCTGGAATCGTCCGGGCTCATCTCACAGAACTCGTGATAAAATTCCTGCGCATCCTGGAGATCGCCTGCCTTGACGGATATTTCAGCCAGCTTGTACAGAAAGCGTTTGCCGACCGGGGCACGCTCAAACGCCAGCAGAAGGATGTCCTTTGCTTCTTCATATTCACTGTTATGCTCATAGATATCCGCGACATAGGAAAGAAGATTTGCATTTCGAACGCGACGCCAGTCGATCGTATCGGCGATCTGCATCGCGGTCTTATAGTCTCCCTGCTCTGCCATCTTGCGCATCTGCTCTGCTTTGATATTAAACTCGTACTTATCCATTTGGTTTTTCTCCTTAGGATCCTATTATAGCGTTATTCTTCCGTCCAGTGCACGAAGTAATGTAACCTCATCGATATTTTCGATATCACCACCCACCGGTACGCCGGAGGCGATTCTGGACACCTTGATGTTGAGCGGCTTTATCAGCTTCGTGATATAGGTCGCCGTGGTTTCTCCCTCGAGTGAAGAATTAGTGGCGATGATGACTTCCTCTACATCTCCCTGCAGGCGGGCCATCAGCTCCTTGAGACGGATGTCGTCTGGACCGATGCCCAGCATCGGCGAGATGGCACCGTGAAGTACATGGTATACGCCCTTGTACTTACCTGTGCGCTCATAGGCGGACATATCACGGCTGTTTTCCACAACCATGATCTGCCTGTGGTCACGCTCCTCGGATGCACAGATCGGACAGATCTCCTGATCGGTGATCGTACAGCAGATCTTGCAGTAGTGTACGTTGTTTCTCGCATTTACGATGGCTTCTGCAAGCTCGGTCGCCTGCTCCTTCGGCGCATGGATGATGTGAAAGGCCAGGCGCTGTGCACTCTTCTGTCCGACACCAGGAAGCCGGGACAGCTCACTCACGAGTCTCGAAATATCCTTCGAAAAGTATTCCATCAGAGACCGAGTCCTCCGGTCAGCTTACCCATCTGGCTCTGCGAATCCTCGTCAGCGCTCTCCAGTGCCTGGTTTACAGCGGCGACGATCATATCCTCGAGGGTCTCTACATCCTCCGGATCCACAGCGTCCTTGTCCAGCTCGAGCTTCGTGAGTACCTTCGCACCTGTGACGGTCGCCTTCACTGCGCCACCACCGGCCTGGCCTGTGTACTCCTTCTTTACAAGCTCTTCCTGGGTCTCCTCGAGCTTACGCTGCATACGCTGATACTGCTTCATAATGTTGTTCATATTCATACCCGGCATACCACCCGGGAATCCACCATGCTTCGCCATAAAAAACTCCTTTTCTTTTATCCTTCTGTTTCTACTTGCATATGGATCTTCGAAAGATCCTCATCGGTCACATAAACCGTTGCTGCCTCATTCTCTTCCGAGAGTACCGTCGAGAAGCGAATATCCTTATGGTACTTCTCTGCGACGATCCGACGAATCTCAGGGATGCTCGCCTCCTGCTCGAGGAGATGGGCCGTCGCCCGGCTTCTCGTCACGATCGTCATGCCGGATCGATCGCGATCCGGTCGCACATAGCTTTCATCCCGCAGGAGCGCTGCCGAAAGTACCGGGATGGTGATGGCCGCACAGATGCTTCTCCACTCTTTTTTCAGGAGCTGGAGATCCTCATACTGCGCGCGCGGGAGCGTCACCTTCTTCGGTGTGGAGGCCAATGCCGGCTGCGGAGCGACGTTGTTCTGGTCGCCTGCATTGGCGCTCGCTGCAGTTGCTGGAAGCGGGGTACCAGCCGGGAGGTTCCGAAGCGTACGCTGGATCTCCGCGAGGCGGGCATTCATCCCCTCCGCACTTGCATCTGTCTCCGGGTATGCGAGCTTCATGAAGCTCGTTTCAATCAGGATCCGCTTCTGTGTCGCATAGCGGAGCTGATTACTGAGATCACTCAGCATGCGTATATAGCGCATGAGCTCGACCGTCGAGAGAAGTGAAGCATCTTCCTTCAGGCGCTTCAGATTCTCGCTCGACATATCCACCAGACCCGAGAGGTCATCCACTGTGGAGGCGAGCAGCATATTTCGTGCATACATGACGAAATCCGAGACGAACTGGCTGAGCTCACGGCCCTGATCGATGACCTCGGCGACGAGCTGGAGTCCGGTCTTCACATCCTTCTTCGAAAGCGCGCGCACGAGATCTGAGAACACGGCGGTATCCACCGCGCCCAGGATACTCAGTGCATCCTCATACTCGATCCGGCGGTCAAACTGGAAGGCGGAGCACTGGTCGAGCAGGGATACGGCGTCTCGCATGGAACCATCCCCGGAACGCGCGATATAGTGCAGCGCTTCATCGGAAACCTGGATATTCTCTGCATCCGAGATCTCACGCAGTCTTGCAGCGATCGTATCGGTCGTGATGCGCTTGAAATCATAGCGCTGGCAACGTGAGAGAATCGTGATCGGAATCTTATTCGGCTCGGTCGTCGCGAGGATGAAGATGACATAGGATGGCGGCTCCTCCAGCGTCTTCAGAAACGCATTGAAGGCCGACTGACTGAGCATATGTACCTCATCGATGATATAGACCTTATACTTACCATCGACCGGTGGATACTGGATCTTATCCCGGATCTGACGGATGTCATCGACACCGTTGTTGGAGGCTGCATCCATCTCTACGACGTTCATGCTGGACTCGCTGAGGATCGCCTGGCAGCTCGGACACTCGTTGCACGGGTTTCCATCGATCGGATGCTCGCAGTTCACTGCACGTGCGAGGATCTTCGCGACGGAGGTCTTACCGGTTCCACGGGTACCGCAGAAAAGATAGGCATGCCCGATCCGCCCGGTCATGATTTGATTTTTGAATGACGCAGTGATGGCATCCTGGCCCTTGATCTCATCGAAGGTCCGGGATCTCCATCGCCTGTACAGTGCAGTATAACTCAATGAAAAACCTCTTTTGTTCTTATATGCATCCATCCGCTTATCCGTCGATCGATGTATGTACAGTCGATGGGAAGCGCCTATGAAATGCGGTTTCAGCTGCATAAAGCAGCGATAAGCCTGGTACGGCAATGTAAACTAATGAAGATTATACAAGGCCAGGTGGAGATTTTCAATTAAAACAAAAAGACCATCCATACGGATGATCTTCTGTGTCAGAGTTGCGGGAGAAGGATTTGAACCAACGACCTTCGGGTTATGAGCCCGACGAGCTACCAGACTGCTCCATCCCGCGATAATAGGTTTTCAATAGAATAATGGGGCCTACAGGGCTCGAACCTGTGACCCTCTGCTTGTAAGGCAGATGCTCTCCCAGCTGAGCTAAGACCCCATTCTGCTGAAAACAACAGTGAAACCTTAAAGGCTTCAAATGGATGGGGGTGGATTCGAACCACCGAAGTCAGTGACAACAGATTTACAGTCTGCCCCCTTTGGCCACTCGGGAACCCATCCAAATATGAAATTGTGATGTAAATCAGAAGATTTACAAACGACCCGGGACGGAATCGAACCGACGACCTCCGCCGTGACAGGGCGGCGCTCTAACCGACTGAGCCACCGGGCCATATCGTGCCTTGAAAACTGTACACCTGAGAAATATAGCAAATTATTTTTAAATTGTCAACATCAAACCTACCAGCACATCTACTGTCGTAGATGCCGCATACTCGTGAATGTAGAAGTAAACCTTCACGCTTCACTCGTCTTGCGCACATTGGATA
>SFND01000026.1 GCA_004554245.1 Oribacterium sp. | reverse complement strand
TCTGCGAAGATGGAAGAGATTTTCGGTGATGATGTATCTGCATTTGCGTTCCCGGCAGGTAAGGACCAGTGGACATCCATGGGCGATACCGAGACCGTTATCTTCAGTTCCTGCAAGAACCCGGATGCTGCCTTTGAGTGGTGTAAGTATCTTGCAACTGGTGAAGGTCAGAAGATGTGGTGCGAGGGTACAGGTAATGTTCCTGTTTCTAAGACCGTAGCACAGGGTGACTACTTCCAGAACAACCGTTTCATGAAGGCATCGATTGAAGGTGAGGGTTATGCTGGTATCCTTCCGATTCGTGATACGACAACGGAGTGGATCAGTGATCTCTGGCCGAATACCGTTTCACAGGCTCTGACAGGTGCCATTTCCGCAGAGGATGCCATGAAGACACTCCAGAGTGGCCTTTGGGAGAATTAATGTTTTGCATGTTCTTTTGACCTCGTTTGTTACTTAAATATGTAGACTTGTAAATTACGGATTTGTGAGAATGCATTTGCATTCTCACAAATCATGTAAAGATAAATAGGAGAAGATGGACATGAATAAAAAACGTTCAATATGGCCATATTTGCTGGTCGCACCGGCAACACTGATCATCCTTTGCATTGTGTTTGTGCCGGTTATAAACGCCATTATGATGAGCTTTCAGAGCTATGATCTCAGAAGACCGAAGCAGATTGCGTTTATCGGGCTGGCAAACTACATTCAGGCATTCGGTGATCCACAGTTTCTGAATGCCGTCATCCGTACGATTATCTGGGTCGTATTCGGTGTCGGACTGCAGTTTCTGTTTGGATTCATGCTGGCGCTTATATTGAACTCGCACTTCAGCGGACGTGGAGTTGTCAGAGCAATCAGTATGGTTCCTTGGGTGACTCCAGGTGTGTTGATCGGCCTCATGTGGCGATGGATCTATGATGGAAACTCCGGTGTGCTGAATGATATTCTTATGAAGCTGCATTTGACCGACGGAAAAATTGCATTCCTGAGTCAGACAACGACGGCATTTCCGTCTGTTATCGTGACCATCATCTGGCAGGGAATTCCGTTCTTCGCACTGATGCTTCTCGCGGCGCTGCAGGGCGTTTCGACGGATATGTACGAGGCTGCGGAAATCGATGGCGCAACGAAGTCGCAGAAGCTCTTCTATATTACGATTCCGTCGATTAAAAATACGATTTTTATTACCGGTCTTCTTCGTATCATCTGGGTGGCGAATTCTGTTGATGTCATCTTTAATATGACGGAGGGTGGTCCGGCGTACAGCACGCAGACATTGTCTGTATACATCTATAATAAGGCCAATGCTTTGAGCCTGGGCTATGCATCCGCCATGGCGATCAGCCTCGCCATCATGCTTCTGGTGGTCGTTATCCCGTATCTGAAATCAAGCTTTAAGGAGGAGAAGTGATGAGACGTGAATCGATGAGTACCCGCATTCTCCGAACCGTGCTTCTGGCACTTATGCTTTTGTTCCTGCTTTTTCCGTTTTACTGGACGTTCCTTACATCGATTAAACCGGAAAATGAGCTATATGGAAAGGTTGTGACGTACTGGACAGCACATCCGACCTTTGAAGCGTATAAAAAGCTGTTTACCAGTACGGTAGATTTCCTGTCTGCGATGAAAAACAGCCTTCTGGTTGCGGTATGTACCACATTGCTGACACTGGTTGTGGCAACGATGGCAGCGTATGCATTTTCGAGATACGATTTTGTGGGACGTAAGGTGCTGATGAGTATCTTCCTGTGCAACAACATGTTCCCGACCGTACTGCTTCTGATTCCGCTGTACTCTATCATGCGAAAGCTTCAGCTCCTGTTTACACCGGTATCGCTGATCCTTTCCTATACCACCTTTACGATTCCATTCTCTGTATGGCTTCTGATCGGATTTATCAACGATCTGCCGGCTTCGCTGGAGGAAGCGGCGATGGTGGATGGATGTAACCGTGGGCAGGCATTTATGAAAATTATCTTCCCGTTACTTCGACCGAGTATCATTGCGACCGGCGTCTATATCTTCATGCAGTCCTGGAATGAGTATACTTTTGCGATGATGTTTACGAATACATCGACCAGAACGATTCCGGTTGCACTGAAGTCGCTGATCGGCCAGCTGGGTGTTCAGTGGGATCTGTTGACGGCGGGAGGTATCCTTACGATCATTCCGGTATGTATCATGTTCTTCTTCGCACAGAAGAGACTGGTAGAAGGATTGACTGCGGGTGCTGTAAAGGGATAATATCCTACAATTTGTAAAATTATAATAATGAATCTGGGAAAACACATTGATTGTCATACATTTCATAAGTACAATATAATCATGTCGTAGAAGGACGGCTGATAAAAAGGAGGAATTTTTATGGATTACGAGAAGAAGGCGAAAGAAATCCGCGCAGAAATTTTAAAAATGCTGTATGCGTGTCAGTCAGGACATCCGGGCGGATCTCTTTCATGTGTTGAGATGCTGATGGCTCTCTATTATGACACGATGAAAAATCTGGATCCGAAGAATCCGAAGAATGAAGACCGAGATCGTTTTGTATTAAGTAAGGGTCATGCCTGCCCGACACTTTATGCGATTCTTGCAGACCTTGGCTACTTCCCGAAGGAGGATCTCGCAAATCTTCGTAAGCTTCACTGCCATCTTCAGGGTCATCCGGACTGCAAGAAGACACCGGGCGTGGACGTGAATACCGGATCTCTCGGTCAGGGCGCATCGATTTCAATCGGCCTTGCACTGGGTGCGAAGCTGAAGAAGGCAAGCTGGCAGACCTATACGGTTCTCGGTGATGGTGAGTGCCAGGAGGGTCTTGTATGGGAAGCTGCGATGTCTGCCGCACACTACAAGCTTGATAATCTGACCTGGATGCTCGACTTCAACCATCTTCAGATCGATGGTTCAAACGACCAGGTTATGAGCCTCGGCGATGTGAATGCGAAGTTCCGTGCATTTGGCTGGGAAGTATATGATGTAGATGGTCATGATATCAAGGCGATCGATGAGGCACTTGCTGCTCCGCATAACGGAAAGCCGAAGTTTATCTGCTGCCATACCATCAAGGGCAAGGGTGTTGATTTCATGGAGGATCAGTTCCAGTGGCACGGAAGTCCGATGAATCAGGAACAGTTTGAGAAGGCACTTGCACAGCAGGAGGTTTGAGAATTATGGGAAAGTCATTAAGAGTCGCATTTGGCGAGACACTGGCACAGTTAGGTGCTGAAAATGATAAGATCGTCGCACTGGATGCCGATCTTGCAAATGCAACACAGTCAAAGTTCTTCAGAGATGCATTCCCTGAGAGATTCTTCGATATGGGTATCGCAGAGGCGAACATGGTAGATACAGCGGCCGGACTTGCACATGATGGATTTATTCCGTTCGTATCCACCTTCGCTTTATTCGGTACCGGTCGTGCGTATGAGCAGATTCGTAACTCGGTTGCATACGAGAACTTGAATGTGAAGTTTGCTTTATCTCACTCCGGACTCTCTGTAGGTGAGGATGGTGGTTCACACCAGTCTGTAGAGGATATCGCACTTATGAGAGTAATGCCGAACATGAACGTTATCGTGCCAGCAGATCCGAAGGAGACAGAAAAGGCGATTCGAGCAGCGGTTGAGATCGATGGACCGGTATATGTGCGTGTCGGAAGACCGGTGGTAGAGGACGTTCCGGAGCTGGATGACAAGCCATTCGAGTTCGGTAAGGCAACGATCGTGAAGGATGGTAGCGATGCTGCGATCATCGCCTGCGGTCTTATGCTGACGAGAGCACTGGAAGCTGCGAAGCAGCTCGAGGCAGAGGGCATCAGCACTGCCGTTATCAATATGCATACCATCAAGCCGATCGATGCTGATACAATTCTGAAGTATAACGATAAGGTCAAGGCGATGGTGACGATGGAAGAGCATTCTATCATCGGTGGACTCGGTTCTGCAGTGGCAGAGGTTCTGGCTGGCCATGCAGGCGCAAAGTTCAGTCGCATCGGAATCAATGATGTATTTGGTCAGTCCGGTACACCGGATAGCCTCTTCGAGGAGTATGGTTTAACTGCAGAGCATGCAGTTACAGATATTAAGAATCTGCTTTCTAAGTAAGACCACAATAAATTCCTGTACCTGTGCTGTCTGTCATAGGACAGCGCGGGATTTCCTGAAGCCGTGAGCGACTTCATATCAGATGACTTCTATAAAAGGAGAATAAGAACGATGGATATTCAGAATTTTGAATTCACAGGCGAAGGTATGCACCGCGTATACGAGAATGAAAAGTGGTGTGTAGGTATTAAGAACTGGAAGCCGGCCAATGATGTGACGGGCATCAGCAATCTCGAACGTCATAATACGACGGATGAGATGTTTGTGCTGGTGGAGGGTCACTGTACACTGATTCAGGCCGATGAGCAGGCTGACGGAAGTCTGAAGTTTAAGCCAGTCTATATGGAGAAGGGTAAGCTTTATGTTATTCCTCGCTCTGAATGGCATAATACCATTACGGAGAAGGATACCAAGATGTTCCTGATTGAAGATTCGAACTGTTCCGGTGACAACAGTGATGTGCGCGATCTTACACCGGAGGAGATTAAGGAAGTACAGTCGCTTGCGAAATAACAGGCGATATATGCGTTTAGCGCTCTGAAATGGGCAGATTTCATTCGAATGAAATCTGCTCATTTTTTGTAGGAGAGTATTTGTGCAAATAAAACAAAATAATATTTAAAAAATCTACACAAATAGTGTTGAATTACTATAAATTGTATGTTAATTTATAACCAGCAAAGATAATTGTCATACACTTTTGGCGAAAGTAATGGCAGAATTCATGGAGGAATGTAACTATGAAAAAAAGAGCACTTTCACTGGTTCTCGCAACTGCGATGGTAGCATCATTAGCAGCTTGCGGAAACTCTGCTAAGCCGGCAGAGACCACGGCAGCCGCGAAGGCGGAGGAGACCACGGCAGCAGCAGAGAAGGCAGAGGGAGAGACAGAAGCTGCAACATCTGATCTGGATGCACTGGATCCTGTAACCCTTACCATTTATTCACCTGGAAATGAGAACTCTGTTCCGACCAAGACCATCATCGAGTATGCGGACCTCGTAAAGGAAGCTTCGGATGGAAAGATCACCCTGGAGGTTCATCACTCCAACGAGTTAGGTAATGACTCAGAGGCACTTGCTTCTACACGTCTTGGCACCATCGACATCATCTTTGCAGGAACATCCGGTTATACCGAGTTCTACGATAAGGCAAAGCTTCTCGACCTTCCGTTCCTTTTCAAAGATGCAGATCAGGCTTATGAAGCAACCAACGGTGAAGTTGGTGAGCAGATTTTCGCAAATCTTGAGGATGCAGGCCTGGTATTCCTGTCCGAGGGTGATAATGGTATGCGCCAGATCTCTACCACAGAAGCTGGTGGCCCGGTTCATGAGGCTGCGGATGTTGAAGGTCTGAAGATCCGTGTACCGACCAGCCAGATCTACCTCGATGTATGGCAGACACTGGGTGCAAACCCTGTAGCACTCGCTCTTCCGGAGCTTGCAATCGCACTTTCAAACGGTACTGCTGAAGGTCAGGACAATGCAACCTACCATCTGGTAGCAAATGCAACCTATGACTCCATCAAGTACTTCAGCTTTATCAACTACATGTGGATGGGCTGCACGATGTCTGCAAACAAGGATAAGTGGGATTCTCTTCCTGAGCAGTATCAGCAGATTCTGAAGGATCAGGCGAAGGCAGCTGCGAAGTATTCCTTCGATACCATCAAGGCTGATAACGAGACGGCAAGAAAGACCCTTGAGGACGCAGGTGTTCAGTTTGATGATAATCCTGACGTTCAGTCCTTCAAGGATAAGCTCGGCGGAACCGATTTCTATAAGAAGTATGAGAACGAGGCCTGGTACGATCAAAGCATTGTAGATGCATTAGTAGCGCTTAACCAGTAATGTAATTGCGCTTTCCACGAGCAGGGTGCAAGCGCACCCTGCTATTTAAATGGAATCGCGAGAAAAGGAGATTGATTTGACAGCATATCGTAAATTACTTGATCTTTTAAAGAAGCTATCATTGCTCATCGTACTTGTGTGCATTCTGAGCATCGTGACAATTATGCTGGCGGAGCTGATTACGCGAAATACGATCAACAGCTCATTCCGCTGGTCGACAGAGCTGAATGGCTTTTTGTTTATGTGGATGGCATTTATGGGATTAATCAGCTTGATTGATGAAGATCGAATGATCAATCTCGACATGGTATATTCTCGCGTTCCGAAGAGTGTACAGACGATTTTCTGGATTCTGATTCGTGTTGCCGTTATTTTCCTCGGTGTCATCATGGTTGTATCCTATAAGGATATGTATCCGATTCTGAAAACCAGTAAATACTCCACGATGCAGTGGCTCAGTAAGGCATGGTTATACCTTCCGAGTGCCGTTACCGGTGTATACTTCGTGCTGGTTTCGGTATATGGTATACTGAACCATTTCCTCGGTGAGAAGAAGGACAGTGAAGGAGGAAATGCATAATGGCTATATTTCTTATATTTTTCGTAGTGCTGTTACTGATTGGTGCGCCGATCAGTATCGCGATTGGTGCCGGTGCAACCGCAGGCTGCATCGCGCTTGGGTATCCGCTTCAGATCGTCGGACAGAAGATGGTAACGGGTGTGGATTCGTATCTTCTGATTGCGGTCCCGCTGTTTATCTTCGCCGGGAACCTTATGAATGAAGGAAAAATAACGACGAAGATCTTCGATTTCGCACAGTCGCTGGTTGGATGGATTCCGGGTGGCCTCGGTCATGCCAATATCGTCGCAAGTATCATTTTCGCAGGTATGTCGGGATCCGCGGCGGCAGATGCCGGTGGACTCGGTGTCATCGAGATGAAGGCGATGCGTGATAATGGTTATGATGATGCCTTCTCTGCTGCGGTTACGTCCGCATCCTCGGTTATCGGACCGATCTTCCCACCAAGTATTCCGCTTATCATCTATGGATCCGTTGCATCGGTATCTGTTGCGAAGCTCTTTATGGGTGGTGTGCTTCCTGGTCTTCTGATGGGGCTTGCACTGATGATTCTCGTATTCATCTTCGCTGTCAAGAGAGGATATGAGCGTACTCCGTTCCGTCTTAAGGTTTTATGGGAGAGCTTTAAGGGCTCGATTTTATCTCTGATTACACCGCTGATCATCCTTGCCGGATTTACAACCGGATGGGTTACCCCGACCGAGGCTTCCTGTATCGCCGTAGTGTATTCCCTGGTGATTTCAGCATTTGTATATCGTTCTCTGGGCCTTAAGAAGTTCCTGGAGTGTGCAAAGGAATCCGCATTAGGTGCGGCCAATACACTGTTTATCATCGGAACATCCACGCTTTTTACCTATGTCATGGTTAAGGAAGGCATCTCGAAGGATATTGCAAACTTTATCCTCGGCATCAGCTCGAATCCGGCAATCATTCTTCTGATAATCAACATCATCCTTCTGGTACTTGGTATGTTTATGGAGCCAGGTGCGATTCTGACCCTGATGCTCCCGGTACTGGTACCGATCGCTCAGGCCATCGGACTGGACCTCGTTCATTTCGGTGTTGTGATGGTTCTGAACCTGATGATCGGTCAGGTTACACCACCGTTTGGTGTCTGCCTGTTCATTATCTCGGATCTTGCACGCGTGAAGCTCGAAATTCTCTATAAGAGCATCCTGCCGTTTATCATTCCGCTAATCGTAACCCTTCTTATGTGCACGTATATTCCGGGCATCGTTACATGGCTTCCGAATATGCTGATTAAGTAAGTTGAGAGGAAAAGAATGTCTCAAAAGATATCTGTAACAGAAAAAACAATCGAATATCTGAAAGAAAAAATTCTGCAACCGGAAACGAAAATCGGTGATAAGCTTGCGACAGAGCATGAAGTCTGTGAAACGCTGAATGTAGGCAGAGGCTCTGTTCGTGAGGCGTTTCGAAACCTGGAAGCGCAGGGATACATCGAAATCAAACCGGGACGTGGCGCGTTTGTGGTGCGAAAAACCGGAGATGATGAAGTATCTCTTAGCGAGTGGTTTGATCGAAACCGTCTGAAGCTGAATGATTACACAGAAGTGCGTGAAATCGTCGAGCCGAAGGCGGCCCGCCTTGCTGCAGAGCGTAGCACAGAAGCAGAGCTGGAACACCTGACGGCGATTCATACGCAGTTTGTGGCGGAGGTGCATGGAAAGGCAAGAGCGAAAGAACTTGCCCGTCTGGATGAACTTTTTCATCAGGAAATCATCAGTATGACGAAAAATGAAATGCTGATTTTTATCAATGATCGAATTCGAGAACGTCTGGTGCCGTTCCGTTTAAAAACGTTTCAGATTAGGCATAACATTGAAAATGCGATTCCTGCGCATGAGAAGATACTGAGCGCACTGCGAGAGCATGATATGGAAATCGCAGAAGTGTATATGCGGAGACACATTGATCTGATAACAGAAGATATGCTGTAGTCTGAGTGAAAAAACTGCAGTACGAGGCAGTAAAAGACAAAGTAAATATGCTGAAATGATTGTTTGTATAGCGCGAATTTATTAGGCTTTGCACTGAAAAAGAGGTATACTATATGCAGTTGTTCAGCCGATATTTTAGGAGGAAAAATATATGAGATTCTTTATTGATACGGCAAATGTAGATGAGATTCGTGAAGCGAATGATATGGGGATCATCGCAGGTGTCACCACCAACCCTTCCCTGATCGCAAAGGAAGGAAGAGATTACATGGAGACCCTGAAGGAGATCACAGAGATCGTCGATGGTCCGATTTCCGGTGAGGTGAAGGCCAGCACGACGGATGCTGAGGGCATGATCGCCGAGGGCCGTGAGATCGCGAAGATTCATAAGAATATGGTAGTGAAGATTCCGATGACCACCGAGGGACTGAAGGCCGTCAAGGTGCTTTCAGCGGAAGGCATCCACACGAATGTGACACTGGTCTTCTCGGCATCCCAGGCACTGCTTGCAGCCAGAGCCGGTGCGACCTATGTTTCCCCGTTCCTGGGCCGTCTCGATGATATCTCCACCGACGGTATCGCCCTGATCCAGGACATCGAGGATATCTTCCAGATGTACCCGGATATCGAGACCGAGGTGATCTGCGCCTCCGTACGTCATCCGATGCACGTCGTTGAGTGTGCGAAGACCGGTGCAGATATCGCCACCGTTCCGTTCAAGGTACTCATGCAGATGGTGAAGCATCCGCTCACCGATATCGGCATCGAGCGCTTCCGCAAAGACTACGAAGCCGTATTCGGAAAACAGAACTGATAAAAGAAAATGGGGCTGTCGCTCGAGCGACAGCCCCATTTTCTTTTAAGCGTTATTTATCAAAGACGACGTACTTCGGAATGCCGTTCTCGAACTTGCAGGAGCGCTCGCCCTGCACGAGCGGACGCAGATACTCGAGCATTTCTTCGGTGACACCGTTGCCTTCAGAGGTGATCCAGCTGTCCGGGACCTTCTTCTCACGATCTGCGATGTCGGCGATGTCCGCAGCACCGTAGGCTACACTGTACGGGTGATTCGACGTACGGGTCAGTGTCGACATCACGCCATTCTGGCCATCAACAGCAAGGCGGACCGCATTGCGACCGAGCTCGGTCGACTCCGTGATGTCGGTCTCGGAGAGGAGATGGCCTGCGCAGCGCTGCAGGAGATTCAGCTCGATATAGCGCACCTTGCAGCCGATGTTTGAGCGGATCGCGTTCTCCAGCACCTTGCCGGCACCGGTCGCGATGGTATGACCGAAGGCATCCGTCGACTGGTCACGATCAGCATAATCGCAGATCATCTTTCCGCTTCGGTCACGGATACCCTCGCTGATAGCGACGATGACGTCCTTGCCGACCGCGAGCTCACCCCGGAGATCAGAGATGAAGTCATTGAGATCGAACGGACGCTCCTCGAGATAGATGAGATACGGAACGTTGCTGTTTGCGCTCTCGGCGAGTGCGGCCGCTGCCGTCAGCCAGCCGGCATTCCGGCCCATCATCTCGACGACGATGACGTACGGTGTATCGTATACCTCGAGCTCACGCTCCAGCTCGGAGATGGAAGTTGCGATATACTTTGCGGCAGAACCGAAGCCAGGACAGTGATCGATGCCGAAGAGGTCGTTATCGATGGTTTTCGGCGCTCCGACCACGACGATGTCCGGGATGTTATGCTTCTTAATATAATCCGAGAGCTTCCAGACGGTATCCATCGAGTCGTTTCCGCCGATATAGACGAAATAGCCGATCTCATGCTTCTGGAAGATGCGGATGAGCTCCTCGAACTCCGACGGGTCCTGCGCCGGATCCTTCAGCTTGAAGCGGCAGGAGCCGAGTGCGGCGGCCGGGGTCACGGCCAGGGTGGCGAGCATGTCCTCGATGTGTTCGATGCCGCTCAGATCCAGGAACTGCTCACGCAGCACGCCCTGAATACCATAGCGTGCACCGAGCACATCGCTTACCTCCGGGTTTCGGATCGCGGCCTCGATGACGCCGGCCAGCGTAGCGTTGATGGCAGACGTCGGTCCGCCGGACTGTGCGACTAAAAGCTTCTTTCCCATAGCTTCTCCTTCAAAACGGTGCATACCTGCAGATGATGCTAAGGCATGGCATACTATATATGATGATTCGGACGGGCCCCGGTACGCTGTACCGACGATGGATTTCCAGAGATATGCGTGATGCAGGCCCCGATTTGTCAGTATATCATACTTTTTCCTTCTTTACTGCAAAAGAGACGACCTTTTCAAGCGCATATTCGGCGGCCGCCGCGCCGCGATCGGCAGCGCCATTTGTATAAATAGCTTAGACATTGTCCTGTCTATTATAAGACTTTATCATACTTGCTCAAGCTTTCGGACATGAAATTCACGATCAGAGCGGTGTTTAAGCGGAGCGTCACCATCGAATGTGACAATCAGACGATCTGCTATGCACCGGAGGAGTACAGTGTGCTCCTCGATGGTGAGGAACGTGCGCGATCGACGCTGAACGTTCTCACGGTCGATGGTCTCCAGCCGGACAGTGATTATACCCTGAGCTTAAGGACAGAGGATGGAGAGGAGACACAGTCCTTCCATACGGAAGCCGAGTCGGTGCTGCTCGATGTCCGGAGCTTCGGTGCTCATGGCGACGGTGAGACCGATGACACGATTTACCTGCAGGCGGCGATCAGTGCCTGCCCGAAGGATGGAACCGTGTACGTGCCGGCAGGAACCTACCTGTCGAGGCCACTCTTCCTGAAGAGCTACATGAGCTTATGGCTCGACGAGGGGGCCGTGCTGAAGGGGGATCCGGACCGGAATCACTATCCGCTGATGCCGGGTATGACGAAGACGACGGATGGAACGGGCGAGTATAATCTCGCGAGCTGGGAAGGAAACCCGGAGACCTCCTTCGCCTCCCTCATTTCGGCGATCGGTGCAGAGCACGTCGACATCGTCGGTCGGGGCCACATCGATGGTGGCGGTGCCGAGGGTGACTGGTGGCAGAATCCGAAGGTGATGCGAACCGCATGGCGTCCGAACACCATCTTCCTGAATCACTGCCGCCATGTACGTCTTCAGTCCATCACGGTGAAGAATTCCCCGAGCTGGACAGTCCATCCGTACTATACCGATCATATCGGCGTCTACAACATCACAATCTGGAACCCATCCGATTCACCGAATACAGACGGCTTCGATCCGGAGAGCTGTGATGATATCCTGATCCTCGGTACGAAGATTTCTGTCGGCGATGACTGTATCGCCCTGAAGTCCGGAAAGTACTATATGAGTCAGAACCATCATAAGATCTTGGATCACTTCACGATTCGGAACTCCTTCCTCGAAAGAGGACACGGCAGTGTGACGGTGGGCTCGGAAGCGGCCGGTGGCGTGATCAACGTCGAGGTGGCACAGTGCATCTTCGATGGGACGGACCGGGGACTTCGGATCAAGACCCGCCGCGGTCGCGGACCGGAAACACGGTATGATGGGGTATATTTCCACGACATCATCATGAAGGATGTGCACATGCCGTTCACCTTCAATATGTTCTACTTCTGCGATCCGGACGGTCACAGCGACTACGTACAGAACCAGAGCTTCCATCCGGTGGATGATAAGACCCCGACGATCGGAACGATCCGGGCCGAGAATATCACATGTACCGGCGCCGATGCCTGTATGCTGGTGGCGTATGGATTGCCGGAGCGCTACATCGAGAACATCGTTCTCAAGAACATAAAGGTCGACTTCCTCCCGAAATCGGAGAGAAAGCCGCGCCAGACCATCATGATGGATCACTTCCCGGAGATGACCGGAAGAGCCATCTATGCGAGAAAGGTAAAGCGTCTCACCCTCGAAAATGTCGAAATCACAGGCTCCGACGATACCGAGCCGGTGCTTCAGGACGTGCTGGATTATGACAGCGTCCATGTCTCGATCAACTGAGACCATAAAATCATCAACCTGGACCAAAAGGTCTTTATGCAGAGGAGCTGCAGAGCGGCTCCCGAGGAGGTAAATATGAAAAAGTCATTCACAAAGGTACTTGCAGGTTCACTCGCTGCATCCATGGTGCTCGGACTTGCCGCATGTGGTTCTTCTGATTCCGGATCCACCACACAGGCCGCCGCAGAGACCACAAAGGCGGCGGAGGCTGTACCTTCCGCTGATCGTGCCGACGCTCTTCGCACAGGATACCTACTTCGTCTTCATGCTGATCCAGTTCCTTCGCAATATCCCGAAGGAGCTCGATGAGGCGGCGAAGATCGATGGCTGCTCCGCCCTCGGTACCCTCTGGCATGTCATCGTTCCGGTGCTGAAGCCGGCCATGACCTCTGCGGCACTGTTCCAGTTCATGTGGTCCACCAACGACTTCATGGGACCGCTACTTTACGTTTCCACGCCGAAGCGCTATCCGGCCGCCATCTTCGTAAAGATGTCCATGGATGCAGATACCGGCTTCTCCTGGAACCGTATCCTCGCGCTGTCCCTGATCTCCATCATCCCGTCCCTCGTTGTCTTCTTCCTGGCACAGGATCAGTTCATCGATGGTGTCACCGCGGGTTCTGTAAAGGGGTAAGCAATGGATCAGAAACGACATCACCTTCAGGGTGATCGGGCAGCGACCGAACAGCTTCTCGACGAGTACATCGACTATCTCATGGCCCACTCGGATTCCGCGCATCCGGCCTGGAATCTCGAGATGATCCGAAGCTGGAAGAGCAACAAGTGGAACTATATCGACGGCTGCATGATCACCGGCATTCTCGAGCGCTATGAGATCACCGGCGAGGCACGTTTTCTTGACTTCGCGGACCGCTTCCTGAGCGGCTTCGTCGAGGAGGATGGCCGCATCCGTACCTATGATCCGGCGGAGTACTCGCTCGATAATGTGAACCCGGCCAAGAATCTTTTTACGCTGTATGATCTCACCGGAAAAGAGAAGTACCGGAAGGCCCTCGAGCTCGTACGCTCTCAGCTCAGCACCATGCCACGGACCCCGGAGGGGAACTTCTGGCATAAGCTGATCTATCCGAACCAGGTCTGGCTCGACGGCATCTATATGGCCCTTCCGTTCTATATGGAGTACGAAAAGCGCTTCGACGCACAGAAGGACTGTGAGGATATCTGTCGTCAGATCGCCAATGTTGAGATCAGGATGCGGGACCCGAAAACCGGTCTCTACTATCATGGCTATGATGCCTCCCGGAAGATGTACTGGGCAGATCCGGACACCGGCTGCAGCCCGAACTTCTGGCTGCGTGCGGAGGGCTGGTTCATCCTGGGCCTCGTCGATGTACTGGAGATCATGAAGGATCTTCCGATGGGGGCCGAAAGAGTACATCTCCAGCACATGCTGCTGGACCTCGCGAAGGCGAGACGCCGGCTGCTCCATGCGGAGCTCGAGGCAAACCAGAAAGTCGTACCGGAAACCGTCGTGAAGACGGGTGTGCATCAGAAGGTACATGAGGTCGCACTCTATCTGCAGACCCATATCCACGAGAGCGTTTCGCTCGAGGAGCTGGCCCAGCGCTTCTTCATGAGCCGCTCCTATCTGACCCGGAGCTTCCGGAACGTCACCGGTTTCTCCGTCGTCGAGTATATGACCTACATCCGGATCCAGAAGGCGCAGCAGCTCCTCCGGGAGTCCGACCGTTCCATCACCGAAATCGCTGATCTTTGCGGTTTCGGAAACATCACGTATTTCGAAAAGGTATTTAAGACGACCACCGGCCATACGCCGGTACAGTATCGTAAAACCGTCGACACCAGTATAAAGGAGAAAAGATGATTCAGTTTGGTATGCGTGTACATGACATCTGTCCGAAGGGCAGTGTGTGCGAGGTGCTGGATGAGGTGCAGAAGCTGCACATCCACTATATTCACCTCGCGATGAATAAGAGCTTTTCCGATGTGGATACTTCCGTCGGCCATTTTAGTGCAGGCCTCGGCGATTATGTCGCTTCGGAGTTACGGAAGCGGGACCTCCATGTCTCCATCCTCGGCTGCTATATCAATCCGGCCCATCCGGATGAGGAGAAGCGGCTTCAGCAGGTACAGCGCTTCATCGAGCATATGAAGTATGCGAAGCTGATCGGCGCAGACATGGTGGGGACCGAAACCGGACGCGCCGATCCGGAGATGAAGGTCGTACCGGAAACCTATACCGAGGAAAACTACCTGCGTGTACTGGACAGCTTTAAGCGAATCCGCGATGCGGCGGAAAAGCTCGGCGTGATGGTCGGCGTTGAGAGCGTGTATAACCACACCTTACGCTCACCGGAGATGATGCGTCGCTTCCTCGATGACATCGATTCCGTAAACTTCGACGTCATCCTGGATGCGGTGAATCTCATCACCCCGGAGCTTGCGCACGACCCGACCGGTCAGAATGCCCTGATCCGTCAGGCCTTTACGCTCTATGGCGACCGCATCACGACCCTCCATCTGAAGGACTGTGTCTTCGAGGGCGAGGACCAGAAGTACCGTCATCCGGGCGAGGGTATCTTCTGTTATGAAGAGCTGATGCGGCAGGTAGCACAGTGGAAGCCGTACATCATCGGTACCCTCGAGAATTCTTCTCCAGACCGCTATGCAGCGGACTGCGCTTATCTCCAGGCCATGTACGAGAAGTACGCCATCTGACGCAGGCAGGGTCCTCCGGGGCCCTGCCTGAGCGGCTGTCCGCAAGAAGGGGCTTGTATTTCTGTGCCCTTTGCGATATGGTGGATAGATGAGTGCCGGAAAACGGGCACGGGAACGTTGGGTGGTGCCACGCGGAGGGTGGTAAGTGAATTTATGGTTGGACGATTGTTACTGCTGATTGTGCTGATTCTGATTAATGGACTTTTTTCCTGCGCAGAGATTGCCGTGCTGCAGGTCGGTGATGCGAAGCTTCGCAAGCTGAGTGAGGATGGGAATAAACGGGCAGACAAGCTGCTCAGGCTGACCGTCGAGCCGGCGAAGTTTCTGTCGACGATTCAGGTGGCGATCACGCTGGCCGGATTCCTGTCGTCGGCGTTTGCGGCGGACAGCTTCGCGAAGCCACTCACCGATGTGGTTCTGCTGACCGGACTTCCGGTTGCACGGGAGGTCATCGAGAACGTCGCGATCATCCTGATCACCATGATCCTTTCCTATGTCAGCATCGTGTTCGGCGAGCTGGTTCCGAAGCGGCTGGCACAGGCCTATACCGAGAAGATCGCACTCAGCATCGCCGGCATCCTGGAGCTGGCATCGACGATTTTCGCCCCGTTCGTATGGCTTCTTACCACTTCGACCAATCGTGTACTGCGCATGCTGGGCATCCGACCAGAGGATGTCGAGGATAAGGTGTCCGAGGAGGATATCAAGCTGATGCTCGATGAGGGGACCGAGAAGGGTACGATCGAAACCGTCGAGAACGAGATGATCCAGAACGTCTTCGAGTTTAACGACCTGACCGTGGAGGATGTCTGCACGCACCGTCCGGATGTGGCGATGCTGTATCTTGAGGACACGGACCGTCAGTGGCGGAAGACGATCTACAGCCATCGCTATGCGATCTATCCGATCTGTGGAGAGGATGATGACGATATCGTCGGTGTACTCGATACGAAGGACTATTTCCGCCTGCCGGATCAGTCCCGTGGAAATGTCATGAAAAACGCGGTCGACAAGCCGTTCTTCGTGTCGCAGAACATGAAGGTCTCGGATCTTTTCGCGACGATGAAGCGCACACGGAAGTATTACGCCATCGTCATCGATGAGTACGGCGGTATGACCGGCATCGTCACCGTGCATGATCTGATCGAGGCCCTCGTGGGTGATCTGCAGGATGAGGATGAAGTACCGGAGCCGGATCCGATCGAAGCGATCGGCGAGAACGAGTGGATCGTACTCGGCACGGCGGACATCGAGGATGTCAACGAAAAGCTGAAGGTGAACATCCCGACGGAGGATGCGGATACCTTCGGCGGTTATCTGATGGGCATCATCGGTACCGTGCCGGATGATGGCAGCTCCTTCCATCTCGAGACGGATGAACTGAATGTCGATGTTGCCTACATCAAGAACCGGCGCATCGGAAAGACGATCGTCCGGAAGAAAGTGAAGGAGAGTGCGGAAGCACAGGAGAACAGTTATGTTGAACGAAAATAATGCAGAGAAACCGGTAAAGCTGATCGAGCGGAAGCTTGCATATCAGGGCAAGGTCATCACCGTTTATGATGACTATGTGGATGTCGGCGGGCATAAGACCCACTGGGACTTCATCCATCATAAGGGCGCCGCTGCGGTACTGCCGGTGCTTCCGGATGGTCGTATCCTGATGGTGCGCCAGTTCCGTCATGCACTCGACCGCTATACCCTGGAGATTCCGGCGGGAAAGCGCGATCGGGAGGACGAGCCGTTTGAGGAGTGTGCGATGCGTGAGCTCGAGGAGGAGACCGGATATAAGACGGATCACCTCGATTTCCTGCTGTATGTCAATACGACCATCGCCTTTCTCGATGAGAAGATCGGCATCTATGTGGCGGATCATCTCGAGAAGGGAAAGGTTCACTGGGATGAGGATGAGGAGCTCGGGGTCGAGGCCTGGGAGCTCAAGGATCTGCAGCAGCTGATCTATGATGGGAAGATGACGGATGGAAAGACCGTCGCCGCGATCATGAGCTATGCAGCAAAGTACCATAAGAACTAAGCGATGATGCGACGGGGCTTCTTTGCAGGCCCCGATCCGTCTGTACGGCGAGTCATCGCCGGTATAGTATGAAACGAAAAGCGAGGAGACGTTATGAAGAGAGAGCATTTGGAAGATTATGTACTGACCATTCCGGATTTCCCACAGAAGGGCATCATGTTCCGTGATATCACATCCCTGGTACAGGATCCGGACGGCCTGCAGGATGCGGTGGATGGTCTCATCAGGGCCCTGGAGGGCGTGGATTTCGATGTGGTGCTGGGCCTGGAGTCCAGAGGCTTCATCTTCGGAACCGCGATCGCGTATGCGATGCATAAGGGCTTCGTGCCGGTGCGTAAGAAGGGCAAGCTTCCGCGAGAGACCGTTTCTGCGAAGTATGATCTCGAGTATGGTCAGGCAGAGATCGAGATCCATAAGGATGCGATCAAGCCGGGCGAGAAGGTCGTGATCGTCGATGATCTGATCGCAACCGGTGGTACACTCGCTGCTGCCTGCAAGCTGGTGGAGCAGCTCCAGGGTGAAGTGGCACAGATCGCTGTCGTGATGGAGCTTGCGGGACTGAACGGTCGTGATCAGCTTCGGAAGTATCCGCTGACCTCCCTGATCACCTACGAGGGTAAGTGATGGGACAGGAGCTTACGAAGTCGGACGTCGAGAAGATCCAGGCCGAGATCGACCATCGGAAGCTGGTGCTCCGTCCGCAGATCACGAAGGAAATCGCGGAGGCAGCCGCGCAGGGGGACCGCTCGGAAAACTTCGAGTATTATGCTGCGAAGAAGGCCAATCGTGAAAACAACGGTCGTATCAATTATCTGGAGCGGGTTCTTCGCTTCGCACGGATCATCGATGATTCGTCGAAGGACGACGAGGTCGGGCTCAATAATACCGTGACCCTGTACTTCGAGGAGGATGATGAGGAGGAGACCTATCGCATCGTCACCTCGATTCGTGGAAACAGTATTCACGGACTCATCTCGAACGAATCCCCGATCGGACGTGCCATCATGGGACATAAGGTCGGCGACCGCTGTACCGTCCGGATGGAGAACGGCATCAGCTATGATGTCATCATCCGAAACATCGAAAACACCGGAGAATCGGCGGATGATCAGATCAAGGCATACTAAGCCGTGTCAGATCGAAGCAGGCGGACGAAAAGAAAATCAGAACAGGCAAAGAGGCTGTTGCAGAGAATCCTGAGCGGCGGAATCTGATGTACATCAGAACCGCTGCCGGCGGATTCCTGCAGCAGCCTCTTTTAGATGGGTGGGTACGTGCCCCACGGATCGTTTACATTGACCGACGATGCGTTGCCGGGATTGTCCGTGAAAAAGAAATCGATCAGATGACCTTTTTTACGGCGTCGAGAAGGGCATCCTTGATGTCGGAATGCTCGTAGAGATAATTGATCAGCTCCTTCCGTCGGATCATACCGATGAAGTGGTCCGAATCATCGACGACCGGAACGAAGTTCTGCCGGGAAGCGCGCTTCATGATATCTTCCATGCTGGCGTTGACCTTCACCGGCTCATAGTGATTCTTCATCGGGATGTCGGCCACCCGGATCTTTTCCGTGTCCTTCAGCTCCATGTGGAGATCGTTTTTGATTTCCCAGAGCAGGTCACCCTCGGTCATGGTGCCATAGTATTTGCCGTCCTTCGTCAGGATCGGGATGGTAGAGTAGCGGTGGAACTCCATTTTTTCGAGCGCCTGCCGCAGTGTATAATCTTCCTCGAGATATGCAACATCACATTTCGGAGTCAGGAAGAAAAGAATATTCATGAAAAGTCCTCCATTTGTTTTCGATTCTATATCTATTTTAACCGAAAGGTATGTACAAGCTATGACGGAATCGTTAAAAATTCATAAAGATTGTATGGATATTTGTACAAGGCGCGGCGGCGCGTGATGCAGAAGTACATGCGAAGCCGGGCATACGACGCGCGAACAGCGCCTGGATATGCCGAAAATCGATACATCTTTTGACATTATTCCATACTGATAGTAAAATTTAAATTTGACTATATGTTTATAAAGAGAAGTGTGCGCAGCGCATCTGTCTGCGCGGAACAGCACTTCATGATGAGGATAGCGCTATGATGACAGAGGAAGAAGTAGTACTGGAGAGACCTGCGGATAACACACCACCGGAGGAATTATATAAGGAACTGATCAGGGCCATCCGGGCATATCATCCATCCGATGATCTCACGATGATCGAGAAGGCCTATCAGGTAGCGAAGGAACAGCATAAGGATCAGAAGCGGAAATCGGGTGAACCATACATCATTCACCCTCTTTGTGTTGCGATCATTCTCGCCGATCTCCAGATGGATAAGGAAACCATCGCCGCGGGACTTCTGCACGACGTCGTCGAGGATACCGGCATGACGCTCGATGAAATCACGAAGGAGTTTAATCCGGATGTGGCGCTGCTCGTCGATGGCGTCACGAAGCTGACACAGCTCAATCTCAATACCGATAAGGTCGAGATGCAGGCGGAGAATCTCCGAAAGATGTTCGTTTCGATGGCGAAGGATATCCGTGTCATCATCATCAAGCTCGCCGACCGTCTCCATAACCTCCGGACCCTGGAGTACCAGACGCCGGCGAAGCAGAAGGAGAAGGCACGTGAGTCCCTCGAGATTTACTCACCGCTCGCGGAGCGTCTCGGTATCAGTAAGATCAAGATCGAGATGGATGATCTGTCGCTGAAGTACCTCGAGCCGGATATCTACTATGATCTCGCGGCGAAGGTCAACCTGAAGAAGGAAGCCAGAGAAGCCCGGATCAGAAACATCGTCTCTGAGGTCTCAAAGCATATCAAGGAGTCCGGCATCGATGCCGAGATCAGCGGACGTGTGAAGCACTTCTTCTCCATCTATCGTAAGATGGTGAACCAGAATAAGACCATCGACCAGATCTATGATCTGTTCGCGATCCGTATCATCGTGGAGACGGTGCGGGACTGCTATGCGGCGCTCGGCGTAATCCATAAGATGTATACCCCTATTCCGGGCCGCTTCAAGGACTACATCGCGATGCCGAAGCCGAACATGTACCAGTCGCTGCATACGACGGTCATCGGCTCCGACGGTGTACCGTTCGAGATCCAGATCCGTACCTTCGAGATGCACCGTACGGCAGAGTTCGGTATCGCAGCGCACTGGAAATATAAGGAGTCCGGCGGATCGAAGGAAAAGGCCAGCGAGCAGGAAGATGTGAAGATGAACTGGCTGCATGAGATCCTCGAGTGGCAAAAGGACGAGTCCGACTCGAAGGAATTCATGAACATGGTCAAGTCCGACCTGAACCTCTTTAACGAGAACGTCTTCTGCTTCACACCGACGGGCGATGTCAAGAACCTGCCGGCCGGCTCCTGCCCGATCGACTTTGCGTATGCGATCCACTCAGCGGTCGGCAACAAGATGGTCGGTGCGAAGGTCAACGACAAGCTGGTGCCGGTCACCTATCAGCTGAAGAACGGCGACCGTGTCGACATCATCACCTCGCAGAACTCGAGAGGTCCGAGCCGTGACTGGCTGAAGATATGCAAATCGACGCAGGCGAAGAACAAGATCAACCAGTGGTTCAAGCGTGAGCAGAAGGACGAGAATATCGAGCGCGGTAAGGACCTCCTCACGAACTATGCGAAGTCGAAGGGCTACACGCTCGGCGAGCTGACGAAGCCGGAGTATGTCGAGAGCGTCATCCGCCGTTACAGCTACACCGACTGGGAGTCCATGCTGGCGTCCGTCGGCCGTGGCGGGCTCAAGGAGTCCCAGGTCATCGCGAAGCTCATCGAGCTAAAGCATAAGTCGGATGAGGCCAATGTCTCGGACGAGGATATCCTGCACAACATCGAGGGCATGACGAAGAAGCCGGAGGTCATCCGGAAGTCGAAGTCCGGTATCGTGGTGAAGGGCATCCATGATCTCGCCGTGCGCTACGCGAAGTGCTGCTCGCCGGTGCCGGGCGATGAAATCGTCGGATTCGTCACCCGTGGTCGTGGCATCACGATCCACCGCACGGACTGCATCAATATGATGAACCTGCCGGAGGACGAGAAGGCCCGCCTCATCGAGGCCGAGTGGCAGTCCGATAACGCACAGGAAACCTACGCAACCGAGCTCGAGATCTTTACGACAAACCGTGTCGGCCTCCTCGTCGACGTCTCGAAGGTACTGACCGATGCGAACATCGACATCAAGTCCCTGACCTCCCGTGTCGGCAAAAACGAAAAGGCGACGATCACCGTCTCCTTCGACATCCATAACAAAGAAGAACTCAGCTCACTGGTTTCGAAGCTTCGTAAAATCAGTGGCGTGATTGATATAGAAAGAGCACAAGGTTAATCACGGTTGTGCGCTGAAAGTGCACAACCGTGATGCCCTAGTGGCGAACGTATTCAAAGCCTTGCCAGCGGCAAGGCTACTTTGTAAATCCCGGAGGGATCATGTTAAAAGTATCAAAGTATGTAACCGGCGTGGTGCAGACGAATGTCTACTTCTGCTACGATGATGAAACGCGTGCCTGCGTCATCATCGATCCGGCAGCGAACGCACCGCATATCATCAAAATCATCGAGGAGGAGCTCCATCTGAAGCCGGAGGCGATCCTCCTCACCCACGGCCACTTCGACCATATCATGGCGGCGAAGGATGTGGCTCAGCATTTCGGCATAAAGATCTTCGCCTGTGCAGATGAGGCGGAGACCCTTGCAGATCCGAAGCGGAACCTGAGCGGGAACTTCGGCGTCGAGGTCACCCTGCAGCCGGGGGAGTATGAGACCTTCCGGGACGGCGATACCCTGCACCACCTCGGTCGGGAGTGGAAGGTGCTGGAAACCCCGGGCCACACGCCGGGCTCCTGCTGCTTCTATATCGCCGACGGGCTGTCCTTCCAGCCGGAGGGCTCGACGGAGCCGAAGATCTATCCGGTGCTGTTTTCCGGTGACACGCTCTTTAAGGAGTCCTTCGGACGCACCGACTTCGTGGGCGGATCGCAGGAGGCCATCGTGAAGAGCATCGTAGAGAAGCTGCTGGTGCTCCCGGCGGATACCAGTGTATTCCCGGGCCATGAGGCACAGAGCTCGATCGAAAACGAGCAGAAGTACAACCCGGCGGTATTCTTGGGCAGGGTGAATCTTTAAATTGAGAAGGGCAGGCGCTGACATCACCGCACCTGTCCTTTTACGCGTACAGGATGAAGAGGTAGAAACATTGATCCGATTAGTTTTAGACAGTATCGCAGCAGGCTATGAGCAGGACATCCGGGAGCTGGTGCAGGCCTTCTATCCGGGGGAGGAGTTCGAGATCCGGACCCCGGAGGGCGTGCATTTTTCGAACACCACCCAGGAGGAGAAAAACGCGCTGAAGCAGGCACAGGCCACCGGTGAGGTGACCGCCGTTAATAAGAAGTCCACGAAGAACCGTGCTCGCATGGTGTCTGAGGTCACCCCGGAGGGGATGGAGGAGGACAGCATCCGCCTGAGCTTCACCGTAGAGGCCGCCGCGCTTCCGCTGACCGGTGTCCGAAAGGAGGATAAGTCCGTCATCAAGGCCGAGCTCTACGACACCCTGGTCGGCATGACCGGAAAGGAGCTCCCATGGGGTGACCTCACCGGTATCCGTCCGGTGTCCCTCGTGAGCCCGCTGCTGGAGGCACTGCCAGGGCATACGTTCCCGGAGGAGGCGCTCCGGAAGATCCGTGCCGATCTCCGGCGAGAGTACTGCATCCGCGGAGAGAAGCTCGATCTCATGGTCGACATCGCGGTCCGGGAGCAGCGCATCCTCGATCGCATCCGCGAGACCACCGGTCGGAGCTATAAGGAGGGCTGGAGTCTCTATATCGGCATCCCGTTCTGTCCGACCCGCTGCCTCTACTGCTCCTTCCTCAGCAACACGATCGACGCCTGGGAGAAGCGCCTCGGCGACTATATGGAGAACCTCCGAAAGGAGCTCCGCTTCACCGTGCAGCATATGTGCGGCGAGCTTCACCGCCCGCTGCAGACCATCTACATCGGCGGCGGCACGCCGACGGCCCTCGACGAGCACTGGCTGCAGGTCCTGATGGATCTTGTCCACGAGATCTGCGGGGAGGCCAATATCTCCATCCTGCGTGCGAACGCAGCGCCTGTTGCAGACGCAGCGCAGCGTGACGATGGCACGGCGGAAGCATTGGCGAAGCCGGCAGCGGCGGACATGGACGAGGCACCGTGGATGCATACCGTGACAGGGATGCCGGGGATCGTCGAGTTTACGGTCGAAGCAGGACGACCGGATTCGATCACGCGGGAGAAGCTGGAAATTCTGAAGGCGGCCGGTGTTGACCGGATCTCGGTGAACCCGCAGACCTTCTGCCAGAAGACCCTCGACCTGATCGGTCGAAAGCACAGCGTGGAGGAGGTCATCGAGAAGTATCGGCTCGCGCGGGAACTCGGATTCGATAACATCAACATGGACATCATCCTGGGCCTGCCGGGCGAGAAGCTCCCGGAGGTGACGCATACGCTCTCGGAGATCGGACGGCTCCGGCCGGACAGCCTGACCGTACACAGCCTCGCCATCAAGCGGGCGGCGCGGCTGACCCTCGAGCGCGATTTCTGGGCCGGTGTGTACCGTGCGGGTGACGAGCACGAGATCCTCGCGGAGACGCAGCAGCAGGAGAACGCTGCTGTGGCCGACTTCCGCTATCCGGAGATCACGCGCATGATGCTCGCCTCGGAGTATACCGCAGAGCTCCTCGGGATGAAGCCGTACTATCTCTACCGGCAGAAGAACATGGCCGGCAATCTCGAGAACGTCGGGTACTGCGAGGAGGGCAAGGAATGCCTCTATAACATCCTCATGATGGAGGAGAAGCATACCGTCGTCGGCTGTGGCGCCGGCACGAGCACGAAGGTCGTCCTGCCGTCCCGTGATGGGGATCTCTACCATAAACGGGTGGAGCGCTGCGATAACGGCAAGTCGATTCCGGACTATCTCGACCATATCGACAAGTTTATCGAGCGAAAGAAGAGCTTATTCGCCCTTTTTAAGGATTGACGGATATAATAGGAAAGCATATAATGCATGCATGTATCGCGTTGCGATGCATATGAAAATTTAACAGGTTGACAATAGAGGCGCGTTGATTATCAGTAGCTGCATGGAGACCGCATAGTCCATGAGATGCAGTGAAAGGATGAGACGCCGAAACCGGAGTGTGATGCACACGCACCGAGTTGGGCTGCCGTTTAAGAGACGGCAGACTCTCACAGAAATGTGTTGGAGCTATTGTTTCATAGAATGCATATTTATGAGGCAGTGGTTCGTATGAAATCACTGCCTTTTTCTTAAGAATTTCGTAAGGGGGTCTGACCCCCTTACGAAATTCTTAAGACCAGAGCCCGGAGGGCCGAAACTGTTCTGCGAAACGGCTATTGTCTACCCAGGATTCTCCCGGGAGGGAGCAGAGGGGCACGCGCCCCGGTAAGGAGATTTTATGCAGTTTAAAGACAGAGAGCATCGAAGCAACCGCTTCGCATCGCTGACCGCCATCGCTGTCGTCCTCGTGTTTATCGTGGTCGCCGGCTTCATCACCACCGCTGACACGGTGCAGCAGACCGCCTGGGCGCTCGTGCCGCCGGTCATCGCCATCGCACTCGCGCTCATCACGAAGGAGGTATACAGCTCCCTTTTCTTCGGTATCCTGACCGGTGCGCTCCTGTTTTCCGGTTATCACTTCGAGGGCACCATCAACCACATCTTCGTCGATGGTATCATCTCGGTTCTGTCCGACAGCTATAATGTCGGCATCCTCTGCTTCCTCGTCATCCTCGGTGCGATGGTACAGCTCATGAACCGCAGTGGTGGCTCTGCCGCGTTCGGTGACTGGGCATCGAAGCACATCAGGACGAGGGCCGGCGCACAGCTCGCCACGATCGCCCTTGGCTGCCTCATCTTCATCGACGACTACTTCAACTGTCTGACGGTCGGCTCCGTCATGCGTCCGGTGACCGATAAGCATAAGATCAGCCGTGCGAAGCTGGCGTACCTCATCGACTCCACCGCGGCACCGATCTGCATCATCGCCCCGATTTCCTCCTGGGCGGCGGCCGTGTCCGGCTTCGTCGAGGGAGAGAACGGCATGAGCCTCTTCCTGCAGACCATCCCGTATAACTTCTACGCACTGCTCACCATCGCGATGATGATCCTGATGGTGGCCCTGAAGGTGGATTTCGGCCCGATGCACCAGCATGAGGTCAATGCGATCGAGCACCACGATCTCTATACCACGCCGGAGCGTCCGTTCGAGAATGCGGCCGACGAGGCGAGACGAGAGGGCGGACACCTCATCGACATGCTGGTTCCGATTTTCTCGCTCGTGATCTGCTGTGTCATCGGTATGATCTACACCGGCGGCTTCTTCAGTGGTGTCAGCTTCATCGATTCCTTCGCCGGCTCGGATGCCTCCGTCGGTCTCGTCTTCGGTTCCTTCTGCGCACTGGTCATCACCCTTGCGTTCTATCTGATCCGTAACGTACTCAGCTTCAACGAGTGCATGGACTGCCTGCCGGAGGGCTTCAAGCAGATGGTTCCGGCCATCCTGATCCTCACGCTCGCATGGTCTCTGAAGGCCATGACCGACAGCCTCGGTGCAAAGGAGTTCGTCGCCGGTGTCGTACAGGGCTCTGCGAAAAACTTCCTGCAGTTCCTTCCGGTTATCATCTTCATGATCGCCATCGGATTAAGCTTCGCAACCGGTACCTCATGGGGCACCTTCGGTATCCTGATCCCGATCGTCGTAGCCTGCTTCCAGGGCATCGACCACAACATGATGATCCTTTCCATGTCGGCCTGCATGGCCGGTGCGGTCTGTGGTGACCACTGCTCACCGATCTCCGATACCACCATCATGTCGAGTGCCGGCGCACAGTGCCTGCACATCAACCATGTATCGACGCAGATCCCGTACGCGCTGACCGCGGCACTTTCCTCGGCGATCGCTTATATCGTGGCTGGTTTCACGAAGCATGCGGTCTCCGGACTGATCTCCGGCTTCGTCGTACTGCTTCTCGCGATGCTTGCGTTCCGTCACGCCACCGGTAAGGAATCAGAATAAACAGCGCACTGAATGATCAAAGCGGCTCTCATAGGAGGGCCACTTTTTCTGTACAACAGTGCAGGTAGTGGGGACCGAGACCCTGCCATGCGGTGGCTTATCATTTGTTCACGTCCGTGTGAAACGGACAAATGTACGTGTGGAATAATTATTATTAAATCGATGCATAAAAGAAATTTATCATTCATATAAAGCTCTTCACAACTGGAAAAAATGCGATACAATATAAATAGAAGGAATGAGAACCATTCCCACAGGATGTTTCACAGGCTTTTTTCATGACAGCAGCTGTCTGCTGTACGTGGTCATGAGAGCATGGTCGAGAGGAGATGTTTTTATGAACGATACGTCAAGAATCAATGGATTTATGGATTTCGTTTCGGAGCTCCTGGTTACATTCGAGGCAGGAGCCATCGTGGTTGCATGTGTCACACTGCTTCTCAGCGGACTGCTGATGAGTGCAGGTCTTCCGGCAGCAGCGCAGTGCTTACAGTATTTCTTCGTAGCCATGGTCGGCATCGTGGCATGCGGTATCGTGGTACATTATGTAGATGCCTGAAGGCGTCTGGATCGATTCCTGCATGATGATAGTTGATATTTTCTTAAATTGATAACCCCTATAGATGATTGCTCCGTGTATCTGTTGCAGAAGACAGATGCGCGGAGCAGTTTTCTTTTGCGTGGTCTCGCTGTGAAGGCTGCCTTTTCGGGCTTGGTGAACGAGGCTTGTGATTTCAGCAAAAGCACGAAATTACGCACGGTAAACCGGTTAATAATTTAACGCTCGACATCTGGAAACGGGTAGTGCATAATGACAGCAGATTCATGATTTCTACAGAGAATGGCAGGAGGAAGAAACGATGGACGTACCATTTAAGATTGATCTCAGCGGACAGGTGGCCGTGGTGACCGGCGGCACCGGTGTCATCGGCGGCATGTATGCACGCGCACTGGCAGCGTGTGGCGCGAAGGTGGCCGTGCTCGGCAGAAGCAGGGAGAACGGAGAAAAGGTCGTGGCGGAAATCGCGGCGGATGGTGGCGAGGCCATGGCGGTGTCTGCGAATGTACTCGACCGGGAAA
>SFND01000034.1 GCA_004554245.1 Oribacterium sp. | reverse complement strand
TGATCCATCACAGCACAATGATACTTCTGTACGCAGCTCGGTGAGAACCACGGAGGGGTTAGATTCCCATGGATCTGGTAGCAGCCAGACGCCTGAATGCATTTCCGGCAGGTCAGAGCACCTGTCAGTTCCCAGGGGTGTCGAGGACAAATGTGGGGATAACAAATGGCAGATCTTCTCGGTGTATCCGATGACACGGTTTATACCCTGATCAAACGGGATCACATTGAGACCTTTGAGGTAGATACCTGGATGCGTATCCGAAAGGATGTATTTGAGGCATGGTACAAAACGCAGACCAAGTATCGAACCCAAGCTGACCGGGAACGAGATGCAGAGCTGGAAGCCGCATCCATGACGATGTCGGAAATGGCCAGACTGCTTTTGATCACCCGGAAGGAAGTCTACAATATCCTTCTTACCGGCAGGGACAAAGATCAGTTTGAGTTTGTCTATATTGCAGACCGTCGGCGCGTAACAAAGGATAGCTTTGAGCGCTGGTATGCCGGTCAGAGCAAATATCGCAAACTTTGCGACAGGTCACCGGAGGAAATCTACGAAAAAAGCCTGACGGATAGCGACTTTCCTGTACATAGGTGAACACAGATGACAAATGTTCAATGGTTCTCCTAAGCGGAAGGTCGCGCGTTCAAATCGCGTCGCGAACATGAAATGACGGTGTCAGCCCCTTGCGAGTGTAAGTGGGCTGGCATCATTTAATTTCCGGTAACTGGATATTCTCTTCGGACAGGCGGTGCTCTATACTAGGGAAAGTGAAAAGTTTATCCTGGTGTTTTATAAGGCGAGGTGATTGATATGACAGATGCTGAATTACATGAAATCGCGAGAGAGGCGTCGCAGGTGATCCGTGCGCTGCTGGAGCAGACGGAGCTTCGCGAGCACAGTGTGCTTGTGGTGGGCTGTTCGTCGAGTGAGATCCTCGGCGGGCACATCGGGAAGATCGGCAGTATGGAGGTCGCGGATGCGGTGTATCTGGGCATCGCGCCGGTGCTGCAGGAAAAGGGCATCGATCTCGCGGCGCAGTGCTGTGAGCATCTGAACCGTGCCGTGATCGTGGAGCGTGCATGTGCGCTTCGAAACGGCTATGAGATCGTGTCGGTCTGCCCGTGGCCACATGCGGGCGGCAGCTGGGCGACGACCTGCTGGCAGCACTTCGAGGACCCGGTAGCGGTCGAGGAAGTGCGTGCGGACGCCGGGATCGATATCGGCGATACGCTGATCGGGATGCATCTGAAGCGCGTCGCCGTGCCGGTGAGACTGCGTATTTCACAGATCGGCGCGGCACACGTGGTCTGCGCGAAGACACGCCCGAGATTATGGGGCGGCGAACGTGCGCACTATACGCCGTACGAGGGAGACCAGGCATGATAGAGAAGATAGCGGCACATGTAGTCTGCGCGAAAACACGCCCGAGATTATGGGGCGGCGAACGCGCACACTATACGCCGTATGAGGGAGGAAAGGCATGATAGAACAGGAACAGATGGAGCGGATGCAGCAGGCGGTCGAGGAGATCCGCCGCACGATGGCCGAGGCGGCGATCCGTGCAGGACGGAAGCCGGAGGAGATTCTTCTCTGTGCGGCCTGCAAAACACGTACCGTCGAGGAGGTCAGGGCGAGCGCAGAGCTTCCGATCGACATCTTCGGCGAGAACCACGTACAGGAGCTCGTCGAGAAGACGGATGCGGGCGCCTACCTCGGGAAGCCGGGCCACTTTATCGGCCATCTTCAGACAAACAAGGTGAAGAAGGTCGTCGGCCGTGCGTCACTGATCCAGAGCGTGGACAGCGAGCACCTCGCCCTCGCGATCGAGAAGGAAGCCGCGAAGCGGGAGCTGCAGCAGGATATCCTCCTGGAAGTCAACATTGGCGAAGAAAGCAGTAAGAGCGGGGTCAATGCAGACGGCCTCTGGTCTCTGTTTGAGCGCCTGCTCGTGACGACCCCGCACCTCGATATCCGTGGTCTCATGGCGATCCCACCAGCGGACGCCAGCGAAGACGAGACCCGCCGCTTTTTCGCGAAGATGCGCGGACTCTACGAGGAAGCCGCACAGCGCTACGCCGGCAGCGTCGACATGCAGTACCTCTCCATGGGTATGAGCGGCGATTACCCGCTCGCCATCGCGGAAGGCGCAAACATCGTCCGCATCGGCACCGCCATCTACGGCCCGCGCGATTACTCCGCGAAGGCGTAAATTAATGGGGTCTGACCCCAATAAATTTTTCTAAACAGAATCTAAACTCGAGTTTATGGGGTCAGACCCCCTTACGAAATTCTTAAGACAGAATAATCGCCATCGTATCGTCACGAAATGATGGAAGTAAGAACAGAACCAGCCCTTCTTGCGAAGCGTTTGAGACGCTCGTAAGTGGGGCTGTTTTTTTGTGGCGCATGGTAAAAAAATAATGATTACTCGCGGTTATATCTGGCATTGTGCAAAATTATAATAAAAAAGTAAAAAGTGCTTGCTTATTTGTACTACATGTATATAATAAGACACATAAAGTTATATAATGATATATAATCAATTATCATTTTAAGGAGGAGTTATGAGAGACTTACATGAATCACAGATTAAGGCCGCCGTTGAGGCAGTGAAAGCCAGAAAGGAGGTCAATGAGGTTTATTTCGTCGCTTGTGGCGGATCCCAGGCCGTGCTTATGGCTGGACAGTATATGTTCGATAAGGAGAGTTCGATTCCTTCCCACGTATACACCGCGAATGAGTTCGTATATGATACGCCGAAGCGTCTCAATGAGAATTCCGTCGTGATTTCCTGCTCACATTCCGGAAACACACCGGAGACCGTAGAAGCAACGAAGCTTGCACGTTCCAAGGGCGCCCTTACGATCTGCTTATCAAACCTCGAGGGTTCTGCACTCTGGGAGGCAGCAGAGTATCCTGTTCACTATGACTGGGGTAAGGAAGTAAGCGATTCTGATAAGAACAAGGGTATCCTTTACGGCTTACTTTTCAGCCTTCTTTCCGTACTTGCTCCGGATGCGAAGTGGGATGTATGCCTGAAGGAGCTCGAGAAGCTGACCGATCTTTCTGCACAGGCGAAGGCACAGTACGATGCACAGGCGAAGGCATGGGCGAAGCGCAACAAGCGTGAGAAGACCATCTACACCATCGGCAGCGGCATCAACTATGGTGAGGTTTACTCCACCGCGATGTGCTGGTTCATGGAGATGCAGTGGATCAACTCCGGATGCATCCACTCCGGTGAGTACTTCCACGGTCCATTCGAGGTAACCGATTATGATGTTCCTTTCATGCTTGTAAAGTCCATCGGTAACACCAGACACCTCGATGAGCGTGTAGAGAACTTCGCAAAGAAGTTTACAGAGGATCTTCTCGTCCTCGATCAGAAGGATCTCGATCTTTCTACTGTAGCTGATGAGGCGAAGCCATATGTTGCAGCCATCCTTACCGGCGTAGTGATCCGTCACTTCGTAGAGGCGATCGCCTTCGAGCGTGGTCACTCTCTCGATGTTCGTCGTTACATGTGGCAGATGCAGTACTAAGATATAGTACGAAGAGGAAAATATATGTCGCTTAAACTGGTTATTTTTGATGTAGATGGACTGCTGCTCGATACAGAGCGGGTATGGCAGGATGTATGGTATGATACGGCAAGAGACTTCGGGATCGACGACTGGAAGAGAGAGGACTTTCTGAATGTGGTTGGTCGCAGTGGACAGCCAGTGTATGATTACATGGAAGAGTTGTTCCGTGGACGCTGCTCCACAGAGGAATTCATGAAAGTCGCCCGTCAGCATGGAACAGAGCGTCTGGAGCGTGAGCTCACCGCAAAACCGGGTGCTGTGGAACTCCTGAACTGCATCAAAAAGGCCGGACTTCCGTGTGCGGTAGCTACCGCCACCAGTCGATCACTGACGGAGGAGCGCCTGACTCGCTTACAGCTCATACAGTACTTTGACTATATCTGCTGTGGTGATGAGGTCGTCGAGCGGAAGCCTTCGCCGGAAGCGTACCTGAAGGTGCTTGCGAAGATGAATACAGCACCGGAGGATGCACTGGTTTTCGAAGACTCGAAGGTGGGCGTCCAGGCAGCCTGGAATGCCAGGATCCCGGTCATCATGGTGCCGGATCTGATGCCGCCGACGGAAGTCCAGAAGCGACAGGCCATAAAAATCATCGCCTCTTTATCAGAGGCTGTTCCAATCATAGAAGAATTAAGTAAGGATGGTACGAAACATGAAAGATGCATTTGATGTGCTGATGATTACACATGCAGGATTGTGCAAGGGATATGCAGATGCATTGAAGCTGATCCTGGATATCGACGAGGATGATTTCGGAACGCTGTCATTCGAAAACGGCGAGGCGCTGGAGGATTTTTCAGAAGCCATCCGTGCGACGATCGAGGAGAAATATAAGGATCGGAATCTGGTCGTCCTTCTGGATCTTCCGGGAGGATCGCCGGCGAATACCGCCTTACCATTCATGAGCTCGTCGAGAAAACTGATCGCGGGTGTAAATCTCCCGCTGGTACTGGAAATCATGGCAATGAAGAAGAGCGGTACGACATGGGAGGAGCTGGACCTCGATGATACCTGTAAGAGTGCAGCCCAGAGCATCGTACTGTACAACAACTTTTTAAATGGAGGAAATGTATGATTAAGTTAGTTCGTGTAGATCATCGTCTTTTACATGGCCAGGTGATTTTCTCCTGGACCAAGCAGGTAGGCACCAACTATATCATCGTCGCCGATGATAAGGTTCCGAATGATCCGATCAGCATGATGGCGCTCAGCATCGCGAAGCCGGTGGACTGTGAGCTTAGTATCATTCCGTTTTCACAGCTTCGGAAGCTGGTAGATGAGAATGCCAGCAAGAATATCATGATCATCGTAAAGGGACCGGCAGAAGCTCTTCAGCTTGCGAAGGAGCTTCCGGAGGTAGCTGAAATCAATTATGGCGGTGTGGCGAAGAAGGCCGGTTCGAAGGAGTACGGTAAGGCCGTGTACTTAAATGAAGCAGAGCTGAAGGCCACCCAGGAACTGATTTCGATGGGTAAGAAGATCTATATTCAGATGGTGCCATCCTCCCCGATTGAGCATGCATCATTTGAGAATTAAAAAAGGAGATGTCGTATGCTGATTAAAGCGATCTTACTCGGTTTAGTTGGTATCGTCGGTGTCATCGACTCCAGATTGATCGGACGTCAGAACATCGGCAGACCACTGATCCTGAGTACACTGGCAGGCCTCGTATTAGGCGATGTCAGACAGGGTGTAATTTTAGGTGCATCCCTGGAACTTATTTCCATGGGATTTGTAGCGATCGGAGCAGCCGGACCACCAAACATGCAGTTCGGAAGTATCATCGCCACTGCATTTGCGATTCTTTCTGGTGCCTCCACCGAGGCGGCACTGACCATCGCCGTTCCGGTCGCCGTCATTGGCGAGTTCCTGAGCGTCATCATGCGAATGGTGATCGCGCAGTTCTCCCATGTAGCGGATAAGGCCATCGAGAACGGACAGTTCAAGAAGGCGATTCATATCCACCTCTGGTGGTCCTTCGGATTTAACGCGCTGGTTTACTTCATCCCGATTTTCCTGACGGTTTACTTCGGTACCGACCTGGTTTCAAATCTGGTAGCTGCGATTCCGGAAGTCATCACCAACGGACTCACCGTCGCCGGTAACCTCTTGTCCGCGCTCGGATTTGCGATGCTGCTGAGTTCAATGCTGTCGAAGAAGATGTTCCCGTACTTCCTCCTCGGCTTCCTGATCGTCGCATATTCCGGTCTCAGCCTGATCGGTGTGACCATGTTCGCCGCGATCCTGGCATTCATCCTGGATAGGGTTCTGTATGGAAAGGGGGCAAATGCATAATGGAAAATCAGAAAGCATTAAAGAAGGTAAGTGATAAAGACTTACGTAAGGTCTTCCTGCATTCCCTCGCGATCATGTGCTCATGGAACTATGAGCGTCAGATGCACATGGGTTTCATGTATGGCATGGCACCGGTACTGGACAAGCTGTATGCAGATGATGAGGAGAGAAAAAAGGAAGCATATCAGCGGCATATGGAGTTCTTTAACTGCACACCACAGATGACTCCGTTTATCATGGGTCTCGCCGCTTCTATGGAGGAGCAGAACGCAAATTCGGAAGAGGGTGAGTTCCAGACCGAGTCGATCTCCATGATCAAGACCAGTCTGATGGGGCCGTTCGCCGGCATCGGTGACAGCTTCTTCCAGGGAACCATCCGAATCATCACCTTCGGTATCGGCCTTTCGTTCGCACAGCAGGGCAGCATCCTGGGACCGATTCTCGCAGTACTGCTGTTCGCGATTCCGTCACTGCTGTTTGCCTACAATGCAACCTTCTTCGGCTACAAGTCAGGTAATAAATACCTCGCGAAGCTGTACCAGGAAGGACTTATGGATCGCGTAATGCACTTCGCATCCATCGTCGGTCTCGCCGTCGTCGGCGCTATGGTAGCCAGCATGGTGTCCATCACCACGCCACTTACCTTCTCCACCGGTGGCACGAACCTGGTCATCCAGGATATGCTGGATTCCATCATCCCGAAGATGCTTCCATTCGTATTTACGCTGGGCATCTACAGCCTCGTTCAGAAGAAGGTCAATACCAATCTCCTGCTGATCGGCATCGTCCTCTTCGGTATGGTGATGGGTGCACTGGGCATTCTCTAAGCAGAGAGATACACTTCTATAAAACACCACAGGGAACTGTGGCATACCCCTGAAAAAATATCCAGACTTCCTGCATGCATAGTGAATTCGAGATCCGGAAAGCACTATACCGTGCGGGAAGTTTTGTTTATAATGAGAACTTATTTGACATGATGACTTAGATGACATGGTGACGTATGCAGGAATCCCGCTTATTTGCAGAGGGGACTTACGTATGAGCTCACGCAGTGAAAAGAAAGGACAGATAAAGATGAAAGAATTTACATATGTGATCAAGGAAGAACTCGGACTGCATGCGAGACCAGCCGGATTACTCGTGAAGGAAGTAAAGAAGTTCGAGAGTGCAGTGACGCTTTCCTGCAAGGGAAAGACCGCAGCTGCCGGTAAGCTGATCGCCATCATGAGCATGGGCGTCAAGCAGGGCGATGAGGTGACCGTGCAGGTCGAGGGGCCGGATGAGGAAGCTGCGTTCGAGGCACTCGAAAAGTTCTTCCAGGAAAATCTGTAATTCATCGATCGGTATAGAATCTGAGGGGACAGAAAATGGAAAAGTACATCGGAAAGTCCGTTTATAAGGGAACGGCGATCGGTCCGATCAATGTTTTGAAGAAGCGTGATGGCATCGTAAAGCGCCAGCATGTCGAGGATGTCGCGGCAGAGCTCCAGCGTCTCGAGGATGCGAAGGCGCAGGCGCAGGCCCAGCTCGGCTCGCTCTATGAGAAGGCGCTCCAGGAGGTCGGTGAGGTAAACGCGCAGATCTTCGAGGTGCATCAGATGATGCTCGAGGATGAGGACTACCAGGATGCGATCCACTCGATGATCGAGACGGAGGAGCTCAATGCGGAGTACGCGGTGGCGGTCACCGGCGATAACTTCGCCGAGATCTTCGCGAATATGGACGATGAGTACATGCAGGCGCGTTCCGCGGATGTGA
>SFND01000025.1 GCA_004554245.1 Oribacterium sp. | reverse complement strand
TTTAAGGAGGAAATCAACATGATTAACTGGAAAGTGCGTATCAAAAACAAGAACTTTTGGATTGCTCTGATTCCGGCGGTGCTTCTGCTGGTACAGGTGATTGCCGCTGTCTTCGGTTACACTCTCGATTTGGGTGAGCTGGGAGACAAGCTGTTGGCAGTCGTAAATGCCCTGTTCGCAGTCCTCACGATTATCGGTATCGTGACTGACCCGACCACTGCTGGCATTGGAGATTCCAAACAGGCTCTTACTTACGAGACACCTAAAAAAGAGGACGAAGTTTAACCTACGTCCTCTACTATGAAAACAAATCCGACACAGTGCTTCACGAAAAAGAATGAGTTCGGATTTGCACTATTTGGTGGAGACAACGGGATTCGAACCCGCGACCTTTGCGTTGCGAACGCAACGCTCTCCCAACTGAGCTATGTCCCCGCTACAGCTGTATATTATAGCGCAGAAAAAGCTGAAACGGAACTGATTTTTTCAGATTTTGCACGTACAGTCAGAGCATGTTCATAGACCCTGTTAATACCCGGCAGATGACCTTCACGACTTCGTCTATGTCGATCGGCTTCGCGAGGTGGCCGTTCATGCCGGCGGCGTGGGCGGCGGCGATGTCCTCGGCGAAGGCGTTCGCGGTCATGGCGATGATCGGAATCGTCCGACCATCCGGGCGGTCGGACATGCTGCGGATCGCCTGAGTCGCTTCGTAGCCGTTCTGCTTCGGCATCATGATGTCCATGAGGATGAGGTCGTAGCTTCCAGCCGGCGCGACGTCTGCGATCTGAAGCGGTAGCTCGACGGTGAAGGTTGTGCCGACGCCCTGCTGGCTCTTCACATGGATCTCGCCGTGCATCATGTCGACGTAGCGCTTCGTGATGACCATACCGAGGCCCGTACCCTTATAGTTCGTGCGGGCACCGTCACTCTCCTGTGAGAATTCCTCGTAGAGATGCTTCTGGTACTCTTCACTCATGCCGATGCCAGTGTCCGAGATGCGGTAGTGCACCTCGACGTGCTTCCCGTCTCCGACCGGCTGGTCCTTCACCTCGAAGCGGATCGTGCCACCATCCTTCGTGAACTTGATGGCGTTACTGAGGATGTTGATCAGCACCTCGCGGATGCGGAGCTCGTCTGCGTAAACATACTTCGCCGTCGGCGTGGCGCGCTCGACGATAAACTCGATATTCCGCCCCTGCAGGAAGCCATGGGCTACGGACAGTAGCCTTTTCAGCCTTTTCAGCGCCTTCCAGGCACTTTTTTCGTCTTAAGGTATGGAATCCTCGCTGACATGTGATACACTATGTGAAAGTATGGCCTGACGGCGCGAACGTCTATCCGGGTCACACATGAAAATGAGATTCTTCTATAGAAAGAACAGGAGACATATATGAAAAAGGCGTTAATTACAGGTATCACAGGTCAGGATGGTTCCTATCTTGCAGAGCTTCTGCTGGAGAAGGGCTACGAGGTGCACGGCATCATTCGTCGTGCGTCGGTTTCCACGACTGAGCGCATCGACCACATCCTCGATCGGCTGATCATCCATGAGGGCGATCTGTCCGACTCCTCCAGCATCATCCGCATCGTGCTTCAGGTGAAGCCGGACGAGATCTATAACCTCGCGGCGCAGTCCCATGTACAGGTGTCCTTCGAGGCTGCCGAGTACACCGGTGACGTCGACGCGCTCGGTGTGCTTCGTATCCTCGAGGCCGTACACACCGCGGGTCTCGATAAGACCTGTCGTGTTTACCAGGCATCCACTTCCGAGCTCTTCGGTAAGGTCGAGGCGGTTCCACAGTCCGAGACGACCCCGTTCCATCCATTTAGCCCGTATGCGGTTGCGAAGCAGTACGGCTTCTGGATGATGCGTCAGTACCGTGACGCCTACGGCATCTTCGCCTGCAACGGCATCCTTTTCAACCACGAGTCTGAGCGCCGCGGTGACAATTTCGTCACTCGTAAGATCACACTCGCAGCCGGTCGTATCGCCTGCGGTCTCCAGGATCACCTCGAGCTCGGCAACCTGGATTCCCTCCGTGACTGGGGTTACGCGAAGGACTACGTCGAGTGCATGTGGCTGATTCTCCAGCAGGACGAGCCGGATGATTACGTCATCGCAACCGGCGTGCAGCACACCGTTCGTGAGTTCACCACGCTTGCATTTGCGCATGATGGCATCGAGCTCGAGTGGCGCGGCGAGGGCATCGACGAGAAGGGCTACGATAAGAAGACCGGTAAGATGCTCGTCAGCGTGAACCCGAAATGGTACCGTCCGACTGACGTCGTAAACCTCTTAGGTGACCCGACGAAGGCAAGAACCAAGCTCGGCTGGAATCCGCAGAAGACCAGCTACGAGGAGCTCTGCCAGATCATGGCCGAGCACGATCTTCAGCTCGCGAAGAAGGAAGCGGGGCTCCAGTAAGATCGGACGTCGACAGGAATGGCCGGCAGGGCCATCGGAGTGAACAGAGAAACAGGAGCATGGGCAGGCGGCGCAGATCGAAACGTCGGCCTGCTCATGTGATTTATATGGAGAAGTATATGGAAAAAGTCCTGATTTTTGGCGCGGGCGGCTTCGTCGGAAGCTACCTCTCGCGCGAGTTTCTCGAGCATGGCTACGCCGTGGTCGGGAGTGATAAGGCCACGCGCGGGCAGCTGCCGCCGGAGGTCGCGTTCCACCCGGCGGATCTTCTGAACGCGGAAGAAGTTGAATCGCTGGTCAATGCTGTCGGCCCGGACGTCGTCATTAACCTCGCCGCCATCAGCAGCGTCGGGGCTTCGTGGGGCATCCCGCAGACGACGATCGAGGTGAACGTGGTCGGTGCGCTCAACATCCTCGAGGCCGCACGAAAGGCAGAGAAGAAGCCGCGCATCCTCTTCGTCGGCTCCAGCGAGGAGTACGTGATCACAGAGCAGGCGATCGATGAGGAAACGGAGCTCAACGCCAGCAACCCGTATGGCATCTCGAAGGTGACGCAGGAAAATTTCGCGGCGCTCTACCGCGCGCACTATGGACTTCAGGTCTACTGCGTGCGTCCGTTTAATCACACCGGCGTCGGCCAGCGCGATTCCTTCGTCCTCCCAAGCTTCTGTAAGCAGGTGGCGGAGATCGAGAAGAGCGGACAGCCAGGTACCATCCAGGTCGGCAACCTCAACATCGAGCGCGACTTCAGCCACGTGAAGGACATCGTCCGCGCATACCGCATGATCGTCGAGCATGACGACTGCCGCGCCATCTATAACGTCGGCTCCGGCACGGCATATAACCTGACGGAGCTGCTTCAGTACGTCACGAAGCTCAGCCACCAGTCGATCTCCATCGAAGTCGACCCGGCACGCTTCCGTCCGTCCGACCAGCCGCGCATCTGCTGCGACCACAGCCGCATCACCGAAGAACTCGGCTGGACCCCGGAATACAGCGTTTACGACGCACTGAAAGAAATGTACGAAGCATTTCTGAAATAATGTAGATCGACGTCAAGGCCCCGGCGGGATATCCCGCCGGGGCCTTAATGTCGTTCACTTCCGAACGTTCCGTCCGATCTGTGCGCTTAACTGGATACCAACATATCCATGACAACTAACGTATGCCTTACGTCGTGAAATACTTGAGTATTTTGATATGGGTTGACTCGGTCCTTCGGTAGGGCCTTCATCCGAGTTCATCGCGTCTGCATTGCTAAGAAGCGACATCACTCCATGTATGCGCCCTTCATCGGGCTGACGGCGTGCTGAGCATAGAGCTTCAGCAGGCCCTTCGTGTACTTCTGTGGCTTCGGCTGCCACTTCGCGCGACGCTCGGCGAGGATGGCCTCCATCTCTTCCGGCGTCTTCTTCTCACCCTTGACACCGACGATGGCGAGCAGGCGCTGCTCCACATCGATCTGGATGAGATCGCCCTTCTCCACGAGGGCGATCGGTCCGCCGACCGCGGCCTCCGGGCTGACATGTCCGATCACCGGACCACGGCTCGCGCCGGAGAAACGACCATCCGTGATTAGTGCGACACTGGATGCGAGCTTCGGATCCGCGCAGATCGCCTCACCGGTGTAGAACATCTCCGGCATGCCGCTGCCTCGCGGTCCCTCGTAGCGGATGAAGATCGCATCGCCCGGCTTCACTTCACCGTCAAGTACGGCGGCAATGCAGGCTTCCTCACTGTCATATGGCTTCGCGGTCAGCGTCGCCTTCATCATCTCCTTCGGGCAGGCCGTATGCTTGATGACACAGCCCTCTGGTGCCAGGTTCCCCTTGAGGATGGCGATGCTGCCGTTGGTGCCCTTTGCGTTATCGAAGCTGTGGATGATATCCTCGCGGGTAACCTCACGGTTCAGTCCAGCCGTCTTCTCCTTCAGGATCTCATCGCAGTGCTCGTAGAAGCCGTTCTTCTTCAGCTCCTCGAGGTTCTCACCGAGGGTCTTGCCGGTGACGGTCATGACGTCGAGGTGGAGCATCGACTTGATCTCCTCCATGACGCGTGGCACGCCACCTGCATAGTAGAAGTACTGTGCAGGCCAGTCGCCGGACGGACGGATGTTCAGAAGATAATGTGCGCCACGGTGCATACGGTCGAAGGTCTCCGCATCGATCTCGATGCCGAACTCATGTGCGATGGCCGGAAGATGCATGGTTGCATTGGTCGAACCGGAAATCGCGGCATGGACCATGATCGCGTTCTCGAAGCTCTCCTTCGTCACGATGTCCTTTGCGGTGATGCCCTTCTTCACAAGCTCCATAAGCTGCTTGCCAGCATCATACGCTGCCTGCCGGAGCTCCGGAGCAGTGGCTGGCATCAGAGCGGTGCCCGGAAGCATCAGCCCGAGGGCCTCTGCCATGACCTGCATCGTGGAGGCGGTGCCCATGAAGGAGCAGGCGCCACAGCTCGGGCAGGCGTTGTGCTTATAGTAATCGAGCTGGCTGTTCGGGATCACGCCGGTCTTCTCCCAGGCGTCGAACTTGCCGATCTGCTCGAGGGTCAGAAGCTCGTTGATCGCGCAGGCAGGATCGTTAACGACGTACTCCTTCGGAAGGGTATGCGCCTCCATAACACCACCGGTCACAACGATGGCACTCATGTCCTTGAGACGACCGATGCTCATCAGCATGGCCGGCATGGACTTATCACAGCTTGCGATGAAGACACCGCCGTCATATACGCTGGCGTTTGCCTGTGCCTCCACGAGGTTTGTGATCGCATCGCGGTGTGCGAGTGAGTAATTGATGCCGTCATGGCCCTGTGCGATGCCATCACACATATCGGTTGCGAAGTAACGGGCCGCCTTACCACCGTTTTCGTTGACAGCCTGCACCGCCTGCTTCACGAACTGATCGAGGTGCGCGCTGCCCGGATGGCTGTCGCCGAAGGTGCTCTCCACCATGATCTGCGGCTTACCGAGGTCCTCGACCTTCCAGCCCATACCCATCTTCAGCGGATCATTCTCCGGAGCCAGTGTACGTACTTCCTGTGAACGTAATTTCATTTTCTTATCCTCCTGATACTCTACCCATCTGACGTTTCCAATCCACGGCAGAGCTACGCCCGAAGAGCTCTCCGATGCGCAACTCATCTGCAGATACCCGTGGCGGGCTACGTCTTTCATTCTATGATACTTCTATTCACTTCTGAATCAGCGTAAAGGTCTTCGCTGTGTTGTCTGCCTTGATCACCGGCATCGGAAGGCCGGCATACATGAGGCTCGCGCCACTTAACTCTAAGCCGAGCTCTGGAATCGTGTAGATCGCAGACTCGTTGAGACCGCGCAGCTTGATGTAGATGATCCCCTTATTCGCACTGGTGCGAAGCTGCACGAAGCTGAATACCGCACTCTTCTGATCATCCGCCACCGACATAAAGGCGACGAATTCATCACCTACACCGGTCAGACGGTAGTACTTACCGAAGGCGCTCGTCAGCGCATGGTCCTGATAGTACTGAATCTGGCGCTTCACAGCTTCCTTCTCTTCATCACTCAGCTCATTCGGATCGAGCTCATAGCCGAAGGTGCCGTAGTAGGCAAGCGCGGCTCTCGTATCGATCGATACGCTGCGGCCGGTCTGCTGGTTCGGGCAGACAGAAACATGTGCCCCCATCACAGATGGCGGATAGAAGAAGGAGGTACCATGCTGGATGCTGATCCGTTCGATGGCATCTGTATCATCGGAGCACCAGATCTGCGGTGCGTAGTACAGAACACCCATATCGAAACGTCCGCCGCCACCACAGCAGCCCTCGAAGCGAATCTGCGGGAAGGTCGTGGTGAGCTTCTCCATCAGCTTATAGAAGCCGAGCACATAACGGTGGCAGAGCTCACCCTGTCGCTCTGCCGGCAGTGCCTGTGAAAAGCGATCGGTCATGCTGCGGTTCATATCCCACTTTATGTAGTCGATTTCCGCGTCCTTGAACTCATTATAAATCTGATCAAATATGTACTCGACGACTTCATCGCGACTGTAATCGAGAATCAGCTGATACCGCTGCCTGGTCGGCTTTCTGCCTGGGATAGCGATGCACCAGTCCGGATGCTCTTCATAAAGTCGGGAGTCTTCACTTATCATCTCCGGTTCGATCCAGATGCCGAACTTGAGTCCGAGACCATGAATCCGCTTCGAGAAGCCGGCGATGCCGCTCGGAAGCTTTTCCAGATTGCACTGCCAGTCACCGAGTCCACGGAACTCATTCGTTCTTCGCCCAAACCAGCCGTCGTCCATGACGAACATCTCGACGCCGAGCTCCTTACCTGCACTTGCGATCTGCATAAGCTGCTCTTCATCGAAGTCGATCATCGTCGCTTCCCAGTTGTTGAGGAGTACCGGGCAGCGCTGATCCTCGAACTGTCTCGGAATCAGGAAGTGCCGTACGACATCATGATAATGATGGCTTAATCCGGTGAGACCTGCTGCGCTGAAAGACATCACTGCCTCCGGGGTCGCAAAGGTTTCACCCGGATTCAGCTTCCAGTAGAAGGTGTCCGGATGGATGCCGGCCACCACACGTGTCTGCTTGAAGTCATTGACCTCAACCGTAATCTGGAAGTTTCCACTGTAGACGAGGGCGACGCCATAGCAGTCACCAGCCGTCTCCGTCGTCTCGTGATCACATAACACGATGGTCGGATTATAGTAGTGACTCGAAATGCCACGGATACTGTCCACGACGGTCTTGCCATGACGGACCGGTGTTCGCTGTGCATTTCGCTCATGTCCCCAGCTGCCGTAAAAATCGATCTGGTCCATCTCATCGGTCGGGAAGCTGAGGCAGGTGGAGTGGGCTGCATGCAGTGTAATTTCGGTATCTTCGAAATTTCGAATCACCGCATGTCTCGTGATGACATCACAGCTCTCCAGTACACCGTAGAACAGGGTCACTTCTACCTTCGTTGCGACATCCTGCAGTACGACCTCGAGCGTCATCCAGTCATCCCCCTTGTTCCGAAGAGATGGCATGCCTTCGATCGTATACTTCCCGTTATAGATGCGATGCGAAACGTAACGAAAATCGATACAGTTGGATCCATCTGCGTGGATGATACTGCATGCAGATGTCTTGAAATCAGATACGCCGAAGCCAGGATACTCCTGCTCGAGTACGTCGAGACACAGTGTACGGTCCTGCTTCATCTCATACGGATTCGCCTCGAAACCATGGCGAAGGCGGACCGGGATGTAATCCACGGCCTCCTCCACTCTCCTTCCGTAATATAAATGCTCCAGAAATCCGAATTCCGCCACGCGGAACTGGTAGCTGGTGTTCTTTGTTTTTAACAGAAACACCTTTTTTTCTTCATTAAAAGTGATGCCCATAGCGGCCTCCATCTATTTCTACAACGATAGCCAGGCCTCGACAATTACTTCTATTTCATTGCGTGATTGGCCTGGCCATAAACATATTTTATTTAATTGCGCTATCTACCATACCCTGGATGAAATACTTCTGCAGGAAGAGGAAGAGTACGATAACCGGCAGGATACCGATGAACGCGGCCGCAGCGGCACCGTTCATGTTCGCTGCATCGGCGGAGAAGAATCCGGCGATCGCCAGTGTAACGGTCTTCATCTTCGGTGACTGAAGAAGGTACAGTGCAAACTGATAGTTATTCCAGCAGTACACACCGGTGATGATGATAACCGATGCGGTCACCGGCTTTAACTGCGGAAGGATGATCTTAAAGAAGATCTGAATCGGTCCGCAACCGTCGATGGCTGCTGCTTCTTCCAGCGCTACCGGAATCGACTGGATAAAGTTACTATACAGGAAGATACTGGTCGGTAACTGGAAGGTAACGAGGGCCACGATGATGCCCCAGTAGGTATTGATACCGCCGATGTTCGCCATGAAGGAGTAGAGCGGTACCAGGATGCTGAGTGGTGGAATCATCATGACACCCATGATGAAACCCTTTACGATGACATTCAGCTTACTCTTATTTCTCGAAATCGGGTAAGCGGCCATCGCACCGATGACGGTGATCAGGATGATCGATACACCGGTGATCAGGATGGTATTCTTCAGGGCCAGCATCATGCCGCTCTTTTCGAGCGCAGTATAGAGGTTCTTCGTATAGATGTAGCCCGGAAGTACCCATCTCGAGGAGTGGTCATACGGTGACTTGAATGCAAGACCGATCACCATGTAGATCGGGATGATGTGGACAAAAACGATAAAAATCGCCAGTAGATATTTCCACAGATTTGATTTCTTCTGCATTATACATCCACCTCCCGCTTGTCGAAGAATTTGATAACCACGTTACTGATGACCATGATCAGCAGGAAGGATGCGATACCGATGGCGGATGCATAGCCTGCGGACTGGGCCGAGAAGTACTGGTTGGTTACGAGTGTTGACAGTGAGTGGGTAGAGAATCCAGGTCCACCACTGGTGAGCGCCATAACGAGATCGAAGAGCTTCAGTCCACCGATAAGGTTCAGGATGGTCGACGACGAAATGGCCGGCATCAGAAGCGGCAGAGAGATATTCTTGAAGATCTCGACAGCATTGGCACCGTCCAGCTTCGCAGCCTCATAGTACATGCTCGGCACGTTCTGTAAGCCGGCGAGGTAGATAACCATGGAGACACCCACGAACTGGATGGAGTTAACGATGACGATGATGGCGATGGCCGCGTTCGAACTCGACAGAAGATCTACCGGCTCACGTCCGAGCCAGATGAGGATGTCGTTCAGTGCACCACCATCATACTGGAATACGAAGTACATGATGTAACCCATGATGAGGGAGGCGATCATGACCGGCATGTAAATGACGGTTCGAACGATGGCACGTCCCCGGAACTTCGTATTCAGGAACAGGGCATACGCGAGTCCCAGGATATTCTGGATGATCGTACTCACGATACCATAAATCAGTGTATTGACCAGTGCGGTCTTTACGTTCGGATCCTTCAGGAGGCGAACGTAGTTATTCATTCCCACAAACTTCATGGTCTGCGAATATCCGTTCCAGTTGGTAAAGGATATTCTTATACCATGCAGGAACGGATAGATTACGAAAACCAGGAACAGTACAACAGCAGGAATGTAAAAAAGATTAATTACTCCCTTTTTTTGTACCTTCATTTCATTACTCCTGTGCCTTCTTCTCTTCGTAGCTGTTCTTCATCTGAGCGACAGCATCTTCTGTTGCGTTCTTCTGTCCGGAAAGAATGGTGCCACCAGTTACACAAAGGTCATTCCACATACCGCTTGGAAGGTACTTACGATCGAAGTAAGGAATGTTCAGGATCTCAGGGTTGTTTGCATACTTGCCGTAGAATGCCTCGAGACGGCCGGTATCACTCTCTACGTTATCAAGACCGGAAGGCATACCGCACTTGGTTGCAAGTCTTCCACAGATGTCCTCTCTCGCCATGAACTCCATGAACTGCTTTACTTCCTCTGGGTGCTCTGTCGTCTTCGACATACCGATTGCGAAATGCTCACCCGTCATAAGGGAGGTCTTTAAACCAGTCTCACGTGCAGGCAGTGGCATGAATCCGAGCTCGGTATCCGGATTCTGTACATACATCTCAGAAATGGCAGAAGCGGAATTGAACATAAATGCAGACTTCTCTGCTGCCATCGCCTTCACGCCGGTCATGAAGTCAGAAGTTACGGCATCCTTGTTGAAGTAACCAGCCTCATTCCAGCCGGCAACCTTATCAACGACTACGTTCCACTTCGACCAGTCGAAGGAACCGTCAAGCAGTGCCTGCTGATTTGCTTCATCCTCGTTGGAGATGAAGGTCGGAGCGATGAAATCCATCAGATTACCGACGGTATAGCTATCCTTACCACCGATCTGGATCGGAGTCTTGCCGATGGATTTTACCTTCTCGCAGGCTGCATCGAAGTCATCCCATGTCTTAAGGTCGTCTACATTGACACCAGCCTCATTCAGTACGTTTACGTTGTATACAATACCGGTCAGATCCATGTCGATCGGAAGAGTATAGAGGTTACCCTCTGCATCGGTGATCTGCTCTGCGATGGAGGGTGAAATATGGTTTGCGAACTCGAAATCGTTCAACGGTGCAAGGTACTCAGCGTAACGTGCGACTGCCCAGCCATGGGTCGTCCATACATCCGGAAGCTGCTGAGAAGCCATTCTGGTCTTCATGATGTCAGAGAAGTTACTTCCTGGCATGATCGCCTCAACGCCGATACCGGTCTCCTCTGTGAACTGCTTGCAGACTGCCTGCACCTCATCACTGATAGCCTCACCATTCAGGTTGTATAAGAACTCGAGGGTAACGTCACTCTTCGGCACATCCTTCTCTTCCTTGTCTGCCTGCTCTGCCTTTGCGGTCGTCTCAGCGGCCTCGGTGGTCTTCGGCTCTTCCGGAGCCTTCGAACATGCTACAGATGTAACTGCCATCGCTGCGATCAGCATGGAGGTAGCGAATTTCTTCATAATCATTTCCTTCCTTTTCTTTCGTTTCTTCGTGTGGTAAGCGCGCTTTTTCATGTACATCCATAGTAACAGGACACAGATTCATCTTGAAGTGACTCAATTCTACACTTTGGTACCCTTTTCTGTTACTGTCCGCCGAGCCACGCCTTGACTTCACTCTGTCTGAACGGTTACCTCTTCTTGGATTCGGACCATGTCTACGCCCGGGAGACAGTTGACGCGGCGGATTGATTCAAATATTATAAATAGGAATTATAAGCACTCGAATTTTTTGTGGATTTTGACAGAGGAGAAAGATGCGCCGATCACAGAGCTTTCAGAACAAACTCATCCTGCTTTTTCTTTTCAGTATCATCCTGCCGATTTCGATCCTCTCGTCCTGCCTCGCCTTTTACCTGCAAAACCGGATTCAGAAGGAAAACGAGACCTACTTCTCGACGACGCTGTACGAAATTTCCAGTAATATGAGCACCTACTTTTCCGATCTGCAGCATATGGCACTGACGCCGTATATTTATGATGACATCATTAATTTTTATACCGCTGTCGATAACGCGCAGTACACGGTGGAGGGGCCGGCAAACTATCGCATCGGGTCCTACCGGCAGAACTATATCTTCTGTATGCAGCGTCTGATGATCACTTCGCGCGATGATATCCTCTCGATTTCGTTCATGCCGAAAAATCCGAAGAACCAGATGATTCTGACGACGAGTCGGAATCGGGATCTGCTGGAGACGGCGGACTTTCGCTATAATGATCAGTACTGGTTTGCAGATGGATTTTTGCTCGATGAGCCGTTTCGCTACTCCATCACGGAACCACTGCCATTTATGAATACGCAGTCCGAGGTCATCGCAACGTTTCATACGGTGAAGAATATTAATACGAAGCGAAAGCTTGGTGTCCTGCGCATCGACTCGTCGCTCGCACCAATCCGGGGCATGTTTGACAGTGTCGAGCTGACCCCGCACTCCGGATTTATCATCGTAGATCAGAATGGAAAACCGATTTATCACGAAGGTTATCTGGATGACGAAGCGGTGCCTTATCTTCTGCGCGAGGACGCTAAGATCCGGACCTCCGGTGATACCTATCTCCGCTATCAGCGCAGCATCAAGGGGATGCCATGGACGCTTGTGTTTCTGTCCTCTTACCATGACAACATGAAGTCGATTCTCCTTATCTGGATTCTCGCGGCGATTCTCGGTGTACTGACCATCATCGCCGGCTGTCTCTTCTTCCGGAAGAACTCTCAGAAGACGACCATCGTGCTGAACTCAATTCTGAGCGCGATGGAATCTGCATCGAATGGTAATCTCGATATTCATATCCCGGAGGAACTCATGGCGCGAAACGATTTCTATGTCGCGGACGAGTTTACGATGATCGGAGAGCATCTGAATGAAATGATTCATCAGCTGGATCTCTATATTCAGCGTTCCTATAAAAACGAGATTCAGCGACAGGAAGCGGAATACCGGGCACTACAGAGTCAGATCAATCCGCACTTCCTCTATAACACGCTGAACTGCTTCGTCTCTCTGAATCGTCTCGGAATGAAAAAGGAGCTGGAGGCCGGCATTCTGCAGTTAACGCATATCTTCCGCTATACCTGTAGCAACTCAAAAACGACCACTGTCGCGCAGGAGCTTCAGTTCTGTACCCAGTACTGCGAGCTCATGAAGCTTCGTTTCGATGAGCGTATCACCTATGTCTGCGAATGTGCGGAGGCTACCCGCAAGATTGAGATTCCGCGTCTGCTGATTCAGCCCTTCGTCGAAAATGCGATGAAGCACGGCATGGATCCGGATGGACGGTCGATCACCATCTGGACGGCTGCCTGCATTGACCATGGCACACTGGTACTTTCGATAAAAAATAACGGTATTCCGATTGATCTCGATACGCTGCGCGCTTCGGAGCATGTCGGCATCATGAATGTCGAAAATCGACTGAAGATTTTCGATCCGGACGCACGACTGGATATCACGCTCGAGGATGGTATCACGAGCTTTACGGTGTATATTCCGATGAAGGGCGGCGGTACCACGGATATAAGCGCAGAGTAATGACGCAGGACTTTCATTTCATGGTGAAGCGTAGACACCGGACGATCGAAAGCTGCGGAAACTTGTTCGCGGAAACAGAAAGGATAGACTATGAATATCGTACTGGCAGATGACGAGCGTCTACCACGTTTGGGATTAAAAAGCATGATCGAGGAGCTGTATCCGGAACAGCACAGCTTCATCGAGGTTACGAACGGCGAAGAGCTGCTGCTCTATGTCGAAGGCCATACACCGGATGTCATTTTCCTCGACATCCACATGCCGAAGCTGTCCGGACTCGACGCCTTCGCGCAATTTCATACGAAGGATATTCCGGTTGTGATGCTGACCGGCTATGCGGAGTTCGCCTATGCACAGAAGGCCCTGACCTATGGTGCCATCGACTATATTCTGAAGCCGGCGGCGCTCGAAGATATACAGAAGGTCATGGAAAAAATCATGCAGCTTAAGCAGAAGGAGCTTTCGGCGTACCAGAAGGATTACGAGCTCGAATGTAAAAAAATCCTCGATCTCTACTTCTCCATTCAGTTTATTCAGCAGCCGAAATATGTGCAACCACCCTACACCGTCATGATCTTCTACTTCGATCATGATCCGAAGTCCTCGAAAAAAAATAATTTCGATCTGCTGTCCACCTCTCTCACTGCCCTTTCGGAGAAGTATTCCTTCCCGTGCGGCTGTGGTTTCCTGCCGAGTGGCGAGCTCATCTATATCACGACGGGCCAGCTGCCGCGCACTCTCATCAACCACATCCCGGAGGACTTTCAGAAGCTCTCCTCCTGCCTCGCGACCGGCTTCGTCTACTACGCAGACTCCATCGAAGATTTACTACGTCGCATCAGTTATGTGCAGAAGCTCGAAAGCATTCACCTCTGCACATCCTTAGGAAAATGCATGTTCCTTGATGAGCTGAAGGAGCAGGAGACGTATCTCCCGCTTTCCACACTGCTGGATAAGGCGATTCTCGCTCTGCAGCTGCAGGACTCCGTGACTTTGCATAAGACGCTCTCGGAGATGCGAAATCTGGAAAACGGAGATGCACTGCTCGCACGCTGTGACGCATCCCTCGCTCGCGTCTTTGATCTGACCTTCCATCATCGCATCGAAACCAGCTCGATCGCACAGCTTACCGACAGTATCCAGCAGCTACATAACGCCGACAGTCCCCCGGATACCATCGAAAAAATCAATCGGTACGTCGACGAAAACTATATGAATCAGATCGGCATCAACACGATTTCCGATCTCCTCGGCATCTCTCCGAATTATCTGAGTAAGACCTATAAGATGAAAACCGGCGAGAACTTCACGGACTATCTCACGAACGTGCGTATGCAGAAGGCCATCGAGATGGTCGCCGCCGGCAGGTGCCGGACTGTACGAGAACTCGCCGAAAGCGTCGGCTATTTCAGCACCCGTTACTTCACGAAGCTCTTTATGAAAACCACCGGCGTCACCCCATCAGAGTACCTGAAGCAGCACCTGCCACTATAATAAGGACGTTGGAACCATCACCATGCATTTCCAGTAAGCAGAATTTCTGTGAAACCAGACGTTACGGAACCGAAAAGAAGGGAAGTCCCGCCAGACTTCCCTTCTCCAACGTTTATACTTTATTCTTCTCCATGATGTCCGGCGTGAGTCCGAATTCATCGATGACGAACTGTGGGATCTGTCCGTAGTAGAAGTTTCTTACGAAGGAGCCGTGGTCCTCTGCCTCGACTTCCTCATCCTCTTCCAGATCGTACGCATCATCGTCATCAAGCATATCCTCGTCATCGAACGCGTCATCATCCGCATCCTCGCTGAACATCGGCACGGCACCGTCATCGAACGTATCCAGATCGCCATCGTCTGCAGTCTCGAACGCATCTGCATCCGTTCCCGTCGCCGCATCATCGCTCTTCAGCTGATCTGCATCCGTGTCCGTCGCCACATCACTGCTCTTCAGCTGACCCACGTTCACAGCAAACTTCGTATCCGACCGCTTCATATCCACGACGATTTCCATGCCAGAGAAACGACCGAGTGTGAAGCGGAGGCCGCGAGGATTTCCCGAATCTGCTCCGGGTCCGTCACGGTCAGCATCGCACGGCTGTCGTCACTCAGGTACTTCCGCTGGCGCTGGCCAAGTTCCGTATCCGCCGGTGCCATCTCCTCTTCCGAAACTGCAACGCCCTGATACGAGAGCGTGATGCTCGCGGTCTTTTCAGGAGTCACCATCCCGCCGACCTCGACACCGCACGCCCGGAGAAGCGCGATGGTCTTCGTGAAGGACGGGTAGATCGGGTAGTAGTAATAGTGGTTGAAGAGCGTGTAGTTGCCGCCTTCGTCGCGCAGCTTCTGGATGAGCGCCTGCTGCTCGTTCGTCTTAAACTGGATCTCCGCGATCGGCATCTCGTGCGCTCTGGTCTCGCTCGTCAGCGCCTTCAGCTCCTCCTGGTACGCCGCGAGCAGCGCCGCCTTCACGTCGGCTCCGGCGAGCTTCACGTGGCTGCACTCGTCCTCTTCCTTATAGTTGATGCCCGCGACGTCGTCCGCGGACAGCGACAGTACCGGATACATCGCCGTCTTGTAGGCGTCGAGATCATAAACCGACTCGAGCGCTGCTCTCACGCCGGAGACATTGACCCGATAGCTGCGGTAGACGGTCCGCCCGTTCCGGAGGTGCCAAGCGATCGTGACGTTATGAAACGCCTCATCGCCCTCCTCGAGATCATAGGAGCGCCCGCCGCCCCGCAGGAAGCGGTCTCGGGCCTGTGCCGCATCGTGCACACCCTGCGCTGCGATCGTATGGAGTAGTTCGAGCCCCTGATCGTCCGAGATCTGCATCTCATCCGCCAGCGTCGAGGACGGCATCGCGTCAAACGTTACGCCATACCAGCCCTCGGTATATTCCACCGTCGAGTGGTACTGGCTCGTCGCATCCGGGTCGAGGAGGTCGCTGTAGATGCCGCCGGACGCAAGCTTCTCTGTCGCCGGCAGGTAGCGGTCGTAGCCGAAGAGGTCGAAGCGGAAGATCGCGAAGACGACGCCGACAAAGACTGCACTCACAAGGAGCTGTCGCTTATGCGCAAACAGACTCTTGAAATCGAAGTGATAGATGATTTCGATGATGCAGCTCACGAGAAGGAGTCCACAGACGAGGCCGAACACGGTCCAGCCATCCTCGTACATCATCGAGTGGAACATCGCGCCGAGCAGGAGCGACGACGGCACGGCGATCAGGAAGCGGATGATCGGCTCCGTAATCGGAAAAGCCATCGCGTGGCCGGCTGCCTCGGACGGACGTCGGCGATAGAGGAGCATACCGAGGAGGAACAGCACTGCCGCTGCCAGCATTGCCCACAGCGCCATACGTCCAGGCTGCGAAGACATGCAGGCCTTCACATACCAGGCGACCGGGGAGGTCCGCTCACTAAGCGCCAGCAGGAAGCTGTCGTCGCCGTAAAAGGTCGTGAAATACTCCGAAAAATACGCCGAGATCGTCATGCAGATCACCGGTCCCCAGCTGAAAAGCACGCCGGTCCCCAGCAGGCCCACCACCAGATTTCCGGTCAGCAGCATGCTGAGAATCGCGGTCATGTACACGAGGGCGAAGAAGCACAGGTGCTCGACGCTCGCGAGGTACAGGCTGCCCCAGTCGAACGGCACGCCCTTCACGCGGATCATAACGGCGGCGATCGTCAGGAAGCCGAGATAGGCAACGGCCATGTAGAGAAAGCCGTTCAGGCAGGTCACCGCGTACAGCATCTCCCGTCGGATCGGAAGGCTGTGGTAGAAATCCGTTTTCTTTTTCGAGTGCAGGTACGCGAAGCCGGAGGCCGCCAGCACCACTGCGGCAATCGTCAGCATGAACGCGAGTGCGCCACCCTTCATGGAGTACATCCGCAGCATGTCGCGCGTGAAGTCCCTCTGCGCCTGTGTCCGTGCGAGATCCGCCGGGAGACTGCTGTTCAGATTCTCCGGTCGGAAGGCCGTGCTGCTCCAGAGCGCCGTCGTCACCGGGAAGGCGAAGAAGCACAGGAGCAGGACGAGCGCCAGGTTCCAGATGCGCTGCTTCGTATTTTCCTTCATGTATTTAAAAAATAAGCTTCTTGATGTCATAACCGGCCACCTCCGTTTCGCTGATAAAGATTTCCTCCAGGGAGAGCGGGATCATCTCGAAAAAGACCGGATGATAGCTCTGCATCCGCGCCTGGATCTCCTCCTTCTGTCCCCGCACCGTGAGCGTCAGCAGGCTTCCACGCTGCTCCGTCGTCATGATGTCGAGATCCTGCAGGTTCGTGCGGTCGAGCCCGGCAGGCAGCACGCACTGGATCTTATGAATGTTCATCTTCATATCGTCCAGGTCCTTCGAGAGCAGCATGCCGCCCCGGTGCAGGAGCCCCACGTGATCGCAGATATCCTCGAGCTCACGCAGGTTGTGCGAGGCGATCACCGGTGTCAGGTGCCTCTCCTCGATGTCGTTTGCGAAGAGGCTCTTCACGGTCTGCCGCATCACCGGATCGAGGCCGTCGAAGGTCTCATCACAGAAAAGATAATCCGTGCCGGCGCAGATGCCGAGCAGCACCGCAAGCTGCTTCTTCATGCCCTTCGAAAAGGTCTGGATCTTCCGGCGTCCGTCGAGCTCGAAGCTCTTCAGGAGCCTGCCGAAGCGGTCCGTATCAAAATTCGGGTAGATCCCCTGGTAAAATGTCTTCATATCGTCCGCTGTACCGTTTCCGAGAAAATATGGCTCATCCGGGATATAGAAGCATCTCGCCTTCACCCGTATATCCTCGAAAACCGCCTCCCCATCGAGGGTGATCGTGCCTTCATCCGGCTTCAGGATCCCTGCCGCCATCCGGAGGAAGGTGCTCTTCCCGGCACCGTTCGTGCCGATCAGACCGAACACAGTGCCATCCTGAATCTCCGCATGGATATGATCCACTGCGGTCACGCCCTGAAAGCGCTTGGTCAGATTGTCCGCCTTTATCATCTTCTGCCTCCTGTTTCTGTTTCGTATTCCGAGCCTGCGCCAGATTCTGTTTCTGTGCCTGCGCCCTGGCCCGCACCAGATCCTGTTTCTGTACCTGTGCCCTGGCCTGCGCCTGTGCCCGGATTCAGTTCGTAATTCTGCGCCACCTGCGCCTGAAATGCCTCCATCGTGATGCCGGCGTTCCGTGCGTCCTCAACCAGCAGTGCGAGCTCCCGCCAGATTTCGACCTGCTTCTTCGCACGAATCTGGTGATTTTCCGCCACGAAGCTGCCGCGTCCCTTCACCGAGTAGATATAGCCCTGTCGCTCGAGCTCCGCATACGCCCGCTGGATCGTATTCGGATTGATCGACAGCTCCGTCGCGAGGCTTCGGACGGACGGCAGCTGGCTGTCCTGCGCGAGCACGCCCCGGACCATCAGATCCGACAGCTTTTCCACGATCTGCTCATAGAGAGGACGTCGATCCTTGTAATCGATGAGAATCATATCCGCTATCCCCTTTCCAGTACGTTTCCTGAATCTGTGAATCAAATGCATCAGATCCGGCAGAAGCGTAGCCAGGTGATTCATTTAATTCGTGTGATTTGAGTGAATTAAGTGTATTAATTGTATTAGTACAGTTGAAGTATAAAAAGAAAGCAGCCGATTGTCAATCAGCTGCTTTCTTACGATTTTATGAACATGTTCCGGCGCAGGTCGGAGATCGGGTTTTGCGGACGCCGGCGGCCTGCTGCTTTACGTGAAGTGTTTCTCTGCCTTATGTTCCTTCTTATTCTGGTACATCTTCTGGTCGGCGCGGGCCTTCGTATCGCGGATGCTCTCATACGCATCGAGGAGAGCACTTCCGTACGAAACATTCGGCAGAATCGAGGTCTTCACGCGCTGCTTCGTCAGATTCCAGTAGAACTTCTCCCGGCAGAAGACCTCCTTCTCCGGATTCCAGAGCAGCACACAGAACTCATCACCACCGATACGGTAGCAGTTGCCATAGCGGCTGTAGGCCTTTTTCAGGCACTGTGCAATTTCACGGAGACAGCGGTCACCCGCGAGATGCCCGTAGGTATCATTGATATGCTTGAAATCGTCGAGGTCGAGTACGATCAGCATCCGGTCCTCTTCGTGCAGGTTCAGCGTCCGGTTCAGGTAGTTCTTCTGGCTGAGCAGTCCTGTCAGACCATCGAGCTGGTTCCACATCTCGTTGCAGTAGAGGTAGTACAGGATCGACAGTATGGTCACGCAGAGCCAGGTCACGTGGATCCCCGGCAGCCGGATCTGCACGAGCGTTCCCAGCGCGAGAAACAGCGCCAGCGCATAGATGAGCTCCCGGCCACGGTTCTGGAAAAAGCGCGCCATCTCAAGGAGATGGTACATCAGGAAGACGATACCGGCGTAATACATCAGCATGTAGACCGGGAAGCCGCCCAGTCGCGAGTATTGGTTGGCCGCGTCCACCGTAAACACCAGTCCGCCCGTGAAGAGCGAGACGGTCATGATCAGAAAGTACACGATTTCCAGCGCGGTCGCCACCTTCAGACTCTCACTGATCTGTCCGGTCTGGTCGATCGTGTAGACCATGACGAGCGGCACCGCGGGTGTCAGGCTGAAGCCCAGGTAGTTTGAGATGATGTTGATGGGCCGCATCCAGCGTGGCCCTCCGTCCACCAGCACCGTGATCAGCTCCAGGATCGAGATCAATGCAATCAGCAGAAAGGTGTACAGGAAGCCGCGGGTCTGCTTCGGATTTAAGGTATCATTCAGGCTCACCAGCACACACATAAATGCGAGCGCAAATAAATTGATCGCGGTAAGCACGAGAAAATACATGTCCGTCATCGCGATCCCCCTTTCGTTTCTATAATGTCATTTACTCATTATATAGGAAGAGCCGGGCGGGAAACAATCCGGAAAAGGGCAAAAAACGGCGAAACGCGGGTGAAATTCTGGTAAAACGTACTGGTTCAGTGGCCGAGAGACCCGGAGGGTCGGCAACGGAAGCACAGTACTCCGAGCTCGGAAGACTCTAAAATCCCAGTCCTAAGAAGTACTAGGCCCTCTACAATCGTCGAGTTTTCTTCATGAAAACTCGGCGTTGCAGAGGGTGCTAAGGAAAAATTACTCCAAGTACTTCTAAGGACTGGAATTTTGATTCTTCACGAGCTCTCCGTATGGCTTCCGCTGCCGGCCCTCCGGGGCTCCCACCGCTGAACGATTACGATGCAGTTCACTCAGGAATCAGGCACCGATCAGTTTTCCGATGCAGTTTTTGTCGTGATTGTAATCATGTGCGCCTGACGGCCCACCTTCAAAACCGCTGTAGATTTGTGTAAATAGAACTGGTTTCGTATCTCGCCCATTCTGCCATCGATATCCAACCTGAATCACGATCCAGTCCCAGCCATCCGGTTTTCCACTATCCGATCGCCGGCTGTTAATTTTCAGATCATCCAGTCCGGCTGCTTTTACGATCTTTGGGAGTTCAGTATCGCTTGCATTCCATGCAGTTGTTTTGATCACTCCATTAATCACCGTATTCTTGCTGGCACCATAAAATACGTTTCCAGTTTGACTACCATAAGCGCTTGGCCATCCTTTGTCCTCACGCCTAATCGTCACCCAGATGCCGGATGTATCGCCTTTCACTCCAGCCGGGAGCTGCACGCTACCATCGTTGATGGCGTTGACGAGGACGGATTCTACGGCGCGGGCGTTATAGAGGTCAACGCTGCGGCGGGCCTTCTCGAGCTGCGTGGTGAAGATCGGGATTGAGATGGCCACCAGTACTCCGATGATGGCGACGACCACCAGGAGCTCCGCCAGGGTAAATCCGCGTTTTTCTTTTTCAGCTCGTTTCATATCCGCACAGCTTTCTTATCTTATGTCGATTGTTTACTTCAGAAGAGTTTCCTTATAATCCGAGTAGAACTCCTTTACCAGCTTTTCATATGCGCTATAAGCCTCTGCAAGTGTGTCATATTTCGCACCCGAAATATAGCCGCCGTCTTTAACAGACGATTGACTCAGATGGTCTGAAATCGTCACATACGTTTTACCTTTATTTGTTCTCGATGCCGTCGTTGATGTGTGAACATAATAACTGCCATCTGCCCGGCTCACAATGATCGGTACCGTTTTACCTGCGCCAGGGACACCGATCCAGTTCTCAGTATTGGGCTCGCTTTTATACGGGAAAACGGGCACTGGCGTCATCTTAAGAATTTCGTAAGGGGGTCTGACCCCATAAACTACGCTCGCGTGCCCTTGCTTTTCCAGCCATTAACAAGCCCTAATCGTATAAAAACGTCACGATGTCACTGCTGTCTTTAGCGGAATTTTCCATGTTATCTTTTCGAACTACTCTAATATTTACTTATACCATGTTTCCGTAAATGTTGTAAACGTTTAAAGATGCCAGTTTTTCAGTTTACATGCCATTGTACAGAAATAAATACAATTCATTCGCTTCAGCGATCTGATGACTACTTATTTCCGTCGAAATATGATATACTTCAGTCCATGCGAATCATGCACCAGAACATATAGACAGCGAGGAAACGATGATGGAAATATATATGATCAGACATGGAGAAACGATGTGGAATCAGCAGCATCGTCTGCAGGGACGGAAGGATATTCCGTTAAATGATGTGGGACTCGCCGGTGCGCGCATCGCGGCGGAGGCACTGAAGGACCTGCATTTCGATCGAGTATTCTCGAGCCCGCTCGTGCGTGCGAAGAAGACGGCCGAGATCATCCTGAAGAATCACCCTGATCTCAGCATTGAGCCACTCGACGATCTCCAGGAGATCGCGTTCGGTACCGGAGAGGGCATCGAGATGCGCGATGATGTGCCGCATACCGAGGCGGAGAAAGAGATTCTCGATCATCTGAAGCGCTGGTTCGCGTACCCGGATACCGTGGCACCACTGCCGGGCGGCGAGTCAATCCGCGAGGTGAAGGACCGTATCGAGCATTTTTTCGATACGTATCTTTATCCAAATGAAGATAAATATGAGCGCGTGATGGTGACCTGCCACGGCGGTATCCTCCGCGGCGTCGAGAGCATCGTCCGGAACCTGAGCGACGCGGATTACTGGGACGGCGGCATCGTCCCGAACTGCGGTGCGATGGTCCTCGAGCTGAAGGACGGCAAACTCACGATTGAGAAGGTCGTCGACCTCATCAACCAGACGGAAACCGTCGTCGGCCTCGGCACACATCGTCCGCGGCACTAAGTTAAATTCTTAAATACTGCCGAAGGGCGACTGTCAGAAGCCATACGCAGAGGCCGTGAATAAATCAAAATTGGCCCCTTAGAACCAGTTGGAGTAATTTTCCTTAGCACCCTTCGCAACACTGAGTTTTCATAAAGAAAACTCAGTCGTTTGCGGAGGGCCTACTGGTTCTTAGGGGCCAATTTTTGATTTTTCCGACCTCGGAGTACTGCGCTTCTGACAGTCGCCCTTCGGTTTATTTAGAAATTACTTCGTCTCGCTGTGTGGCGGAGCCATATGTCCACGCATCATGGAGAACTTATCCATCGGATACTTCTCGAGGTTATCGAGGATCTTACGATCATCGGCCTGGTTCAGAAGATCCTGACGGGACTTCCGAAGCTCCATCTCCGTCTTGTGCTTACTTGGGCCACCGACGCAACCGCCCTCGCAGACCATACCCTCGATGAAATCCTCCGGGAGCTTGCCGAGCTTGAGAAGTGTCAGCGCAACGTTGCACTCCTTGCCACCGGCTGCTGCACGAAGCTTGATACCGGTCGTATCCTCGTTCCGCTCACGCATCACCTCCATAACCGCGTTTGCAACGCCGCCGGATGTTGCGAAGCTCTTGCCCCAGATGGACGACTCCTGATACGGATCAACCACCGGCTTCATCTCCACATTCTTCGAGGCCATCATCGTGGTCATCTCGCCAAATGTGAGAACGTAGTCTGCATTGCCCTCGATCCCCATCTCATGGGACTCGGACTTCTTCGCGATGCACGGTCCGATAAATACAGTCGTGCAGCCCGGGTGGGTCGCCTTCAGGTATCTGGAAATCGCGCACATCGGGGAAACGGTCTCCGACATGTTCTCCTTAAACTGCTCCGGGAAATGCATACGCAACATGTTGATGAATGCCGGACAGCAGGAGGTCGTCATCTTCTTACCTTCCTTACGTGCCTCGGACCACTCCTCTGCCTCGTACGCTGCGGTCATATCGCCGCCGAGACCGACCTCGACCATGTCGGTGAAGCCGACTTCCTTCAGTGCCTCACGGATGGAGCCCATGGTGATGTCCTTACCGAACTGACCCTCGATCGCCGGTGCACACATCGCGAAGACTTCCTTGCCGGCCTTGATGTCACGGATGACATCGAGCACATCGATCTTCGATGCGATCGCGCCGAACGGACAGCTGTGGATGCACTGACCACAGCGGATGCACTTCTTATCGTCGATCTTACAGATGCCGTTCTCGTCGTAGCTGATGGCATTGACCGGACACGGCTTACGGCACGGACGCTCCAGATGCGCGATGGCTCCATACGGACAGGCGTTCGCACACATACCACACTCCTTACACTTGTTCGGATCGATGTGCGCTCTCGACTCGGTCATGGTGATCGCACCGAAGCGGCAGCTGTTCTGGCACGCCTTACCGAGGCAGAGACGGCAGTTATCGGTTACAGAATAAGTGGATAGCGGACACTCCTCGCAGGCCGGATCGATGACCTGTACGACGTTCGGATTCTTCTCCGTCGTGTATGGATTTGCATCCATGTTCTCAGAAAGACGGATTCGCCATCTCAGAATCTCACGCTCCTTGTAGACACAGCAGCGCCATGTTGCGTGAGGTCCCGGTGAAATCGACATAATCAGCTGATTCTCTGCATCTGGTGTGATCTCGTCATGCTCCCAGAGCTCGCGTGCGAGCCCCTCCATGACAGCATGCTTGATGGAAACCGCACCCCTATCATTTGTAACCATATATTTTCCTCCTGAAAAAAATATACATAAAATCGCCCAGTTATCTGAAGTATAACATGTGATGAAAAACTTGAACATTGTTAATTTGACACAGAATTAACAAGTCGTTTTACATTATATATAGAAGTTTCGAAAATGCGTGTTTTTTCGTAGAAACATGAACTTTGAATAATACGAAAAAATAATATACATTTTGGCAGCACCCTTCGCTCCCGGAGGATGCTCACTATATTATTATGAGCATTTCAGAAAATTTCATATACCCGTGCGCCCGTTTCCTATGGATTTCCGAGACTTTTATATATTATTTTTCACGAAAGGCCATTTTTCATAGATATGGTCTATTATTTTCGAAGCAGGCTCGCTAAAACCCTATATGATTTTTTGAAATCTATGCAATATAATATATTTCGTTTGGTCCTATACTATGGATCGTTGAAATATAACGAATCCCTGCTTATACTACCAGCAGAGGCCCCTTTTCCAGTCTCTGTCACGGCTCATCCTGAAATCACCCAGAGAATAAACGAGGTATCCTGACGTGAGTGAATCAATAAATAAATCTACCGATATAGCTCCAGGCTCCGGCGCGCGTCTCCGGAAGCTCTTCTTCGAGACCCTGTATCTCAGCGCCTTCACCTTCGGGGGCGGCTATGTCATCGTGTCGCTGCTGAAAAAGAAGTTCGTCGACGACCTGCACTGGATCAGCGAGGACGAAATGCTGGATCTCGTCGCGATCGCACAGTCCGCACCGGGCCCGATCGCGGTCAATGGCGCGATCGTCGTGGGCTACAAGATCTGCGGCTTCCCCGGCATCCTGCTCTCGGTGCTCGGTGCCGTCATCCCGCCCTTCCTGATGCTGAGCATCATCTCCCTCTTCTACTCCGCCTTCCGCTCGAATTTCATGATCCACCACATGCTGTCCGGCATGCGCTGCGGCGTCAGCGCGGTCATCATGTCCGTCACCTGGGACATGGCGAGCGGCGTACTGGTCGAGAAGCCGAAGCACCCGCGGCCAATGCAGTCGACGAATGGCACATCTCCATCCGCCTCTGGCACGACAACCACCACATCCGACGTCGCCCACACTGGCGACACTAAAAAAGAGACGTCCGCTCGCTTTCACTGGTCGTCTCTCATCATCATGCTCGCCGCCTTCGTCGCGAACTACATCCTCGGTATCTCCACGATCTGGATCATCCTCGCGGTCATCGCCCTCGGCGTCGCCGTAACACTCGGACGGACGAAACATGCGCCTGCTGCCGAGTCGCACACGCAGACTGCTACTGCCTCCGATACCCACAGCACATCTGCTTCAGAAGCTTCGGATGCGCAGCGTCACACAGCAAACGAGGAGGTGCAGTCATGATCTATCTCCAGCTTTTCCTCGCCTTTCTCCGCATCGGTGCCTTCAGCTTCGGCGGCGGCTATGCCGCGATGCCACTGATCCAGGAGGAGGTCGTGAACCACTATCACTGGATCAGCATGGCGGACTTCACCGATCTCGTCACGATTTCCCAGATGACGCCCGGCCCGATCGCAATCAACGCCGCGACCTTCATCGGACTCCAGATGGCGGGCCCGCTCGGTGCCGTCGCGGCGACCCTCGGAAACGTTCTTCCGAGCTGCCTCATCGTCACGATCATCGCCATCATCTACACAAAGTACCGGAAGCTGAGCCTCCTGCAGGGCGTCCTGAAAACGCTCCGCCCGGCGGTCGTCGCCCTCATCTTCACCGCAGGGCTCCTGATCCTCCTGCCGGCCATCGGCCTGCCAGACACCCTCGAGCTCCGCATGTGCGCCTGGTTCGTGATCGCCCTCGTGATGCTTCGAAAGCTTCACTGGGACCCGATCCTCGTCATGGTTCTCACCGGCATGATGGAGCTCATCGCGCAGCTCCTGATGTGACATCGGCCATCCTGATGGCCGGCCCCCATAGTTGCTGTGTCTGCACAACCATGCGTCGGCAGCCAACGATCACCGCGGACAGCGATGAAGTGGCGACAGCGACATTGGCATCCGATATTAGATCAGGTGCACCAGCACCATATAGAACACGGTTCCCACGCTGATCGAGAGGACCGTGTTCTTTTTTATGAGGTGAAGGCCCGCGACCATCAGAACCGCAGCGATCAGCTCGAGGTTCTCCTTCAGGCTGCCGGTCGGGATCGATTTCAAACAGTAGACGACCAGCACCGCCATGATGGCGAAGGGCAGGGTCGCGCCGAGTGTACGAATCGTCGGCGAAATCGCGCGGCGTCCGAACATCACAAACGGCAGTGCCCGGAGGAGCTGCGTGATGAGCCCCGGGATGAAAATCATAAGAAAAATCTGCGTCGTACTAAGCTGGATCATCGATGGCCTCCTTTGCTTTCTGGACGAGCGGCATCATGATGCGATGTCCTGTCCGCAGGTGCCGGAGGCACCTCTTACTAGACTATCATGGACGCAGGGCGGATTCTATTACGGAAAAGCTCTCACCTGCTATAGGCGCAGGTAATATCAGTGCAGCAAAAAAGCTTTGCTGCGGTCGATAGTTTTTACTTTTCAACCGAAAAAACTTTGCTGTGACCGATAGTTTTTACTCCACAGGCGGAAAAACTTTGCTGTGGCCGATAGTTTTTCATGATAATCAGCAAACACTACGTTATTACTATCATTTTTTTTGGCTATAAGAAAGAATTTGTAAATCCAGCAGATTTTTTGCAACATTATATAAACCCTGGCTTAAAATACCAGCTATTTTACATTCATGTCGTTTTGTGTAATTATTCGCTGTTTTTTCGCGTAATTTTACACGAACTTTTTCAGCATTTTTACACTATTCAACGCAAACATCTGTTATACTGGATGTATCACTGTGAAGGAGGACCGATCATGTATAGAAAAATCTTTGACTTTCTAGAATCCTGGAAAGAAAGCAGCCATCGCAAACCTCTGATTTTACAGGGAGCGAGGCAGGTCGGAAAAACCTATTCTATTCTCGAGTTCGGACGTACGCATTATGAGAATGTGGCTTACTTTAACTTTGAGACGAACCCGAAGCTGAGTGAGACCTTCGATGAAGACATCAGCCCGAATTATCTGATTCCTATCCTCTCCCGCATCGCAGATCAGACCATCGTAAAGGAAAAAACGCTGATCGTATTTGATGAGGTGCAGCTCTGCGAAAGAGCATTAACCTCTCTCAAGTATTTCTGCGAGAGCGCTCCGGATTATCACATCATCGTCGCCGGCAGTTTGCTCGGTGTCGCAGTGAACCGCTCGAAATTCTCTTTTCCTGTCGGAAAGGTCGATATGAAAACGCTCTATCCTATGGATATGGAAGAATTCATGCTGGCGCTCGGTGAAAAGGAACTGGTGGAGAGAATCCGACAGAGCTTTCAGACCGATACCCCGCTGCCATCTGCACTGCACGAAGCGGCCATGCAGCTCTATCGTCAGTATCTGGTCGTCGGCGGCATGCCAGAGTGTGTGATGCAGTTTATAAACACAAAAAATTATATTCTGGTCCGGCATACACAGGATACCATCCTTGCCAGCTATCTGAATGATATGAGCAAGTATAATACCCTGAATGAAATCAAAAAAACGAGACTTGCCTACGACAATATCACGGTGCAGCTCTCAAAAACGAATACTCGCTTTCAGTATAAGCTGCTGAAGAAAGGCGCACGGGCTTCCGAATTTGAAAACGCGATCGAATGGCTCTGCCTGTCCGGCATCGTGTCACAGGTCTACCGGGTCGAGCAGATCAAAAAACCACTCGACAACTACCGGGATATCGATGCATTCAAGATTTATGTATCTGACCTGGGACTTCTCTGCGCGAAAAAGGATGTCGCCGCCGATGATATCCTCTATATGGTGGATGAAATCAACGACTTTAAGGGCGGTATGACGGAAAACTATGTTCATGTTCAGCTCACCATCAACGGCTACCGGAGCTATTACTGGGCATCCGAGCGTGGCGCTGAAATCGATTTTGTGATTCAGCGCGAAGGTCAGCTCATTCCGATCGAAGTCAAATCTGCCGACAACACCAGAGCGAAAAGCCTGCGGATTTACATGGACAGCTACAAGCCTGCGTATGCCATCAAGCTTTCTGCGAAAAACTTCGGCATGGAGAATAATCTGAAGATCGTTCCGCTCTATGCCGCATTCTGTATCTGAGCGGCCCGGTTTGCTATCATACTATAAGCTATGCGGTAGCCGTATTTTTGACGAAGATGGAGAATAAGAACCATGGAGAATTTGAGAACGTTTCACGCCGGTGATCTCGTCCGGCACTTTAAACGAGAGACGCTCGACCTCACAAAACCGGAGAACAAAACCCGCTATCTGTATCGCATCATCGGCGTCGCCACGCACTCCGAAACCCGCGAAGCACTCATGATCTACCAGGCCCTCTATGACGACATGGGCCTCTTCGCCCGCCCGTATGACATGTTCATGGAAGAAGTCGATCACGCGAAGTACCCGGAGATCAAGCAGCACTACCGCTTCGAAAAAACAGACGATCGCATCCTATGATGCGATCGCCATAAAAATCGAGCAATGCTGTTTTTGCGTATCCTATTCAGTTTTTCTCAGATCGTTCGCTTGATGGTGAGCAGTCGCATCGAGTTCAGGATGCAGAGGACGGCGACGCCGACGTCTCCGAAGACGGCGATCCACATGTTCGTGAGGCCGAAGGCGGTCAGGATGAGGATGAGGATCTTCACGAGGAGGGCGAAGACGATGTTCTGGGTCGAGATGGCGACGGTGCGGCGGGCGATGCGGATGACGATCGGGATGCGTGCGAGGTCGTCGTCCATGATGACGATGTCGGCGGCTTCGATCGCGGCGTCGGAGCCCATCGAGCCCATCGCGATGCCGACGTCCGCGCGGGCCAGCACCGGTGCGTCGTTGATGCCGTCGCCGATGAAGGCGAGCTCCGCCTTATCCTGCTGCCGTCCGTGCCGATCGAGCTCTAAGATCAGCTCCTCGACCTTCTCGACCTTGTCCTGTGGGAGCAGATCGGTGTAGACATGGTCGAGGCCGAGCTCCTTGCCGACCGCCTCGCCGACGGCCTTCCGGTCACCAGTGAGCATCACGACGTTCTGCACGCCCTCGCGCTTCATTTCGGCGATGGCGTCCTTCGCCTCCGGCTTCAGCTGATCCCGGATCAGGATCGCGCCGAGGTAGCGGATGCTTCCCTTCTCTTTTCCAGTGCCAATGCTTCCGCCGTCTGCACCGTCACTTCCCGTGAGGTTCCCGCCTACGGCAGCCGCAGCGCTGGTATCTGCCGACCGGCGTTCTTCTTCCACGGCCACATACGATACCGTCGCGGCGGCGTTCGTCGCTTCCGTGAAGTCGATGTCGTAGGCCTGCATGAGCTTCGCGTTGCCGACGAAGATACGGCGACCCGGGAGGGTCGCGATGAGACCCTGGCCAGAGACATTGACCGTGTCCGTAACGAGGGCAGTGTTGATTTCCGCGCCCGGCACCTCCGCCGCGTACGCGTCGCGGATCGACTTCGCGATCGGGTGGGTGCTCATGCCCTCGGCGAGGGCGGCCATGCGGAGAAGCTCGGCCTTTTCGACTCCAGGAGCCGGCAGGACCTCGGACACCTGGAAGTTGCCTTCGGTCAGGGTACCGGTCTTATCCGACACGACGGTATGGAGGTGCGAGAGCAGCTCGAGGTAGTTCGAGCCCTTCACGAGCACGCCGTTCGAGCTGGCCGCGCCGATGCCGCCGAAGAAGGCGAGCGGAACGGAGATCACGAGGGCGCACGGGCAGGACACGACGAGGAAGGTACATGCACGGTAGATCCAGGTCGCCGGATCGCGGGTGAGGATCGACGGGATGATCGCGAGGGCGATCGCGGAGTACACGACGATCGGGGTGTAGACGCGGGCGAAGCGGGTGATGAAATTCTCGGTCTTCGACTTCTTCTCGGAAGCGTTCTCGACGAGCTCGAGGATCTTCGAGACTGTGGAATCCTCGAAGGCCTTGGTCGCCCGGACGCGGAGGAGTCCCTCACCGTTGATGCAGCCGGAGATGACCGCCTCGCCCGCATGAACGCTCCGCGGAACGGACTCGCCGGTGAGCGCTGCGGTGTTCACCATGGACTCACCGCTCAGGACCTCGGCGTCGACCGGGATCTTCTCGCCCGGCTTGATCACGAGGATGTCGCCGATCTCGACGTCGTCAGGATCCACCGTCTCGATGGACCCGTCCGCGCGCTCAACATTGGCCTCCTCCGGAACGATGTCCATGAGACTCGCGATGTTCTTGCGGGACTTTCCGAGGGCGTACTTCTGGAACCACTCACCGACGAGGTAGAAGGCCATGACGGCGACGGCCTCAGAATTCTCACCGGTCGCGAAGGCACCGATCGTCGCCACGAACATGAGGAGCGACTCGTCCATCGGCTGGCGGTTCCGGATGCCGAGGAGCGCCTTGCGAACCACGTCATAGCCGCACAGGAGGTACGGAATCAGGTACGCGAACAGGCTCGGGAGGCGGTGCGCGAAGATCAGCGGGCAGAGGCCCGTCTTATCCACCACCATCATGGCGAAGAAAATCGCGAGGGCGGTGAGAATTTTCTGCAGTTCCTTCTTTAATTTCGGTTCCATAACTCTCCTCTTTTCTGTCAGTTTCATGTCTCCGTGCTGTACATCAGCTTCGGTTCCGGCTGTTTGTGGCTGTTTTCATGCACCGTGGCCCGGTTTATCTCGAAAAATGTCCGAAAAAACCACGTCCACCGGCGCAGCTGCACCGTATGGGCGTGGGAAATATGCATGCCCATACAGGCGGGCGCAGTCGAGACGCGCGAATTACAACTCAACGGCGAAATCCGGCTCGATCTTCTTTCCGACCTCGATCGCCTGCTGGAGGATCGCGTCGAACTGCTCGTCGGCGGCCTCGAGCGTAAACTTCTGAAGCATGAAGTTTACCTTCGCATCCTGCACGCCATCGAGCTTCTTGATGGCATCCTCTACCTTCGCTGCACAGTTTGCACAATCGATCTCACACTTGAATTTCTTCTTCATAATGGTCCTTTCTTCGTCGGTTTTTACTCCTCGATATGCTCCTTACCCATCGCGATGATCGTCTTCACATGCTCGTCAGCCAGACGGTAGTACACCGCCTTTCCATCCCGGCGGGAGGTGATGAGCTTGCTCACCTTCAGAATCTTCAGCTGATGTGAAACCGCGGACTGGTTCATCTCGAGGTCATCACAGATCTCTGTGACGTTCTTCTCACCCTGGAAGAGATCAAACAGGATCTTGATCCGGGTGGAATCCCCGAAAATCTTGAAAAGCTCTGCCAGATCGCTGAGCTCATCCTCGGAAACATTCTGAATAAGATGAGATATTTTCTTTGTGTCGTATGCGTTCGGCATGGCTTCCTCCGTTTCGTTCATAGCGATTTGATATCAGATAGATGGATTCTGGATGCGGACACAGTATCGGCGCTCCCTCGAGCGTGCCTTCAATGTGTTCAGCGACGATCGTCACGCCGCATCAAATGAATTATCGTTCATATGAATATGTTATCATATGTTGTGCGGATGTCAATATATTTCTATAAAAATTCAGCGAGAGGATTCTTCGTCCCCTCGCTGAATCAAAATGCATATTCCTGATAGCTGTCGTCCGCCGTGTTGTAGCGGAGTGTCCCGTACGCGCAGCTTTCGTTCAGACTGCCGTCGTCTCCTTTCGTGTAGTGAACACTGGAGAAACCGATGCGGTTCGCGCCCGGGTTCGAGAGGCGGTAGCCATCCTCACGGAAGAGCTCCGTCGCGCCACTGTCATCGAAGCGGTAGATGAGGCTGGTGCTGTCGGTCTGACGGGTGGCGCTGAGTCCACCTTGATTCGCGCCGGCGTCCGCCGCATAGGCTGCTGCGCTGTGGGTGCCGGAAAACAGTGATGTCCCGGCACTCGTGTTCACCGCATCCGTGTCCTCATCTTCCCAGTAGACCGTCGCTGCAAGCTGGAGTCCCACATCCGTCTCGAGCTTCAGAAGCTTCGCGCCGGTCACCACCGGGGCACGCATGCTGTCGAAGGTATAAACCTGCTCGCCATTCGCAAACCACCAGCTGAGTGTATAGTCCGTACCGCTGCTGAAGCGCATCGCATCGCCGTCCTCGCTTCCGTCCGGTGCCGCATAGATCGCGCTCCAGTCGCTCGCAGCCGTCTCCTTCGGCGGAGTGCAGTGCAGGCTGAGGGCGACGAGGTCGCGCACGCCGTCCCCATCGAAATCTCCATAGAGGTAGTCGGCAATGCTGTCGTCCGTCACGTCGTGGATCTGCGCCAGCAGCTGCTTCGCCGTACAGTTACGTGGCTTCGGCGGCTCCGCATCCTCACTTTCCGTCGTTTCAGCCGTCGACTTCGCTGCACCGATGATATCGCCGGCCGTCGTCGCATGCTCGGATGCAGATTCGTCTGTACCCGCAGGACCGACCTCCGTCGGATCGAGATGCGCTTCCGTATCCGGAGCCGCATCTGACTGATCAAGATGCAGATGACCATCCGTGGTCGTGCCCGTCGGACCATCCGCGTAGCTGACGATCTCCGCGTCGTCTGCATTGGCCGACGCCGGATCCTCGGCCTCGAGGACCTCTGGATCGGTCAGCGCTGCACCGGCCTCCAGTTCTGCACGCGTCGCTTCGATCGCCTGCAGTGCGACGTCGGCATCCTGCAGCATCGTCATCGGGTAGCGTGTCTGCTCATCGGCGATCCAGGCGCGCATGGCCTTCACGACAGAGTTGTCATAGACCGGCTCACCGTTGATCTGATGCGCGCCGATCTCGATGCGCTTCATAAAGTGGCCCGTCGCATCGAAGCCGTAGATGCGGTGACCGCGGATGCCGTCGTGCGTGATCAGGTACTCCTGGCCGTCGTTCAGGGTCTCCGTCGCGAGCTCGTAGATCACCGGCTGGCCGACGCCGCCCATGATCGAATCGATGTACATGTGAAGCTGGCCCTGCGCGTAGCCGTAAACGCGGAAATGGTAGCTGCCGTCCGTGGGCTCACGATAGCCCGCCACGAGCTCGTCGAGGCCGTCACGGTCGAAATCGATCAGCTCGAGGAGGCAGAGGCCTCTGAGATCTGCGAAGTGGCTCGCGTCGAGGTCGAGGTAGCCCTGGGCAGATTCGATCGCCGCCGGTGTGCCGAAGCTCGCTTCCAGCTCGTCGACCGCCTCGAGGTAGGCCTGATAGGCGTGTGGCACATTATCGAGCGTCTCATCGATGAGTGCCGTATCCTCGCCTTCCTCATCACCGGCCGCCGCAGCGTCCGGCGCCGGCTCCCCGGCAGCAGCGTCGACGTCAGCGGCGCTGCTGTCTGCCGCTGCACTCGTCGTTTCGGCCTCGTCCGGCCCACCGCTGCCCGCTTTCTTCACGTACAGGACGGTCCCGACGGCACTGACGAAAAGGAGTAGCGCGACCAGCGTCACTGCCATCGGCAGCCCGGCTTTCTTTTCAGTTTTCCTCGCCATCGCGCACTCCTTTCCACCTATTCGTTCATCTTAAGAATTTCGTAATGGGGTCTGACCCCATAAAGTCCAGTTTAGAATCTGTTTAGAAAAATTTAATGGGGTCAGACCCCATTAACTGGACCCCATTAACTGCGCCTGTCGGCGCACCCCATGATATTTACCAGTGCAGCCGGTGCAGTTCTCCGCGTTTTTCCAGGTTTTCGAAGTCGTTCTGGCGGTAGGCTTCGTAGAGGAGGATCGCGGCGGAGTTGCTGAGGTTCAGGGAACGCATGTCACCCCACATCGGGATGCGTATGCAGGACTTCGGGTGCTGGACGAGGATCTCCTCCGGGATGCCGGCGGATTCCTTTCCGAACATGATGTAGTCATTCGGCCCGAAGTGGACGTCGCTGTAGACCTGCCGGCCCTTCGTGGTCGCAAACCAGAGCTTCGGTGTCTCGATGGTCTCCTGAGACCAGTCCGCACAGTGCGCCTGACCGGCGTACATGCCGTCATCCCAAAGGCTCGCCACATCCACCGGCGCCGGCTCGCCATCCTTTCCGGCACCATCGCCCTGCGCAGCTCCGCCAGCTGCCGAGGCATCCGCAGCACCATCTGCTGCCGGATCGCCTGCATTGGCCGGCTCGAACTCGTCGGCGAAGTGGAGCTCCGGGTGCTGCGCGAGGAAGTCCTCGTAGTCGAGGTACTCGTGGAGATCGAGCTTCGCCCAGTAGTCCATGCCCGCACGCTTGATGTAGCGGTCATCGAGGGTGAAGCCGTACGGCCGGATCATATGAAGCGACGTGTGGGTCGCCACGCAGGTGCGACCGATCGCACCGGTATTGAACGGAATTTCCGGTTCATGAAGTACAACATGTAGCATAAAATCACCTTTCCCGGCATGTCGCCGAAGCCCAGCACCGCGCATGCTCTCCATCTGGCATGCCGCCGAAGTCCAGTCCCGCGCACGCCCTCACTCCGGCATGCCCGGGCATTCGACGCCGTACACACCTGCGCGCCACCGACGCGCTCATACACTCCGCGAAGGCCTACGCCTCCCCATCCGACAGTTCTTCCTTCTGATCATCCACGAAATACCCGGCGTCGCTGTAGCCTGGCAGGTGGCCGATGGACTGGTGCTTGACCGTGCGGTACTCGTCGTTCGAGCGCCAGTACGGGCAGTGCCGACGGCGACCGCCCCACATGTGGGCCATGTCGTCCTCGTCGATGTCGGCCTCGCAGACATACTCCTCATCGTCGTCATCGTAGACGTAGTTTAAACACATTTCACATTCTGACATAATCTTTCCTTTATTTCTTCTTCCGGCTCTTCCCGCTCGTCACGCCGGCGCGGGTCGCCTCCAGCAGCTCCGTGTTGTCGCAGCTCGGGCAGAGATCCCGAAGGAAGCACGCGCCACAGTCCGGGCGCGCCGACATACAGTAGCTCCGTCCGAGTGAGATGATGTGCGTGTTCCAGCGGATCCAGAACTCCTCCGGCACCGTCTCCATGAGCTGAAATTCGGTGCGCGTCGGGTCGCTCGACGCCGCGAGTCCGAGACGGTTCGAGATGCGCTTCACATGCGTATCCACGACGAGCGCCGGCTTGTTGTAGATGTGGCCGAGAATCAGGTTCCCCGTCTTGCGGCCGACGCCCGGGAGCGAGGTGAGCTCGTCAATGCTGTCGGGCACGACGCCGTCATAGCGCGCGAGGAGATCGGCGGCGCAGGCCTTGATGTTCCGCGCCTTGTTATGGTAGAAGCCGGTGGAACGGATGTCCTCCTCGAGCTCCTCGATCGGCACCTCGGCGAAATCCTCGAGACAGGTATACTTCTTAAACAGCTTCTCGGTCACCATATTGACGCGGGCATCAGTGCACTGTGCACTCAGAATCGTCGCGAACAGCAGCTGCCACGCATTTTCACTTTTCAAAAAAATCGGCGGCTCGGCACCATAATGCTCATCGAGCCGCTTCATGATCTCCCGGACGCGCTTCTCCCGCGCCTCCGGGCTCTCTCCCTTTACAAACATCTCGTCCTCTTTCCGATCACCCCGTCATGGCATCATCTTAAGAATTTCGTAAGGGGGTCTGACCCCATAAAGTCCAGTTTAGAATCTGTTTAGAAAAATTTAATGGGGTCAGACCCCATTAAATTCCGGCGTCACAGCGCCAGGGTCACGGTGCGGCCGGTCGGCTGGTACTGGTAGTAGCGGACGCCGGCGGCATCGAGCATGCGCTTGCTGGCTCGGGTCGACGGCGTGTCGCCATACTTATCAGAGTAGTAGATCAGCGTCCGGATGCCAGCCTGGATCAGCGCCTTCGCACACTCGTTGCACGGGAAGAGCGTGACATAGAGCTTACAGCCCTCGAGGGAACCGCCGCGATAGTTGAGGATCGCGTTCAGCTCTGCATGCGTCGAGTAGAAGTACTTCGCATTGTACGGGTCGTCCTCCGCATGGATCTTCGTCCACGGGAAGGCGTCATCGGAGCAGCCCTGCGGGAAGCCGTTGTAGCCCATCGAGAGAATCTTGTTCTCCGGGCTCACGATGCAGGCGCCCACCTGGGTACTCGGGTCCTTCGAACGGCGCGCCGACATCTCGGCGACCCCCATGAAGTACTCATCCCAGGTGATATAGTCTCGTCTCTTTCCACTCTCTTCCATCTCATTCTCCTTTATTTGTAACGGTTCAGCTCAGGGACCCCGGCTTAGATCTCACCGATCTCGGAGTGCTGTGCCTCCGTTGCCATCCTCCGGGCCCCTGTCTAAACGCTTGCCTTTATTTATCCGCGTGCGGCTGCAGGCCGGCGAGCGGGGAGATGCCGTTCCGGAAAACATCCGTCGGCTGATCATCCGCGCAGACCTCCAGCATCCCGGCGGACTTCCGCATGCGGTTCATGAGCGCGAAGCCCACGCCGCGATCACTGTAGCTCTCGGCGTAGATCCGCTCCGTGCCGTCCTCGTCGAACTCACGCAGCACACGGAACAGCTCATGTGTCATCGACAGCGGATCGCTTCGGCGACCGATCACCTTGATGTCCGCACGGCGGTCGCCCGCACTGAGGTAGCGCGCCCGCGTCTCCTCGCAGCAGATGATCCCGACCCGGAGGCCGGCGGCTTCGTCCGCATCCACGAGTCGGTCAATGCAGGCGGCCACCATCTGATCGGCTTCCGCGCGTTCCTCCTCGGAGAGCGCATAGTCACGCTCCTTCGACAGCCGGGTCGTCACGAGCGCCATGCGCGCATTCGGCGCATAATGCCGGTACTTCATCCCCGGTGCCTTCGGGTGCACACCCTCCTTCACGCCGCCGGCGATGATGGCCGGATCGATCCGGACCTCGGTGCCGAGCGTCTCGGACAGCTCCTCCACGGTGATCGCACCTGGTCGAAGCAGGGTCGGTACCTCACCGGTGAGGTCGAGGATGGTAGACTCGACGCCGATGCCCACCGGGCCGTCATCGAGGATCATCTCGATCTTTCCCTGAAGATCATGGTACACATGCGCCGCTTCCGTCGGACTCGGCTTGCCGGAGGTGTTTGCACTCGGTCCGGCGATCGGCACACCGGCCGCCTTGATAAACGCGAGGGTCACGCGGTTCTCCGGGCAGCGGATCGCGACGGTCTCGAGGCCGCCCGTCGTTTCATATGGCACGATCGCCGCCTTCGGCATCACGATCGTGAGCGGTCCCGGCCAGAACGCTTCCATCAGCTTCCGCGCGCTGTCCGGAAATTCCGACACGAGCGGCGGGACCTCGTCGATACAGGAGACATGCACGATCAGCGGGTTATCCGACGGCCGTCCCTTCGCCGCATATATCTTCCGGCTCGCCTCCGGATCCAGTGCATTGCCCCCGAGACCATAGACTGTCTCGGTCGGAAATGCCACGAGGCCGCCCCGGCGGATGATTTCCGCCGCCTGCTGCACGCCCTCCATACCTTTTACGATTGTTTCCATCTTAACTTCCTTCTATCTTTCAGCGTCTGCGCCGAAGCGCATCCGCATCTATATTCTCTGTACCGGCACCACGCTTCAGGCGCAATGCGTCCACGCTCACGCTGCCGACATTCCACGGCTCAGTTCTGTGCCGCGCTGTCTGCATTGAGATTCAGTATACTCCAGAAACTCTGCGGCTCCTGTCCGAGCTTCCAGCCCGCGACGCCCGCACAGCCGGCTTCCTTCACGGCATCGACCTTCCGCTGCATGGACTGATCATCCTCCATCCAGACCTTCTTGATCTCCGTGCCGTCGGTGATCTCGCCGTAGTTCTGGCCGAGGTCCTCCTGCCACTCGAGCTGCACGCCCTTCTCCGCTACCCAGTTTAGTGCGGTCTGGACGCTGAGCGCCTCGGAGCGGGTCTTGCCATCCGCACCGGTGATCCACACGCGTGTATAGAATGGGAGGGCAATGATGACGCGATCACTGTCCATGGCGCTGCTCGCTTCGAGGATGCCACGCTTTACGTAATCGATCGAAGCCACCGAGCCTTCCTCGCTGCCGGCATAGTGCTCGTCATAGCACATGATGACGACGTAGTCGATGCACTCGCCGAGCTCCTCGATGTCGTAGTGACTGTTGTAATTATATGGTACATAGCAGTCCGCAGACAGCACGAGTCCCGCCTCACGGCAGGCGACGCCGAGCTCCCGCATGAACTGAATATACGCGCGGCCGAGGCCGGTCGGGATCAGCTCGAAGTCAATGTTGAGACCATCGATGCCACCCGCGACGGCGGTGGACACGAGGGAAGCGACGAGCTGCGCACGAAGCGCGGTGTTCTCGAGGAAGACCGACTCGTCGATGTTTCCGGCGTCGAAGTTATTGACCACGGCCCAGACCTGGTAGCCGGCTGCATGAGCCGCCTGCACATAGTCCGCACTCCAGTAGGAGGTGAAGGTACCCTGATCGGAATTCAGGATGAACCAGGTCGGCGCGATGACATTCATCGTGCTGCCCGGCTGCGAGGTCGCACTCGCGAAGCTTGCGTTGCCCGCCTGCGAGGTCACCTGATGGAAGCCCATCACGACCTTCTGATCGAGGAGTTTATGTGTATATTCCGGCGCAGTGAACGTGCTTTCCGGGGTCACCGAACGCTCGTCGGAGAGACGCTTGTTCCGGAGCCAGCCGATATAGCCGTCTTCGGTTTCAACCCGTGACCAGTTCTCCATCGCCTCGAGGATTTTAACATTGGCCCCCTGCTCGAGCGTCGTCAGCACCGGTGATTTCACGCCACCGAGGAGACGCACCGCCTCCTTCTTCTGAACGGTCGCCTCGGTATACGGCGAGAAGTCGTCGAAGATGAAGATGCGCTTCTGCTCTGCGCTCACGTAGCTCGTGAAGCGGATGTTTGTGTGTTCCGCGACGAGCTTTACGTTCAGATACAGATTTTCCGTGCCGTTTCCGAGCTTCAGGAACGGCGTCGAGCCATCGCTCAGTGTGTCGCCGATCCCGTACTTCAGGGTCTCGGTCGGCATCGTATAGAGGACCTCCGTCGCATCCGAGGCCCAGAAGAAACGGCGGTTCAGGTTCGACATCACCCACTCATACGGGAGGAAGACGCCGCCGTTCACACACTTCGCCAGCACGAGCTTTCCGTTCTCATCCGCCTGCTGCTCCTCATCGAGGTAGATCGTCACCTCATCGCCGCTGACACCGAAGTAGTCCGCCTGGTCGGCGAGCTCCTTCGTCGGCGCATATTTTTTCTCATAGATGTATCCACCGGCGGCACCGGCAAACACGAGGAGCATGAGAAGTCCGATGATCGCCGGCATGAAGTGCTTTCCACCGCCCGGCTGCTGCCGGCGACGGGAGCGCTGATGCGGATCCACAGATATTCTTTCCCTGGCCACTTTTTTCTCCTTCTTCTGTCTGCGTCCGATCCCGGCGCACGGCCCCCTGTTGCAGGCGCTGCGCTTCCCGGCTCCGGACACGCCACATGCTGCAGAAAATGGCGGCATCCTGCAGCACCAGACAGCCGGTGTGCAGAATCATCGCTTATGTCAGATAACCTCCTGATTCAGCTCCGCGAGCTTCGCTGCCTGGTCGGCGGCGATGATCGGGTCGAGGAGCGGATCGAGGTCTCCATTCAGTACCTTATCGATCGAGTACAGCGTCAGTCCGATCCGGTGATCCGTCACACGTCCCTGCGGGAAGTTGTAGGTACGGATCTTCTCGGAACGGTCGCCCGTGCCCACCTGGGAGCGCTTGGCCTCCGCCGCCTCGTCGTGCTTTTTATTATACTCTATTTCATATAGGCGCGCACGAAGAAGTCGCATCGCCTTCTCGCGGTTCTGAAGCTGAGAACGCTCCTCCTGACACTCGGCCACCATACCGGTCGGGATGTGGATGAGTCGTACCGCAGATGAAGTTTTATTGATGTGCTGTCCACCGGCACCGGAGGAACGGAAGACCTCCATCTTTACATCCGCCGGATTGATCTCGACATCGACGTCCTCAGCCTCCGGCATCACAGCGACCGTTGCGGTGGAGGTGTGGATACGTCCGCCGGACTCGGTCACCGGCACACGCTGTACACGGTGCACGCCCGCCTCATACTTGAGACGGCTGTACGCGCCCTTTCCGGTGACGACGAAAACCACCTCCTTCATCCCGCCGATGCCGGTTTCATTGACCGACATCAGCTCCGTCTTATAGCCACGACGCTCCGCGTAGTTGATGTACATGCGGTAGAGCTCTGCGGCGAAAAGCGCCGCCTCATCACCGCCGGCACCGCCACGGATCTCCATGATGATGTTCTTATCATCGTTCTCGTCCTTCGGAAGCAGGAGGATCTGGAGCTCCTTGATGAGGGTCGGCTGGTTTTCCTTCGCCTCGGCAAGCTCTGCCTTCGCGAGCTCGATCATCTCCGGATCCTTCTCGGACGCCAGCATCTCGAGGGCCTCCTTCTCGCCGGCCACGGCCTCGAGGTAACGCTTGTAGGTCGTGTACAGCGGCTCAAGCTCACTCGACTCCCGCATCAGCCTCAGGTATTTCTCTGTATCGTTTACGATATCCGGCTCCGTCATGAAGCGCTGGATTTCCTCATAGTGTCGGGAGATGGACTCCAGACGGTCAAACATATCCATGGTAATACTCCTTTATATTTCATAGCAGTCAGTCCAGGGGACTCGGCTTGATTTTACACGGTCTCTCCGTATGGCCTCGGTTGCCGCCCCTCCGGACCTCCGACTTTGCAATTCTTCATTTATAGATGTGCAGCGACCACGCGGTCATTTCCGCCGAAGTCGCGGATGACGGTGATGTCGCGAAAGCCGGCGGCTGCGAGGAGCGCCGGGACGCGCTCGCCCTGGTCGTAGCCGATTTCGAGGTAGATGCGCCCGCCGGGCTTCAGGTAGCGGACGGATTCCTCCGCGAGGATGCGGTAGAAGCGCAGTCCGTCGGCGGTGCCGTCGAGGGCGATGCGCGGCTCGTAGTCCCGGACCTCGGGCTCGAGCTCGTCCACCACCGCCGATGGGATGTACGGCGGGTTCGAGACGATGACGTCGTATCGCTTCAGCGCCCCATCTTCCGTGCGTTCGGCCAATGCAGAGAACATGTCACTCCGCAGAAGGGTGAAGTCGACCGCCGCGTTCTGAAGATGCACCTCCATCCGCGGACCTGGGTTCATCCGCGTCGATGTAGCGACCGTGATTTCGTCCGCCGACACAGCGCTCGACGTCGTGGTCGCGGTGGTATCCGCCTCTGTTATCAACAGTCGCTCGGCATTCTGTCGCGCGATGGCGAGCGCAGCGTCGGAGATATCCACCGCCATGGTGTCGCGGAAAGCGCCGAATTTCGTGAGGGCGATGGCGATACAGCCGGAGCCGGTGCAGACATCGAGGAGCGACGCGCCATCGTTATCCACATGTATCAGAAAATCAGGGCACTTATCCACCATGTGCTCGGAAGAGGACGGGTCCACCGCCGGGTTCTCCACCTCCGTGCGCACTACGCTCGTCGGGTCGACCGACGGCGCTGCGTGCACAGCCCCGATCTGCTCCGGCATGAGATTTCCGAGCACCGCGTCCACGAGCGTCTCGGTGTCGGCCCGCGGGCAGAGCACGTCCTTCGTCACGAGGAAGTCGAGCCCATAGAAGCCGGCGGTGCCTAGGATCTGCTGGAGGGGTTCCCGTCGACTACGGCGGTCAACATTGGCCTGAAACAGCGTGGTCGCAGCCGACAGGGCCTCCGCGTCGGGCAGCACCCGCGGGATCAGGGCCTCCGGCGCGTCGTGCTCGTAAAGCAGATACTGCGCAGGCGAGAGCTGATAGGCGGACATCAGAAGAGCCCGCGCATCGTAGCGCGGGTCCGGTACCTGGGCGGTGTTCAGTGTTTCCGTCGCTTCATCGAGAAGCTGACGCAGCGTGGTGATCGGCATGATACTCCTTCATAAATGCATCCGAAAATCGGCACATGATGATGCAACGAGCCTCGCAGAATATGCAGCGCAGATAATGATATATCTCCTTATGTGCGTTCGAAAAGGCCGTTGCGTGATGAATCGATGCATGCGATCCGCTATGAATTTTCGATCACCGGTTTTCCATCGACGACCGGGATGTCCACGAGGGTGGAGTGTACGTCGGATGGGCGGTCGGAGAAGTCGAGGCCGAAGGTCTGCTTCTCGAAATCGCGCCAGTCGAAGACGCGCTCGACGGCGGCGATGGCCACCTCGATCTCATCGCGGTCCGGTTCGCGCGTGGTGAGGCCCTGCATCCACATACCCGGGATAAAGAGAAGTCGGGTCAGCGCGTTATCATGCGTGCCGACGAGGCGCAGCACCTCGAAGCTGACGCCGGCGATGACCGGAATCAGGATAATCCGGCTGAGGAGGCGCATCCAGAGGGTATCTACGCGGATCACCATGAACAGCAGGATGGAGATCAGCATGACATAGACGATGAAGCTGGTGCCGCAGCGCTTGTGCTCCTTGCTGGAGGCGGCGACGTTATCCACCGTCAGCGGGAGGCCATGCTCGACACAGTTGATGCACTTATGCTCCGCACCGTGGTACTGGAAGGTACGCGCGATGTCCGGCGTACGGGAGATCACTTTAATATAGATGATAAAGAGCAGCACACGAATCACGCCCTCGATGAGGCCGAGCAGCGATGCATGCGGCAGCACCGGCTTCAGGAAGCCGGCGATCCAGGTCGGAAAGATCACGAAGAGGAGCATCGCGACCACGAAGGAAAAGACCATGACGATCGTTTCAAGCACCGGCTCGAGCTTATCCCCAAAGGTACGGTCCAGCCAGGCCTCGAATTTCGACGGCTCCTTCTCCGCCTCCTCCGGATCATCCTCGAGGAAGGATGCACTGAAGGTGAGGCAGCGCATGCCGAGCACCATGGAATCCACGAAGGAAAAGACACCACGGATCAGCGGTGCCTTCAGAAACGGATGCTTATCCGTCATGGAGATGTACGTGTCCTCCATCACGGCGATGGAGCCATCCGGCTTCCGGACGCCCACCGAATAGCGCTGACCGTTTCGCATCATCATCCCCTCGATGACGGCCTGACCACCGATACCACTGTAGATCTGGGTGTGTGGGAGCGATGACGGCGTCCTATTCTCTGCCGGGACTTCTGCATTTGTTGTATCATTTGAAAAATTCTTTTCTGTATCTGTCATATCGCTTTCTGGATTTCTTTCTTTTATATCAAAAGTGATGTTTTCACATCTGCTTCTCAAACTACTTCATATCCTGTTCCTGAACAGGTACCAGAATAGCAAATACCTGCTAAAAGGAAGAAAAACACATCATGATTATAAAATTACACGCACCTAAGTGTAAACGATGGAAAACATGAATTCAATAACAGGAAAGTGAAACTTTTATGACGGCGGGCGACGCTCTCATGGATATGTATAAAGAAACGATGCCATATACATGAATCTGTACAAAAAAATCCCACACCTGCACCTCTCGGATACAGGTATGGGACTGTGTTTTCAGCTTCGTATAAATCAAGCAAGACCAAACTTCTTGTTGAACTTATCGATCTGACCCTTCAGGCTGGATGCCTTCTCCTTACCAGTGTAGAATGAGTGGCAAGCCGAGCAAACCTCGACGTGGATCTCCGGCTTTGTGGAGCCAGTTACGAATGTGTTACCGCAGTTGCAGGTAACGGTAGCCTGATAATACTTTGGATGGATTCCTTCCTTCATCTCGTACCTCTTTCTGCATGGTTCCCAACCATGCCAGCTTGCGTGTCGGCCGCTGAATGCAGTGCAATCCCGAGACTCGACCGCTTAGAAAATAGTTAAGCCTTTATAAGCTACCATAAAGCGAAAAATATTGCAAGACCTCAGCGCTTAATTTTAATCACTGCGGTCGGGGATTTCGTGCTTCCATCCCGATAGATGTCGCCCCTTTCAATCATCGGGTTGATCACATCCTTTAAAAATCGAGATCGATTCGAATAGCCATAGGCGCACTGGAGATCTTTAACCTTCATCGGTCCATTTTCTTTCAGAAGTTTCCACACTTTATTTTCACTCGCTGTATACTCCACCGAACGCGGTGCTTCATCCACACGATATAAAACATCATATAATTTCAGATTTAAAAATCCCGGATAAATCGAAATCACCGGCTGGAATTGTTCAGAGAACGCCTTATAGGCCTCCATCATCGTGAGAAATCCGGTTCCTCCACGCTCCATCAGGTTTGCAGCATCCAGACAAGCGGCGATAATCGAATTTCTTCGAATCGACGGTATCGAGCCTACCGGATATTCCGCATATCCCTTCGGCAGTAACCATGATCCCGGAGAAACGATTTCCATTCGGTCATTATAGATATCCACATCGATCTGTGTCCCGGAAATCGAGTAATCACGGTGTGCGATGGCATTCACCAGTGCCTCTCGTATCGCCTCCTTCGGATAGGAACGGATTTCCTTACGTCCACCATTCGCCGTCTTCTGCCACCCGCTTTTCGTATTTCGCTCGATAAAACGCAGCGCATTCTCGAAGACAAGCGCGATCGAGCCCTTGAATCTCGCACTATCCAGCACGGTGCCGGCTTTATTCATCCCCTTCCAGAGACGACAGCAGATCATCGTGTCATCCCGATCATACCCATCGCGGAACATGATGAATCCTGATTTTGCAAAGCCATCCTTTGATACGATTTCCTCACTCTGCAACTCTTTTAAAGACGGCACAGCACCATCATTTCGATACTCCCTGCAGAGCGTCAGATAATCTGTCCACTCTTCCTCTCGATAGCGCACCTCGGTTGTTTCATTGTCCACACCATAACGTCTTTTGGATAATGAAATAATGTCTTCTGGTGTTGCAGGTGTAGAATTACCATTTCCTCGGATGTATACAGTTTCGTTGAAATCCCCTTCCCGATATCTGACAACGGATTCCGCAGGCAGCACTTTCATCCCCAGCACAAAATGATCTGCCGTTTCATCTACACTTCGCATCATGTAGCTGATTTTCACATGAGGAAAAATATTCCGGTCATTTACCCTCGCCACCAGATTTTTTGTCTGATCGATTTCGTTCAGATCCAGACCGAAGGCTTCGCCATCATTGGACACACCCACAAAGATGATGCCACCCTGATCATTCGCATATCCGACGATGGTCTTCGCCCATTTCACAGGATTATCCTGCTTAAGAAGCGCTTTAAACTCATATTCCGTATCCTCCGTTACGACATCAGGGAATAATTCCGAAATCTTCATAGTGCTCCTCCATTTCACCATCCGGACATTGTACAGACATTATACAGTACGTTCGAAACATTGTACAGACATTAGATAAGCATTAGACAACGACTGTTACTGTTCACTCGTGTACTGATCAGGCAAGAGCCGGAGGGGCAGCAACGTAGGAACAGTACTCCGTTGCCGCCTCTTCGTCGCCCCTGGCCAACGTTCCTATCCAATATGGTTTGATTATAAAAATACTGGATATGTTTTTTGACTGTAAGCATGACAGGTGACTGCAAACTATCTACTATTAGGCGATTTCAAAAATACTGGATAC
>SFND01000024.1 GCA_004554245.1 Oribacterium sp. | reverse complement strand
GATCGTTTTATCGGTTTTCAGTGGTGACGCTGCCACCGCGGTTCGGGCCGTCGCTGTTTGTGATCACGGTCTGCGGGCCGCTCGCGCTCGAGGAGCTCGTGTTCTTCTTCGGGACGGATGGACCGAAGCCGCTGGTGGATGGTGCGGTCGTGCTCGGATCCACCCGCTCGGTGGTTGAAGCATTGGCGCTGGTACCTGTGCCGGTAGTGGTGCCATCGCCGTTTGCGTCCGTCTTACCGACGGTGATCTTATTCGTCACGAGATCCTTCTTCGACACACTCGCAGTGTTGCCAGCATTCGGCTTATTGAGAACACTGCTGTTGTTCTTCGAGCTGGACGAATGCGTCTTGTTCGTGGACGTATTCTTATTATTCTTGTTGCTCGAGCTGTTCGTCTTATTGGAAGCGTTCGTTTTCGAGCCCGTGCGGCTCGTCACGAGACGCGTACCGTCCGACGCATAGCCATACTTCTGCAGCCCCTCGATCGGCGTCGGCGCGACATAGGTGCCGACCGGATACGTCCGGGTCACGGGCGTCACTCCGTCGAACCAGGCACCCGCCTCTCCGACGAGATAGCCGTCCGGTGTCGTCTGATTCAGCATGAGATACCCGCTCTCGTCGAAGGCGAAGCACTGGTAGACCCCATCGCCGTCTCCGTCGATCCACTGCCACGCGTAGGTCGGATAGCTCCCATCATCATTTATGTACCAGAACCCCGTCGAGTTTGCCCGCCACTCACCCGCAAGCGCAGGCGTGGACAGAAGCACCGCGCTGAGCAGCGCCGTGGCACCCGCGGCCAGTATGGACATCGCCCTCCCTTTCGTAACTCTTCTGAATCGCTCGAACTTACGCATAACACCTTCCCCCTCGTAGATATAGATGACCGGATGGCCGCAGGATCTCAGCATTGGCCCGCGCCCCATGAAAGAGGATAGAAAACGCAGCTGATGCATGTCTCGTGCGCATACCGGTACAACACACGTACTATAATGTATGAATAAATATACTATAGCATGCCGAGGGTGCAGAAATCCGCGGGATTCGATTGCGATTCGCTTACAGATTTTGACGAAAACGTTAAGAAATCGTCAGAAATTGGAGAAATATGAGGCGACTAGGAAATCTTGCCGCCTGAATTCTTTTCTTGTAGGCATGATCGCGAGTTAAAGCGCTTACAGTGCCTGCAATTGGAATTCTCCAGCAAATCTTAAGCAAATAACAAGAATTTAAGCGCTGTTCTTCATAATCCGCTGTGGTATAGTAGGATTATCAGCTGAATCGGTTTACCGATGGCGAGGCTGAAGCGGTTTGAAAACACCGCAGCTTCATCTGAAGCCTTTCAGAGAACGATTTGATCGTCGGGTGCCCGGCACCTCGAATATCCTGTGGGACCTGCAGGGAAATGGAGAACGAATATGAGAAACTTCACGAAGAAAGTAGTCGCAACCACCACCGCTGTTCTGATGAGTGCATCTGTACTCGCAGGCACCGCACTCGCGGCCGGTACAGGCACCGCAAATACAGCATACCAGAGCCTGGTAGATACCGTCACCTCCACGAAGCAGGTGCGGAACGCATTTAACGCGAAGTCCGTCGCAAGAAACGCAGCGAAGGGCACACAGAAGGCCGGCAGCACCTCTTCCCTCACAGCAAACCAGATCGTAACCAATGTCATCAAGATCAAGGGCGCAGGCGTCGCAGCAGCGAACGGAACCACCGTAAGCGATAAGGTCGCCGCATCGAAGGCAGCTGCTGCAGCCGCAAATGCAGCCTACACAAACGCTGCAAGTGCGATCGGCGAGCCGGATCTCACCCAGACCGCAGGCGCGATGTTCGGACCATCCGTACCGGCAGGCGCATACACGAACCAGATCGCACCGGTCATCGACTACACCATGATCAACGTACCGGGCCCGGACGGACAGATCTCTGACGGAAACGCCCAGGACTGGTAATCTGAAAGCTTACCGAAATCCAGATAAAATCGAGACAAAACTTTTGGAAGCTGTGCCACTTGGCACAGCTTCTTTTCGTATGCCTGCACCGCGCCTTTACACGTTATTTCCTTGATTTTATCATCCCCCTACTTTATAATGAGAAGGCTATAAAGGCCGCATTCTGCCTATTTTTCGGGTTAGAGGTCTGCAACCGGTCCACACCGGTTTATACTTATATATATTTTGAAGGAGAAAAGGCGCTTATGTTTAGAAAAGTTGATACAAACATGAACTTTGTAGAGCGCGAGGGCGAGGTCGAGGAGTTCTGGAGACAGAATCATATCTTCGAAGAGTCCATCAAGGAGCACGAGGGTGATCCATCCTACGTTTTCTACGATGGTCCGCCTACGGCGAATGGTAAGCCGCATATCGGCCATGTCGAGACGCGCGCGTTCAAGGACATGATTCCGAGATTCCACGCGATGAAGGGTGCGATGGTACCACGTAAGGCTGGCTGGGATACCCACGGTCTTCCGGTCGAGCTCGAGGTCGAGAAGCAGATCGGCATCAACGGTAAGGATCAGATCGAGAACTACGGTATCGCGCCTTTTATCGATCACTGTAAGGAAAACGTCTGGAAGTATAAGGGCATGTGGGAGGACTTCTCCTACAAGGTTGGCTTCTGGGCAGACATGGAGCACCCGTACGTTACCTACCATGACGACTATATCGAGTCCGAGTGGTGGGCACTGAAGGAGATCTTCAAGAAGAAGCTCCTGTACGAGGGCTTCAAGGTCGTACCGTACTGTCCGCGCTGCGGAACCCCGCTCTCCAGCCACGAGGTAGCACAGGGCTATAAGGAGCTGACCGAGCGTTCAGCGATCGTCCGCTTCAAGGCGAAGGATCAGGATTTCTACTTCCTCGCATGGACGACCACCCCATGGACCCTTCCATCGAACACCGGCCTCTGTGTAAATCCGGATCTGGACTACGCGAAGGTAAAGGCTGCCGACGGCTACACCTACGTGATGGCCTGCTCACTGCTGGATAAGGTACTCGGTCCGCTCGCGAAGGACGGCATGCCGGCCTACGAGATCCTCGAGACCTATAAGGGTACGGACCTCGTCGGGATCGACTACGAGCCACTCTATGCATGTGCAGCGGAGGCGGCTGCGAAGCAGCATAAGCGCGCACACTTCGTGATCGCAGACGGCTACGTAACGGCAGACGATGGTACTGGAATCGTACACATTGCCCCTGCATTCGGTGAGGATGATGCCCGTGTCGGCCGTGAGAATGGCTTCCCGCTCATCAAGTTCGTCGATGAGAAGGGTGTGATGACCGAGGAGACGCCGTTCGCCGGCATGCGCTGCAAGCCGACCGAGAAGGAGATGGCCGCGGGTGCGATCAGCGCGGATCCAGAGGTACTGAAGGATCTGTCCGCACGTAAGCTGCTCTTCGATGCGCCGAAGTTCACCCACTCCTATCCGCACTGCTGGAGATGTGATACGCCGCTTATTTACTATGCGAGAGAGTCCTGGTTCATCAAGATGAGTGCCGTAAAGGACGACCTCGTTCGCAACAACAACACCGTCAACTGGTTCCCGGCGACGATCGGTACCGGCCGTTTCGGTGCATGGATCGAGAATGTACAGGACTGGGGTCTTTCACGTAACCGCTACTGGGGCACCCCGCTCAACATCTGGACCTGCCCGTGCTGCGGTAAGCAGGAGGCCATCGGCTCCATCCAGGAGCTCCGCGAGCGTTCCACGAACTACGACGCGCTCCTCGCACAGCTGAAGGCTGAGGGCAAGGGCGGCTACAGCTCCGACTATGTGGGCTACGAGCACATCGAACTCCACAAGCCGTATGTAGACCAGATCACCCTGCGCTGTCCGGATTGCGGCGGCGAGATGCACCGTGTACCGGAGGTGATCGACTGCTGGTTCGATTCCGGCGCGATGCCATATGCACAGCATCACTATCCGTTCGAGAATAAGGAGCTCTTCGAGTCCCAGTTCCCGGCACAGTTTATCTGTGAGGCCGTGGATCAGACCCGTGGATGGTTCTATTCCCTCCTCGCCGAGAGTACGATCCTCTTTAATAAGGCACCGTACCAGAACGTCCTCGTACTGGGCCATGTTCAGGACGAGAACGGACAGAAGATGAGTAAGTCGAAGGGCAATGCAGTCGACCCGATGGATGCGCTCCAGAAGCACGGTGCCGACGCCATCCGCTGGTTCTTCTACACGAACTCTGCACCATGGCTGCCAAACCGCTTCCATGATAAGGCCGTCGTCGAGGGACAGCGTAAGTTCCTGTCGACGCTCTGGAACACCTATGCATTCTTCGTTCTGTACGCCAACATTGACGACTTCGACCCGACGAAGTACAGCCTCGACTACGCGTCCCTCGGTGTCATGGATCGCTGGCTGCTCAGCAAGCTGAACACCGTGATCCGTGAAGTCGATGACGACCTCACGAACTTCCGTATCCCGGAGGCGGCGAACGCGATGCAGGATTTCGTCGATGACATGTCGAACTGGTATGTTCGTCGTTCGAGAGAGCGCTTCTGGGCGAAGGGCATGGAGCAGGATAAGATCAATGCTTACATGACGCTCTATACCGCACTGGTAACGTTCTCGAAGGTAGCGGCACCGATGGTTCCGTTCATCACCGAGTCCATCTACCGTAACCTGGTATGCAGCGTGGATCCGTCTGCGAAGAAATCTGTTCATCTCTGCAGCTTCCCGGAGGCGGACGCGTCGATGATCGACACGGCCCTCGAGGAGAACATGGATGAGGTGCTGCACATGGTACTGCTCGGTCGTGCAGCGAGAAACACCGCAGCTGTAAAGAATCGTCAGCCGATCGGTGACATGTATGTAAAGGCAGAGCACGTACTCGATCCTTTCTTCGTCGACATCGTCGAAGACGAGCTGAATGTCAAGAAGGTGACCTTCCAGGATGACCTTCGCGCATTCACTTCCTATACATTTAAGCCACAGCTGAAGACCGTCGGTCCGAAGTATGGCAAGCACTTAAACGCGATTCGTACACATCTCACCGAGATGGATGGCTCTGCAGCGATGGACGAGCTCGACCAGAACGGCGTACTGAAGTTCACCGTGGACGGTGACACCGAGGTCAGCCTCACGAAGGACGATCTCCTCATCGACGTCGCACAGAAGGGCGGCTTCGTGACCGAGGAGGACATGAGCCTCACCGTCGTGCTCGACACGAACCTGACGCCGGAACTCGAGGAAGAGGGCTTCGTCCGTGAGATCATCAGTAAGCTTCAGACCATGCGTAAGGAAGCCGGCTTCGAGGTTATGGACCACATCACGGTTTACGTGAAGGACAATGCAGAAGTCGCTGCACTTATGCAGAAGAATGAAGACGAAATCAAGCGAATCGTAATGGCCGACAGCATCGTATATGACATCATGAAGGGCTATGAAAAGGAGTGGGATATCAACGGTAAGCAGGTAAAGCTTGCGGTTGAGAAGCTGTAAAATCAGCGACCTGCAAAGGGGAAGATCAATTCGGGGCTTTGCTTCGGCGAAGCCCTGGTAATGAAAGGATTAATATATGGTGGAAAAGTTTGACAAGGTTGCATTTAAGAAGGCTGTCGAGACCAATGCGCGTAAGCTCTACCGTAGATCTCTCGTAGATCTGAATACGAAGGAAGCATTTCACGCAGTGGCGTATGCTGTCGAGGACGTCATCATCGACGACTGGATGAAGACCCAGAAGGCTGCAGAGAAGCAGGACGCGAAGCGCGTGTACTACCTCTCCATGGAGTTCCTGATGGGCCGTGCACTCGGCAACAACATCCTGAATCTGACCTGTCATGAGGAGCTGAAGGAGGCGATCGAGGAGCTGGGACTGGATCTCAATGCACTCGAGGAGGCTGAGCCGGACTGGGCACTCGGAAACGGTGGTCTCGGTCGTCTCGCCGCCTGCTTCCTGGATTCCCTCGCAACGCTTAACTACTGGGCATGTGGCTGCGGCATCCGCTACAAGTATGGTATGTTCAAGCAGAAGATCGAGGATGGTTACCAGCGTGAGGTGCCGGACGACTGGCTGAGAGACGGTAACCCGTTCGAGCTTCGTCGTGCGGAGCTTCAGAAGGAAGTCAAGTTCGGCGGCTGGGTGGAGACACGTAACGAAAACGGCAAGCTGAAGTTCGTTCAGAAGGGCTATCAGTCCGTCATCGCGATTCCGTACGATACGCCGGTGGTCGGCTATGGTAATCATGTCGTCGATTCTCTCCGTGTATGGGATGCCGAGGCGAAGGAGACCTTCCGTCTCGAGGAGTTCGATAAGGGTAACTACCAGGCAGCCGTAGAGAATGAGAACATGGCGCGTAACATCGTCGAGGTCCTCTATCCGAACGATAACCACCTCGCGGGTAAGGAGCTTCGTCTGCGTCAGCAGTACTTCTTCATCTCCGCTTCCGTACAGACCGCCGTCAAGGAGTACTACGAGAAGCATGATGGAGACATTCACCATCTGTACGAGAAGGTCGCGTTCCAGCTGAACGATACGCACCCGACCGTAGCGGTCGCTGAGCTCATGCGTGTGCTCATGGACGACTATGGCCTCGAGTGGGATGAGGCATGGGAGATCACGAAGAAGACCTGTGCATATACGAACCACACCATCATGGCCGAGGCCCTCGAGAAGTGGCCGATTGAGCTCTTCTCGAAGCTGCTTCCGCGTATCTATCAGATCGTCGAGGAGATCAACCGTCGCTTCTGTGAGGAGATCCGTGCGAAGTATCCGAACAACGCAGAGTATAAGATCTCGAAGATGGCGATCATCTATGACGGTCAGGTGAAGATGGCGCACCTTGCGATCGTGGGCAGCCACGCCGTGAATGGTGTCGCACAGCTTCATACCGAGATTCTGAAGAAGGAGACCCTGAAGGACTTCTATGAGATGTTCCCGGAGATGTTCTCCAACAAGACGAACGGTATCACTCCGCGTAGATGGATGGTACATGCGAACCCGGAGCTTGCAGCCTGGGTAAGCAACAAGATCGGCGATGGCTGGATCACAGACCTTTCGAAGATCAAGAAGCTTGAGGTCTATGCGGATGATGAGAAGTGCCAGGCCGAGTTCATGGCGATCAAGCGTCACAACAAGGAGCGCCTCGCGAAGTACATCCTCGAGCATAACGGCATCCAGGTATCGACGGATGCGATCTTCGACGTCATGGTCAAGAGACTGCACGAGTACAAGCGTCAGCTGATGAACATCCTGCACGTGATGTACATGTACAACGAGCTGAAGGACCATCCGGATATGAACTTCTATCCGCATGTATACATCTTCGGTGCGAAGGCGGCGGCAGGTTATAAGACCGCGAAGCTGACCATCAAGCTGATCAACAGCGTGGCGAACGTCATCAATAACGACGAGTCCATCAACGGTAAGATCAAGGTGGTCTTCATCGAGGATTACCGCGTATCGAACGCCGAGATCATCATCCCGGCCGCGGATATCTCCGAGCAGATTTCGACCGCGTCCAAGGAAGCGTCCGGAACCTCCAACATGAAGCTCATGCTGAACGGTGCCCTGACCCTCGGAACCATGGATGGTGCGAACGTCGAGATCGTAAAGGAAGTCGGGGATGAGAACGCCTTCATCTTCGGTATGTCCGCAGAGGAGGTTATCGAGCTCGAGCACAACCATCAGTATGTACCGATGGAGATCTTCAACAACAACCAGAAGATCCGTCGCGTGCTGATGCAGCTCGTGAACGGCTACTACAGCCCGGAGAACCCGGAGCTGTTCCGTCCGCTCTACAACTCACTTCTGAACACTCAGGAGTCCGACGTCGCAGACCGTTACTTCATCCTGAAGGACCTCGAGTCCTATCACGACGCACAGGAGCGTGCCGTCGCGAAGTACCAGGACGAGGCATGGTGGGCGAGAGCCGCGATCCTCAACACCGCAAACGCCGGCAAGTTCTCCTCCGACCGTACCATCGAAGAGTACGTGAAGGACATCTGGGGACTCGACAAGCTGAAGGTGAAGTAAGCGAGTTTCAGATTGGAATTTCATAATGATCAAAGGAAGACCCCGGCTTTTTAGCCGGGGTCTTCGTGCGATTATTCTTTATTCAAAAAGTAGAGTACGCGCTCCGTCTCCTTATAGCCGAGGCTTTCGTAGAGGTGAACCGCGATATCATTATTGCTGGCGACCTGAAGAAGTATCTTTTTATATGGGCCGTCGGCCGGCGTGGCTTCGACCGCTTCCATCAGGGCGCGGCCATGCCCCTTCCCGAGATACGTATCATAGACGAGGAGGCCGTAGAGGTAGAGTGTGTCGGCGCTGAACGGCGTGAGATGCACTTCACCATAGCTGTTTGAGAGGCTGTCGCCCGGATCGGAGATCGGGCGCGCGAGCGTCTTCGCCATGAACAGCTCATCGTACTGATGTGTCGCCCCAAGGGCACGGAGTGTCTCGTAGCTGTCCGGTGCGACGAACGGCGTCGCGGTCCGTAGCGGTCTGCCGGACATATCGGAATCACCCACTTCATGCTGGTCTTCGCAGGAGCTGCTTCCATCCCGAGCGTCCTGTGAATAATCTTCGTCCGAAAAAGATATTCGATCGTATACCGGTTCATCATCTGCGACGATCGGGCGCTTGATCATGAAACGGATGCGATACCCGCGGAAGTCGTCGAGCAGGCTCTGGTAGCACATGCGGAACATGCCGATCTGGCGCATCCTCGGGTGGGTGAAGGCCTCGATCTCCAGCACCGGCTTCCCGTCGATGGTCTCGCCGAGAAGATAGCCGGAGAGTACGGCAAACAGTGCCTCCTCGACACCGCTCTCCTCCGGGTCATCATTTCGGATGATATAGTAGAAGTCACCGTCCAGGTCTGTGTCATACGAGGTGTGGTCGGCTGCATTGCACAGAGACACTAACGCGCTGACCGCATCCCAGGTTTCGTCATCCAGTTCTTTCAGTAATTCTGCTTCCATATCATTCATCTCCTGTATTCGCTGCTATGCAAAGCTGTATTCGTACGATGTCGGGCTGTGGGCATCCGGGTACACCTGCCCGGCACAGATCTGAGCCCGATTATACTAAACTTGCCATCATTTTTCCATTATGCTAAGATGTTGATGTTCAGAGGTCTGCAGATTTTGCATAAAAAGGCGCTTTCTATGGGGAAACGGCGTTCGAATCTGCTCGGAAGCGCGGCGCAGGGCGTCGGGCGAGGGACTCTGGAGATCTCTTAAAGATAGGAATGTATGATCGGAGATAATATGGAAAAAGTATATAAAACGATGCGAAATACGGGGGCGGGTTCGATCGCGCTCGGTGTGATCATCCTGGTGTCCGGCCTCATCATCGGCATCCTGTCGATCGTGAATGGTGCGCTGCTTCTGAAGCGGAAGAACGACATCACCTTCTAAACGGATGGCGAAGCACAGCACGAGAAACCAGCGACTGGGCTGGGTTCTTTTCGTCCTTTACTTGGGCGCGCTGTTCTACCTCATGTTCTTCGCGGACATGGCGGAGCGGGGACTCGGCGTGAAGGAAAACTATACCTATAATCTGAAGCCGTTTGTGGAAATCAGACGGTATCTTTTTTGTGCATCGCAAATCGGATTCCGAGGCGTGTTCCTGAACCTTTACGGGAACATCCTCGGATTTATGCCGTTTGGCTTCATTCTCGGTGTGATCAGCTCACGCTGCCGGAAGTACTGGTACGACGCGGTGATCTGCACCTATCTTCTCAGCTACTCGATCGAGATGATTCAGCTGTTTTTCCGCGCCGGAAGCTGCGACGTCGACGACATCATCCTGAACACCCTCGGCGGCACCCTCGGCTATATCGCCTTCCACATCGTCCAGCACGAACGCATCCGCCGCTACTTCCTGAAACACCCGAAGCAGTAGCGGAAGAGGACAATGCTCCCGACCTGGATGTATCCCGGGAAGCAACCGCAACCCGTCACAACCTCCCGCGAAGCCGGGGGGTCTGACCCCATCGAGGATAGAACAACCACCTTAAGAAAATCGTAATGGGGTCAGACCCCATAAACTACCGAGAAGCGACGGCGGCCCGTCACGATCTCCCGCGAAGCCAGGGGGTCTGACCCCATGGGGGATAGAGCGACCACCTTAAAAAAATCGTAATGGGGTCAGACCCCCACAAACTTCCGAGGAGGAACGAAACCTGACTATGGCCAAAAAGAAAAGATATAATTATATAAAGAAGAAGATCGCGCGTGGTACCTGGCCGTGCATCCTGACGATGCTGCTGGCGCTCGGGCTCCTGCTCGCGACCCTGGCCCTGGCGGTGCACTTCCAGGGCCAGGGACCGATGCTCCTGGGCGCGCTGGGTTTCAGCTCCATCGTGATGACCATCTTCTCGCTCTACTTCCTGATCCTGGCCCTCCACGACAGTGAGAAAAACTACGTCCCGGTTCGCATCGGTGGCATCATCGCCGCCTGCGTACTGCTGGTCTGGATCATTTTCATCGCCCTCGGCCTGAAGACGATGATCTGACGGTCCGCCACAACCTCCCGCGAAGCCAGGGGGTCTGACCCCATCGGGGATAGGGCACCCACCTTAAGAAAAACGTAATGGGGTCAGACCCCATAAACTACCGGGAAGTGACGGCGGCCCGCCACGACCTCCCGCGAAGCCAGGGGGTCTGACCCCCTCATCGAGGATAGGGCGACCACCTTAAGAAAATCGTAATGGGGTCAGACCCCATAAACTACCGGGAAGCGATGACGCCCCGTTACCACTACCAAGAAAGAAACACCATGGAACGATATGATGATGTGATTGAGCGGATCCGTAAGATCCCGGAGGAGCATGCGCTGAACGCCGCTTTCCAGGCATACTTCACGGCGGCCGCAGAATTTATTTTATTACTGGATGCGTTTATGAAAGCGCGCACAGAGGGCGAGCTGCCACTGCCAGAGCTTCAGCGCTGGAATGCGGCGCTGTACCGAGAAGCGGCGGAGCGCTACGAGGATTCCTACCTGAATCCGCGAGTGGCCGTGGCGAAGCTGGGGCCGGTCGGTGCCGAGCTGTCGGCACTGTACATGGAGCTGCAGGGGCTGATTCCGTCGGCGTACCAGCAGGATCTCGAGGACATCGTCTGTGTGCTCGAGACCTTCGTGCAGGTCTACTGCATGTTTACCTCGGCGTGGGAAGAGTATAGGTCAGCCTGTCCGCAGCCTGCAGCAGCGCCGTCGCCCGCCATGGCGGATGTGACCCCTGCCGTTTGTCGGAATTCGGCCACGAGTGACCAGACCCGAACGGACGATTGGATGGCCGGCATTCCGGAACCGAAGCAGCTCCGCGACGTTCTTTACAGCTACGCCCACGATTATTCCGAGGATTTCCTGCGTCGGAAGATGGATGCGATGTACATCCCGGCGCGTTCCTACGCGCGTCAGATTCTCCTTGACCACGATTTCCTGGAGCCGACCGACATCTGCCGCTTCGGCTACTATGTATCGGACACTGCCCTCCGGACGGCGGAATTTATCGCGAAGCTGCCAGACGACCGCATTGACCGCATGGCGCGGACCTGGTATCAGGGATTTAAGGATGGCTTCCGCATCCAGGGGAAGCCGTACGAGGAGAAGTCAGTCGTTGAGTTCAGCTACCCGGCAGGCTTCGAGCGCGTGGTGAAACGCACCGCGGCACTTTTCGCGGAGGATGGCTTCGATTTCACAATCCCGCTGCGCCCGCAGCATTTCCTGACGCGCACTCCGGGCCGGAGCCGCCAGCTCTATGAGAGCCCGAATCCGCAGATGGATTTCGATCACAGCTACGACCTCGCCCTCGTGATGGGGGACCGCATCTGCGCCCGCATGCTCGAGGAGCAGCGCCAGATTTTCCGTTCCTATGGGGACGAGATCGGCCGCTACGCGGGTCCGGTCGTGATGGAAAGCTTCGGCGCGCCTGCCTTCGAGCCGGTGGAGGAGCCTGCACGGCTTCGCTTCACGACGCACCAGTCTGAGGTGTACGGCCACTACCAGAACAGCGTGCAGCTGCTCGTGCATGAATTCGTGCTCGAGGAAGAGCGCTCGTTCACGATCATCGCCTGGCCGCTTCCGACGATCGGCCCGGATTTTGAGGCGATTTTCCGCGAGACGGAGGCGGTCAACACCCTGTCCTCTGCGGCGTACCGTCCCGTGCAGGAGTGTCTGATCGCCGCCCTGGACCAGGCGCGCACCGTTCATATCCAGGGGAAGGGCAATGCAACCGACCTGTACGTACAGCTCCACCCGCTGGCGAATCCTGCCCGCGAGACGAATTTCGAGAACTGCCTGTCGGATGTGAACATCCCGCTCGGTGAGGTCTTCACTTCGCCGCAGCTCGAAGGCACCTCCGGTATGCTGAACGTCCGCTCTGTGTTTATCGAGGGCTTCCAGTTCCGGGATCTTCGGATCCGCTTCGAGGATGGTCGCGTCGCGGACTACAGCTGTGCGAATTTCCTGGACCCGGAGCAGGGACGGGCACTCATGCGCAAGGTGATCTTCGGTGAGAAGGAGCGACTGCCGATGGGCGAGTTCGCGATCGGCACGAACACCCGCGCCTACCGGATGGCACAGCGCTACGGTATCGGTGCACTGATGCCGATTCTGATCGCAGAGAAGACCGGTCCGCACTTCGCGGTCGGCGACACCTGCTACTCCTTTATGGAGGACATGCAGCTCTATAATCCGGATGGAAAGGAACTCGTCGCGAAGGACAACAGCTGCTCGATCCTCCGGAAGACAGAGCCGGAGAAGGCTTACTTCGCCGTGCACACCGACATCACGATCCCGTATGACGAGCTCGACCGCATCACGGCGATCCGCGCCGACGGCTCCGAGATCCCGATCATCGCCGGCGGACGCTTCGTCCTCGCCGGAACCGGAGTGCTGAATGAATTTTTATGATTTTTTTAGATAGGAACTTGTAAAATGTTTTATCATCATCACGGGCGATGGCGCCGAACCTGCGCTGCCGTCCTCATGACCCTTCTCATATGTACCCTGGGGACGCCGCTCCTCGCGATGCACGCGTACGCCGCGTGGAACTTCCCGTATACGGAGCTCACCGCGGGCGCCGGCGTCGTCCTCGACGCGGACACCGGGGCGGTCCTGTTTCAGAAGAACATGCACGAAAAGATGGCCCCGGCGTCGATCACGAAGGTGCTGACCGCGCTCGTGGTACTGGAGCACTGTGACCTCGACGAGCAGGTGACCTTCAGTCATGATGACGTGTACAATGTCGACGCCGGATCGTCGAATGCCCAGATCGAAGAGGGCGACGTCCTGACGGTACGGGACTGTCTCTACGCACTGCTGCTGAAATCTGCAAATGAGTGCGGCAATGCACTCGCCTGCCATGTGGCGGGTTCCCGCGAGGCCTTCGTCGACATGATGAATGCGGAGGCGACACGCCTCGGCTGCCAGGACAGCCACTTCGCAAATCCGTCCGGCCTCTATGCCGAGGACCACTACACCAGTGCCTATGATATGGCACTGATCGGTGCGGAAGCGATGAAGAACAGGGACTTCCTGGAGATCGAGTCCCATGCGTCCTACAAGATGGCGGGGACGATCCGAAATCCGGGCGGTCTGACCGTCTATATGGAGCATAAGATGCTTCGCAAGGACACTGCCTATTCGGATGCCCGTGTCATCGCCGGCAAGACCGGCTATACAAAGCTTGCCGGCAATACGCTGATTACCATGGCCGAGCAGGATGGCCGTCATCTGGTGGCGGTCGTGCTGCAGGATAAAAACCCGGCGCACTACGTCGATACGAAGGCGCTCCTGGATCTCGGCTTCAACCAGACGGAGAACCAGCCGGTTTCGGACGCGCTCTTTAATCGAGAGGAGCTTCGGAACCGTTTCGTCGCGGACACCATCGTCGACGAGAGCTGTAAGGCCTCCGATATCCATGTCGAGGGAAATGTGCTGCTGTCACTGCCGAAGGGCGCGAGCCAGGACGGCATCACATATAAGCTGAACTATAATCTTCCGTCGTCGGGGATCCCGACGCATACGATCGCGGAGATCGAGTATCTCGCGGATGGCGTGACGGTCGGCCGCTACTTCATCCAGAAGGAGCCGACCATCGAGGTTATCCTGCATGAGACCCCGACCAGTACGAAGGTCGCCGTCGCCACCTCGGTCAGTGTCCTGACCATCGTCGGCGTGATGGCCTTCTTCATCCTCGGCTCCGGCACCGCGGTCGGCCTGAAGAACGTCCATGACGACCGGAAGCTGAGTCGCCGCATGCAGGAGAAGCGCGCACAGCGCCTCCAGGAGATGGAGATGTCCGAGGAAGAGTTCCTCGCCCTCGTCGAGCGACGCCGCGAGCGGAAAGCGTCGTACAGCCGCGATGATGCATCGCGACTCAGCACCCGGCAGCGTGCCCGCATAGGGATGGATGAAGCTCCGTTGCGGGAGCAGAAGACCTCGCGCGTAAGAAGCGATGTTTCACAACGTAGCCTGAAGCAGCGCGCCCGCACGCACATGGAGGACGAGAAGCTTCGCGAGCATCAGGCCGCACACACTGTCCGCGCGGAGCGCAACCGCAGCCGCAGTCGACGAAGATAGTTGATTTTTGCAAATGACTGCGTTATTACTATGTAACATTGCTTGAGTTTGACACATTCGAACTTCTCCAGAAGTTTACATTGCCTTATTTTGACAATAGAATGATTTGAAGAAAAAAGACCAGCAAGGGAGCTGTCGCGTGAGCGGCAGCTCCCTTTTCTGTATCCCAGCCATAACCGGACGCTATGAAACGATGGATTTTATCCAACTTTAGTGAGAATTCCTCTTGCATTCATACACTGAAGTGATAAAATAAAGCAAATGTACGAGGCAAGCGGACAAACGTCCGCGGCACCCGCACACGTCAAAGAAGAATGTCCAGACGGAGATGTACATCACCACTGGCACATTTCAGAGGAGGAGATTATGAAATCAGCAAAGCTCGTAGCACTTGGACTTGCAGCGGCGATGACCGCATCTCTGGCGGCATGTGGCGCATCTTCGACACCGGCAGCCGGATCGTCTTCCGGAAAGTCCGGTGGAAACGTCATCCGGATCGGTGTGTTTGAGCCGACGACCGGCGAGAACGGCGGTGGCGGATTCCAGGAGGTGCTCGGTATGCGTTACGCAAACGAGACCCATAAGACGGTGAAGGTCGGCGACACCGAGTACACGATCGAGCTTGATGAGGTCGATAATAAGTCGGATAAGACCGAGGCTGTCAGCGCAGCAAACAAGCTGGTCGGCGATAAGGTCAGCGTCGTGCTCGGTTCCTATGGCTCCGGCGTTTCCATCGCAGCCGGCCAGATTTTCGCTGACGCGAAGATCCCGGCGATTGGCGCATCCTGCACGAACCCGCAGGTGACCCAGGGTAACGACTACTATTTCAGAGTCTGCTTCCTCGATCCGTTCCAGGGCACCGTTATGGCGAACTACGCCTACCAGAACGGCTATAAGAGCGCAGCTGTCCTGACACAGCTCGGTGATGACTACTCCTCTGGCTTAGGTTCCTTCTTCAAGACCGCATTTGAGAAGCTCGGCGGATCCGTCGTCGACGAGGAGCAGTTCCAGACGAACCAGACCGATTTTAAGGCAGTACTCACGAACATCAAGGCCGCGAACCCGGACATCATCTTCGCACCGTCTTCCATCACGACCGCACCGCTCATCATCAAGCAGGCGCGCGAGCTCGGTATCAAGTCCCTGATCGCCGCTGGTGATACCTGGGAGAACTCCACGATCATCGAGAATGCAGGCGCCTCTGCAGAGGGCATTGTTCTTTCCACCTTCTTCGATGAGTCCGAGCCGGCGAACGATGAGGCGAAGTCCTTCATCACCGGCTTCAAGGAGTATCTGACCGCAAACAAGCAGTCGGATGTCATCCCGGCCGTTTCTGCCCTTGGCTATGATGCGTACCTCGCAGCATACCATGCGATCGAAAAGGCGCAGTCCACCGATGGTGAGGCGATCAAGGAAGCCCTGAAGTCCGTTTCCTTCGACGGTGTGACCGGCTCCGGCATAAGCTTCGATGAGAATGGGGATGCAAACAAGGATATGGCCTTCATCAAGACCGTGAAGGACGGCAAGTTCGAGTTCCTGACCACCACAACCGTTCAGAACTGATGAAAGCTTCCGCTCCGGGCGGTGGCGTCTGTCGCCACTCCACCGGCAGCCGATGAATGCAGGAAGGACCGCTTCGAGCGACTCCTTCCTGCAATTCTGTTTATGCTCACGCATGTAACACACTCGATTCCACCCTCGCCCGAGGGCATCTTCAAAGGGGAAAAACCTATGTCTCTTACAACCTTCCTGCAGCAGTGTCTGACAGGTATCTCGCTCGGCGGTGCCTACGCACTGATCGCCATCGGCTACACGATGGTCTACGGCATCCTGCGCCTGATCAACTTCGCCCATGGAGATATCTTCATGATGGCCGGCTACTTCATGATTTTCGCCATGGCGTCACTGCCATGGTACATCGCCGTTCCGGTGACACTGATCACCACCACCGCACTTGGTGTAGGCATTGAACGCGTCGCCTATAAGCCGCTTCGTTCCGCTCCGCGTATGTCCGTCATGATCTCTGCGATCGGCGTGTCCTACCTGCTGCAGAACCTCGCGACCTACCTCTTCACCGCGCTCCCGATGGGCTATCCGGAGATCCCGGTGCTGAAGCACGTTTATAAGATCGGCGGCCTGTCGGCCTCCTTCGTCACCTTCCTGACGCCGGTGCTGACACTCGTGCTCGTGTATTTACTCATCACGCTGATCCAGCATACGAAGATGGGTATGGCGATGCGTGCAGTTTCGAAGGACTATGAGACCGCGTCCCTCATGGGTATCGATATCAATAAGACGATTTCCCTGACCTTCGCGATCGGGTCACTGCTCGCCGCGGTCGGCTCCATCCTGTATTTCACCGATCGTATGACCGTGTATCCGTATTCCGGATCCCTGCCGGGCATGAAGTGCTTCGTTGCAGCCGTATTCGGTGGGATCGGCTCGATCCCGGGTGCGGTCGTCGGAGGCTTCCTGATCGGACTCGGGGAGACGGCGCTCGTCGCCGCAGGCTACTCCACCTTCTCAGATGCCTTCACCTTCGTCATCCTGATCGTCGTGCTGCTCGTGCGGCCGACCGGACTCTTCGGTGAGAAGACCACGAACAAGGTATAAGGAGGAAGCAGCGATGAAAACAAAGGTAAACATGACGCCGGAGAAGCGCAGAAACACCATCCTGAGCCTCCTGCTGATCGTGGCGATCCTCGGGGCCTGCGCCTTCCTGGACGCGAACAAATACAGCTACAATTATGCGATTTCCATCATCGAGCGTTCGATGATCTATGCGGTCGTCGCTGTGTCCATGAACCTCGTGAACGGCTTCACGGGTCTGTTCTCGCTGGGCCAGGCCGGCTTTATGGCGCTCGGCGCGTATGTGACCGCGATCCTCACGATCCCGGTCGACCAGCGTGCTTCCGTGTACTACATCTCTGGTATCCATCCGGCGATCGCGAACCTGCACGCACCGATCCTCGTGGCGCTGATCCTCGGCGGACTCGTAGCGGCGGCCTTTGCGGCCCTCATCGGTATCCCGGTGCTCCGTCTCAAGTCCGACTACCTCGCGATCGCGACCCTCGGCTTCGCGGAGATCATCCGTGCGCTGATCTCGGCTCCGCAGCTCGATACCATCACGAACGGCTCGTATGGCCTCAAGTCCATCCCGGGCTTCTCGAGTTTATTCCAGGTGCTTGCGCTTACGGTCGTCTGCATTGGCCTCATGGTACTCCTGATCAACTCGTCCTTCGGACGGATGTTCAAGGCGGTCCGCGAGGATGAGATCGCGGCTGAGGCGATGGGCATCAATCTGTTTAAGACGAAGGAGCTCAGCTTCGTGATTTCCTCCTTCTTCGCCGGCGTCAGTGGCGGCATGCTCGCGATGTTCATGCGCTCCATCGACAGTAAGACCTTCCAGGTGTCCCTCACCTACGACATCCTGCTGATCGTCGTTATCGGCGGGATCGGCTCTGTGACCGGCTCCGTGCTGGGGGCCTTCCTCGTGACCGCCGGCCGTGAGCTGCTCCGCTTCTTCGATGAGCCGCTCTACATCAGCAGTATCAACATCCCGCTGTTCCGTCCGGGCTTCCGAATGGTGATCTTCTCCATCCTCCTGATGGTGGTCGTGCTGTTCTACTCCCGTGGCCTCATGGGCACGAGTGAATTCAGCTGGAACGGGATCCTCGGCTTCTTCCGGGGACTCGGGAAGAAAAAAGTGAAGAAAGCGAGGGGAAAGGGATGAGTGAGATGAAAAAGCCGGACCTTCGTTTCGGCAGTGCGTATGCGTCTGCGCTTTATATAGGAAAGAAAACAGTGAAGGAAGTGGAGGAGCAGAGATGAGGGAAGTAAAAGAAAATGTCCTCCAGATGGAGAACGTCGTCATGCAGTTCGGTGGCGTACGCGCGATCGACGGCCTCTCACTCGAGGTCAACCGCGGTGAGATCGTCGCCCTGATCGGTCCGAACGGTGCCGGCAAGACGACGGCGTTTAACTGCATCACCGGTATCTATACCCCGACCTCCGGCTCCGTGAAGTTCGACGGCCGCGATCTCCGTGGCAACGCTCCGGATGCCATCACGAAGCTCGGCATCGCCCGGACCTTCCAGAACATCCGTCTCTTCTCGAATCTGACGGTCTTCGATAACGTCCTGATCGCCGAGCATCTCCGTGCGAAGGACAATGTCTTCAGCGCGACGCTGCGCCTGAACCGGAAGGAAGAGGAGCGCATGCGGGCAGAGACCGAGCAGCTTCTGCAGGAGCAGGGCCTCTATGCGTACAAGGATGATATCGCATCGAGCCTTCCGTACGGACTCCAGCGCCGCCTCGAGATCGCACGTGCGCTCGCGACGAAGCCGGAGCTGCTGCTGCTCGATGAGCCGGCGGCCGGCATGAACCCGCAGGAGACGCAGGAGCTGACCGACTTTATCGTGAAGATCCGTGACCAGTATCACCTGTCCATTTTCATGATCGAGCATCACATGGATCTCGTCATGCAGATCTCGGAGCGCATCTACGTTCTGAATTTCGGAAGGCTCATCGCACATGGCACACCGGAGGAGATCCAGAATAACCAGGAGGTTATCGACGCTTACTTAGGAGGTTCAGACGATGCGGAAGACTGAGATTTTTAAATCGTACATCCGAATCGACATCGTGGATCACTCCGGAAGAGCGGGAGAAGACATCCGTCTGCTCGCTGGGAATGTCGCAGACAGAGTGCGGATGAGAGAGAACAAGGGGGACACAACATGCTGAAAGTAGAGAATCTGAAAATTCATTACGGCGGCATCGAAGCCGTGAAGGGCATCAGCTTCGATGTACCGGATCACGCCATCGTCACCCTGATCGGTGCGAACGGTGCCGGCAAGTCCTCGACGCTGCGTACGATTTCCGGACTGGTGAAAGCGAGCGAAGGAAGCATCGTCTTCGATGGCGAGGATATCACGAGCATGCCGACCGCGAAGCGTGTGGAGAAGGGCATCGTGCTCTGTCCGGAAGGACGTCACGTCTTTCCGGATATGACCGTCCTCGAGAACATCAAAATCGGTGCATACCTCCGAAGCGACGCGCTCGACGCAGACATCGAGGAAATCTACGGCATGTTCCCGCGACTGAAGGAGCGCTCCTGGCAGCTCGCCGGCACCCTGTCCGGTGGTGAGCAGCAGATGCTCGCCGTCGCCCGCTCCCTCATGTCGAAGCCGAAGATCATGATGCTCGACGAGCCGTCCCTTGGCCTCGCTCCGATCATCGTTCGCGAGATCTTCTCCATCATCCAGCGCATCAATGAAACGCATGGCACCACGATCCTGCTCATCGAGCAGAACGCGAACATGGCGCTCAAGGTCGCACATCAGGCCTACGTCATGGAGACCGGTCGCATCACCCTCTCGGGCAGCGGTGCCGAGCTCCTCGCAAACGACGACATCCAGGCCGCCTACCTCGGAAAGAAGAAGTAAAAAGACAGGGCACAGGGAATCACCGGACTCCCTGCGCCTTGTTTTTTTCGTAAAACGGGGCTTGTATTGGGAGACCTATTTTGCTAATATAGTGAAAATTTGTGTATCGTTCAGAGCCATGCGGATTGATCGAAGACAATGTATCGTATGCTCGCATACAGCTACATTGCCTTCGATCAATCCATGTGGCGGATACGCCACACCGACGAACCATGTGTGGTTCGTCGGTTGCATGGCTCCTACACAATATATCTACAGGTTTTATTCTAAAAGGAAAAAAAGATGAAATTTACAAAGATGCAGGGTTGTGGAAACGACTATGTATATGTAAATTGCTTTTCCGAACAGGTTCAGGACCCTTCGGCGCTGGCGAAGCGCATCGCAGATCGGCACTACGGTGTCGGCGGCGACGGGTTGATCCTGATTGAGCCGTCAGACAGGGCAGATGCGTACATGCATATGTTTAACCTCGACGGATCGGAGGGCAATATGTGCGGCAACGGGATCCGTTGTGTCGCCAAATTTATCTATGATCACGGCATCATTCCCGCTGATCGAACAGAAGCAGTCATCGATACCAAATCGGGACTTAAGAACATAAAGCTTTATACAGAACATGGGGTTATGACCCGCGCGACGGTGGATATGGGCGTGGCGAAGCTGACATCAGAGCTTCCGGAAGATATCACTGTTCACGGGATGCATCTCCATTTCATCGGAATCGATGTTGGAAATCCGCATGCGGTATATTTCCTTTCAGATAATCCGGAGCTTCGTGTTTCTAAGGTCTCTGATTTGGATTTTCTTTTATATGGGCATGATTTTGAGACCCATCCGCGTTTTCCAGAGAAGGTAAACTCGGAGTTTATCCGGATCATCTCAGACACCGAGATCGACTTCCGTGTATGGGAGCGTGGTTCCGGAGAGACCCTCGCCTGCGGAACCGGTGCGACTGCGGCCGTCGCTGCGGGCTACCTCGCCGGGAAGCTTCGAAAGGATACCGAGGTCCTCGTCCACCTGGTGGGCGGCGACCTCACGATCCGCTACGACGCTGCAACCGGCCACGGCTTCATGACCGGCCCGGCCGTGGAGGTGTTCACCGGGGATTTCCCAGTGGCTTAGTGACTGTTTACGGACATAACTCGGATTCCTGCGCGGATATCGCTGAGATCGTGCGGATGACGTTCGTGCGCAGGAAATCCTCGCTATGCCCTGGCAAAGGTGCTTCGCACCTTGCCCACCCGTGGGTTTCAAGTCCAGATGAAGATATATCTTCATCTGGACTTGAAACCCACGGGTGTAAACAGATAATATATAAGAAGAAACTCAAGCAAGTAACTCAAGTTAGTAACCATTCACCATGTAATGATAGAAGGAGAAACAATGGACGCATTTTTGATTCTTGAAGATGGAACAGTGTTCAAGGGTACGTCAATTGGTGCAGAGAAGGAAGTGATCTCCGAGGTCGTATTCAACACCTCGATGACCGGCTACCTCGAAGTGCTGACGGACCCGTCCTACGCAGGACAGGCGGTCGTGATGACCTATCCACTGATCGGTAATTACGGTATCTGCTATGAAGATATGGAGTCCGCACAGCCATGGCCGGATGCCTTCATCGTGCGTGAGCTTTCCCGCATGCCGTCGAATTTCCGCTCCGAGAACACCATCCAGAATTTCCTGAAGAAGAACGAGGTTCCGGGCATCGCAGGCATCGATACCAGAGCGCTGACCAAGCGACTCCGTGACGAAGGAACCATGAACGGTATGATCACCACCCACCGTTATCATAAGGAAGAGATGCCGGCACTCCTCGAGCGCATCAAGGCCTACAAGGTCGAGGGCGTCGTAAAGAAGACCAGCACGAAGGAAGTCTATGTCGCACAGGCGGAGAATCCGGACGGCTCCCGCTACACCGGTGACCGCGAGCCGAAGCGCGTCGCTTTCCTCGACGTCGGTGCGAAGAGGAACATCATCCGCTCCCTGCAGCGGCACGGCTGTGATGTCACAGTGTACCCGTCCGACACCAGCGCAGAGACCATCCTCAGCCAGAACCCGGATGGCATCATGATTTCGAACGGTCCTGGCGACCCGAAGGAGAACGTGGCGGTGATCGAGGAGATCAAGAAGCTCTACGCTTCCGAGACCCCGATCTTCGCGATCTGCCTCGGCCACCAGCTGATGGCCCTTGCGACCGGTGCGGACACCTACAAGCTGAAGTATGGTCACCGCGGTGGCAACCATCCGGTGAAGGACCTCTCGAACGGTCGTGTTTACATCACGTCCCAGAACCACGGCTATGCGGTCGATCCGAAGACGATCGATCCGGCGATCGCGGAAGAGGCGTTCGTCAATGTCAACGACGGTACGAATGAGGGCCTGCGCTATAAGGGCAAGAACATCGTGACGGTACAGTACCATCCGGAGGCCTGCCCGGGTCCACGTGACAGCGCATACCTGTTTGATCGCTTTATGAAGATGATGGAGGGCTGAACATGAGAGATACAAGTATTAAGAAGGTCCTGATGATCGGTTCCGGTCCGATCGTCATCGGTCAGGCTGCGGAGTTCGACTACGCCGGCACCCAGGCCTGCCGTTCACTGAAGGAAGAGGGCGTCGAGGTCGTACTGCTGAACTCGAACCCGGCGACCATCATGACGGATAAGGATATCGCGGATCATGTATACATTGAGCCGCTGACCGTAGATGTACTGGAGAAGCTGATCGAGAAGGAGAAGCCAGACTCCATCCTGCCGACCCTCGGTGGTCAGGCGGGACTGAACCTGGCGATGGCACTGGACGAGTCCGGTTACCTCGCCTCCCATAACGTGCGCCTCATCGGTACCACGGCCCTCACCATCAAGAAGGCCGAGGATCGTCTCATGTTCAAGGAGACCATGGAGAAGATCGGTGAGCCGGTAGCGAAGTCAGAGGTCGTTCATGATCTCGAGCGTGGTCTCGAGGTCGCTGAGGAGATCGGTTATCCGGTCGTGCTGCGTCCGGCCTACACCCTCGGCGGTTCCGGTGGTGGTATCGCAGAGAACCGTGAGCAGTGCCAGGAAATCCTCGAGAACGGTCTCCGTCTCAGCCGCGTACACGAGGTTCTGGTCGAGCGCTGCATCGCCGGCTGGAAGGAAATCGAGTACGAGGTGATGCGTGATTCTGCGGGCAATGTCATCACCGTATGTAATATGGAGAACCTCGACCCGGTTGGCGTCCACACAGGTGACTCCATCGTCGTGGCTCCGTCCCAGACGCTGTCGGATAAGGAGTACCAGATGCTCCGTACCTCCGCGCTCAACATCATCACTGAGCTCGGCATCACTGGCGGCTGTAATGTACAGTATGCTCTGAACCCGGAGAGCTTCGAGTACTGTGTCATCGAGGTAAACCCTCGTGTATCCAGATCCTCCGCCCTCGCATCGAAGGCGACCGGTTACCCGATCGCGAAGGTGGCCGCGAAGATCGCACTGGGCTACACCCTCGATGAAATCAAGAACGCCGTTACCGGTAAGACCTACGCATCCTTCGAGCCGATGCTCGATTACTGTGTCGTCAAGATGCCACGTCTTCCGTTCGACAAGTTCATCACCGCAGAGCACATCCTCGGTACCCAGATGAAGGCGACCGGTGAGGTGATGGCGATTGCAAACAACTTCGAGGGCGGCCTCATGAAGGCCATCCGCTCCCTCGAGCAGCACGTCGATTCGCTGATGTCCTATGACTTCACGGATCTCGACGACCATGATCTTCATAAGCTGCTTCACCGCATCGATGACCGTCGTATCTGGGTCATCGCCGAGGCACTCCGCCGTGGCTACAGCTACGAGGAGATCCACAGCATCACGAAGATCGATGAGTGGTTCATCGACAAGCTGAAGATCATCGTAGACATGGAAAACAGACTCCACAGCGAGTCCATGAACGAGACCCTGCTTCGTGAAGCGAAGCGCATCGAATTCCCGGACAACGTCATTGCCCGCCTCAGCGGCTACAGCGAGGACGAGATTCGCGAGATGCGTGATAAGTGGGACATCCACGCTGCGTTCAAGATGGTGGATACCTGCGCCGCAGAGTTCGAGGCCGAGACCCCGTACTACTACAGCGTATTCGGCTCAGAGAACGAGGCGACCGGTGCCTTCCGCGATCCGAACAAGAAAAAGAAGGTACTCGTCCTCGGCTCCGGCCCGATCCGTATCGGCCAGGGTATCGAGTTCGATTTCTGCTCTGTACACAGTACATGGCAGTTCGAGCGTGAGGGCTATGAGACCATCATCATCAACAATAACCCGGAGACCGTTTCCACGGACTTCGATATCGCGGATAAGCTCTACTTCGAGCCGCTGACACCGGAAGATGTACGGAACGTTGTAGATGTGGAGAAGCCGGACGGAGCGGTCGTTCAGTTCGGTGGACAGACCGCTATCAAGCTGGCCGATGCCCTCCAGAAGATGGGTGTACCGATCCTCGGAACCCAGCAGGACGACGTCGATGCCGCAGAGGACCGTGAGCGTTTCGATGAGATTCTCCAGGAGACCGGTTGCCAGCGTGCCGCAGGTCAGACCGTATTTACGGCAGAGGAAGCGAAGGAAGCGGCCCATGTGCTGGGCTACCCGGTACTGGTACGTCCTTCCTACGTACTCGGTGGTGCCGGCATGCGTATCGCGATCAGCGATCAGGATATCGACGAGTACATCGGCGAGATCAACCAGATCGCACAGGAGCACCCGATCCTCGTCGATAAGTACATCCGTGGTACCGAGCTCGAGGTCGATGCGATCTGCGACGGTCAGGACATCCTGATCCCGGGCATCATGGAGCATATCGAGCGTACCGGTATCCACTCCGGCGACCGAAGGCGAAGGAGCGCGTCATCGAGTATACCGAGCGTCTCGCGAAGGCCCTGCACGTCATCGGTATGGTCAATGTTCAGTTCATCGCAGATGGTGACGAGGTGTACATCATCGAGGTCAACCCTCGTTCCTCACGTACCGTTCCGTACATCAGTAAGGTAACCGGTATTCCGATCGTGCCGCTCGCCACACAGATCATCTGCGGCCACACGATCCGTGAGCTCGGCTATGAGCCGGGTCTCCAGAAGGAAGCCGACTACTATGCGATCAAGATGCCGGTATTCTCCTTCGAGAAGATCAAGGGTGCCGACATCAGCCTCGGACCGGAGATGAAGTCGACCGGTGAGTGCCTCGGTATCGCGAAGAGCTTCAACGAAGCACTGTACAAGGCATTCCAGGGCGCTGGCATCCAGCTTCCGAAGTATAAGAACATGGTCATCACCGTACGTGATGAGGATAAGGAAGAGATCACCCCGATCGCGAAGCGCTTCGAGCAGCTCGGCTACCGTATCTTCGCGACCCACGGCACCTACCAGGCACTCACCGAGGGCGGCGTCAAGTGCTTCCAGGTACGGAAGGTAGAGCAGGAGTCTCCGAACATCCTCGACCTCGTACTCGGCCATGAGCTCGACATCGTCATCGACGTTCCGAAGGAGGGCGCAGAGGCCTCCAAGGACGGTTTCGTGATCCGTCGTAATGCGGTCGAGACCGGTGTAAATGTACTGACAGCAGTGGATACGGCAAGAGCGCTTGCCACATCCCTCGAAAATAAGTCATCCGAGCTGCATCTCATCGATATCGCAGCTCTCGATGAAGAGAAGAATTAAGAGGAGGTACAGCATGAGCAAAAAGCGAATGGTCATTGCGCTCGGACATAAGGATCTGGGCTTTACCCTTCCGGAGCAGAAGGCCGCCGTTGCACGTACCGCAACGATGATCGGCGATTTCGTTGAGGACGGATACCAGGTGGCCCTGGTATTCTCCAACGCACCGCAGGTAGGTATGATCCACACTGCGATGAAGAATCTTACGGAGTCGAATCCGGAGCAGTATGTAAACACGCCGCTTCATGTATGCTCCGCGATGAGCCAGGGCATGATCGGCTACGACCTGCAGAACGCAGTGCGTGCCGATCTCGTGAAGAGGGGCATCTATAAGACGGCATCCACCATCATCACCCAGGTGATGGTTGATCCGTATGACGAGAGCTTCTACAATCCGATCAAGTGTGTCGGTAAGCTGATGAATGCCGAGGAGGCACGGAAGGAAGAGGAGAACGGTAACCATGTGGAGATGATCTCCGACGGCGTATTCCAGCGTGTCGTTTCCTCCCCGACCCCGAAGTCCATCGTCGAGATCGACGCCATCAAGGCACTCCTTGACGCGGATCAGGTCGTCATCGCCTGCGGCGGTGGCGGTATTCCGGTGCTTCGTCAGGGCAATAACCTGAAGGGGGCAGCCGCCGTCATCGAGAAGGACCGCACCGCAGCCCTCCTCGCAAAGGACGTCGACGCCGACATCCTGCTGATTACGACCGCCGTGGATCATGTATCCCTGAACTACGGTCAGGCGGATGAGAAGGCGATCGAAACCATGTCGATCGAGGATGCGAAGCAGTACATCCGCGACGGCCACTTTGAGTTCAAGTCCATGCAGCCGAAGGTAGAGGCCGGTGTCGACTTCGTCGAGTCCGGGAAGGACCGCAAGGCCATCATCACCTCGATGGAGCTCGCAGAGAAGGCCGTAGACGGCCTCGCAGGCACTACCATCCGGTAACAAGTTCAGCTATGGGGCCGGAGGGACGGCAACGGAGGCACAGTACTCCGAGCCCCTCCCTGCCCGAACTGGTACAACTCACTTAGAGAAGTTCTGAACGGGGCTTCTCTTTTTTATTTGTCATGTTTTATGCGGCGTGGTAGAATGAGCTCAATTATGGGAACTGATGGATAGCTGCGGGAACGCGTCCGGTGATCGGAACTGCCGGGCGGTGCAGCAGCGATAGTACAGGATATCCTGCGATATCCTGAGAAAAGAGGAAACATGAAGCTTGTCAGCTTTGCTATACCATGCTATAACTCTGCCGCCTATATGCGGAAGTGTATCGAGTCGATCCTTCCGGGTGGGGACGAGGTGGAGATCATCGTCGTTGACGACGGCTCGCAGAAGGATGACACCTTCGAGATTGCGAAGGAGTACGAGGCGAAGTACCCGGGCATCGTGAAGGCGGTGCATCAGGAGAACGGCGGCCACGGGGAGGCGGTCAATACCGGTCTCCGCAACGCGAGCGGCCTCTTCTATAAGGTCGTCGATTCTGACGACTGGCTCGATGACGAAGCCCTCCCGAAGGTGCTGGAGAAGCTCCGGGAGCTCATCATGGCCGGTACCCCGGTCGATATGTTCATCTGTAATTTCATTTACGATAAGGTCGGCCAGACCCATAAGAAGGTTATGCGCTACGAGTCGGCGCTCCCGAAGGACCGCATCTTCGGTTGGGACGAGGTGAAGCACTTCCACCTCGGACAGTACATCCTGATGCACTCCGTCATCTACCGCACACAGATGCTGCGTGACTGCGGCCTCGTGCTGCCGAAGCACACCTTCTACGTCGACAACATCTTCGTATACCAGCCGATTCCGAGCGTAGAGAAGATGTACTACATGGACGTCAACCTCTATCACTACTTTATCGGCCGCGATGATCAGTCGGTCAATGAAAGCGTCATGATCGGGCGCATTGACCAGCAGCTGAAGGTCAACCGGATCATGATCGACTGCTGTGACCTCACGAGGCTGAAGAGCCGCAAGAAGCGCCACTATATGTTCAGCTACCTCGAGATCATCACCACCATCTCCTCCGTGCTGGCCATCAAGTCCGGTGACCCGGAGAACATGCAGAAGAAAAAGGAGCTCTGGGACTACCTGAAGACAAGCAGCTTCCAGACCTGGCTCAAGATGCGCTTCTCCTTCCTCGGACAGGGCTGCAACTTCCGCCTGAAGGCCGGCAACGAACTCACGATCCTCTGCTACAAGCTCGCGCAGAAGTTCTACGGATTCAACTGATACATAGCAGGACCGCTTCGGCGGTCCTGAACGGTTACGGCCTGAAAATTTCCTTCAAAAAAAGTTTGGAAAAGCTGTTGACAAAGTTTGGCCGATTTAGTAATATACAGAGGTCGCAAAACGAGCGACGCACGAACGGGGTCTTAGCTCAGCTGGGAGAGCATCTGCCTTACAAGCAGAGGGTCACAGGTTCGAGCCCTGTAGGCCCCACGTCTTCGGTCTGGACTGCGTGTATACGCGGTCTGGGTCGGACATATGGCGAGATAGCTCAGTTGGCTAGAGCACGCGGTTCATACCCGCGGTGTCGAGAGTTCAAGTCTCCCTCTCGCTATCATTAAGCATCATGCGTAAGCATGGTGCTTTTCTTTTTGTAGTCCTGCAGCATTCCATTCAACGGATGTGTTTGAAAAAAATATCGTTTCTTCGGACCCCGCGCTGGCATCTATGACGACGAGAACTATATTCTTAAGAAATAGTTTTATGAAAAGATGCTGCAATTGTGTCCTTTTTGTTAAATCTTCCGAAATTAAATCCATCCTATTGAATCCGATTTTTCACGGTGCTAGTATTTCTAAATTGATAAAGTGAAACTTTGCGTATTTCTGAATTCGCCCAGGATGCGAATATGCCACTCCTTGCAACAATCAGAAATCGACCGGTTCCCTGAATTCGCCCGTTTCGGTAGCTCTGCAGTCCGACGAGAGTGGGACCGTGGATATACTTGGATTCGAACGTAAAACGTTCCGGAGGCCAGTGGATGGATAAAATCAAAAAGTTTATACAGCGCTATCGTCACGCATGGATTCTGTCGTATGCGCTGATCTATATTACTTGGTTCAGCTACCTTGAAAAGACGATCAATCATCAGGTCAGCTTCCATGTCATGCATGCAGCGCTTGACGATAAAATCCCCTTCTGTGAGTATTTCATCATCCCGTACATGCTGTGGTTTGCTTATGTCGCCGTCGCGGTTCTGTACTTCATGTTTAAGAACAGGGATGATTTTTACCGCCTCTGTGCCTTCCTGTTCAGCGGCATGACGATCAGCCTGATCATCTGCTCGGTTTTCCCGAACGGCACGGATTTTCGCCCCATCCTCGACCCGGCGAAAAACATCTTCACGCGGATCGTCGCCTGGCTCTATCGTACCGACACCTGCACGAACGTCTTCCCGAGCATTCACTGCTATAACTCGATCGGCGTCGCCATCGCTGTTCTCCACTCGCAGGACATCGCGGCCTCGAAGCATGGGCGTCTGGTGAAGTTTGCGTCCACGATCCTCGCGATCCTGATCTGCATGAGCACCATGGCACTCAAGCAGCACAGCGTGTATGACGTCGCTGGCGCCATCATCCTCGCCTCCATCGTGTTCGAGTTCACCTACGGCTACCCGCTTCTTCAGCGCAGCCCGCAGGACCGTCACGCACAGCGCGAGCATGCAACGGAACGTTACTGGCGCTGAATCTTGAATCCCTCGTGTGACGAAGTGGTCACGCGAGGGTTCTTTTTATGAAATGATAGGGTATAATCTGAGCATAGAAGAGAAGAGGTGAAGACGATGGAGAAGAATCATAAGACAGTGCAGACGGGCCTTCCGCGCTATCTCTGGAATGCGGTACATCACTTCCGAACGATCAACCGTCATAAGCGCGAAGTCATGAAAAACTGCTTCCGCGTAGGCCTCTATAAGCAGGGGCTGCTTCATGACCTCTCGAAGTACAGCTGGACCGAGTTTAAAACCGGTGTGAAGTACTATCAGGGCTATCGCAGCCCGAACACGGCAGAACGCCTCGAAACGGGCCTGTGTGAGGCCTGGCTCCATCATAAGGGTCGGAATAAGCATCACTTCGAGTACTGGGTCGATTACGACACGAAAAAGAAAGCCACGATGGTCGGCTGCCGCATGCCATACCGCTATGTCGCCGAGATGTTCTGCGACCGTGTCGCGGCCTCGAAGGTCTACAAAGGCGCGGATTATGACGACAGCTGTCCGTGGGCGTATTTCCAGCCGTGCAAGGATTCCCCGCTCCTCGAGCCGGAAACCCGGCGTGAAATCACCGAGCTTCTGTGGATGCTGAAAACCGAAGGCGAGGAAAAAACCTTCGCCTATCTGAAGAAGGAGATCGCCCGTCGCCGCCGCGAAAAGGACCATTTCTAATGAATATCACGTGGCGCGCCTGCAGGTGAGTGGGTCCCGGTGATGTCTTCGTGGCGAACGTATGTGAAGCTGTGCCTTAAGGCACAGCTTCTTTGAAATCAGGGGGCGTTCGGAGGGTTGCCCCTATCGCCTCGACTTGATTAAATTCTAGCTGCGTGGTAGGATTAATGAAGTATCGACAGAATGTAGAGACTTGAACAGTATGAGGTGAGAGGAACATGATGATTTCAACCAAGGGCCGCTATGCCCTGACAACCCTGATAGATATCGCGCAGAACTTCGACGGTGTGACTCCGGTCAGTATCAAGGAGATTTCAGATCGCCAGAAGATCTCGATGAAGTACCTCGAGCAGATCATCTCCCTGATGGTGAAGGGCGGCTTCCTGAAGTCCATCCGTGGTGCGAAGGGCGGATATCTTTTTACCCGTCCGATTGATCAGATCAAGGTCGGTGAGATCCTCGACGCCGCAGAAGGTACCCTCGCCCCGGTAGACTGCGTAAACGGTACGAGCACCTGTGCGAAATCCGCCAGCTGCCCAACCTTCCCCCTCTATAAGGAAATCGACAACGCCATCTACGAAGTCGTGAACAGCTACACCCTAAAGGACCTCGTCGACCAGTCGAGTGCTGAAAGCAGCAGCTCCTGCACGACGTAAAAAAATTCAAATATATGCTTGACATTTGCTCTTCTCTTCTGTAATATAACACTTGCGTTTGAGAGAAACGCTTATGCGCGCGTAGCTCAGCTGGATAGAGCGTCTGGCTACGGACCAGAAGGTCGCGAGTTCGAATCTTGTCGCACGCATGATCGTGCATGAGCACAAACGAAAGAGCCCGGAAACAAGTTTACTTGTTTCCGGGCTCTTTCGTTTGTGCTCATATAGGAGCATCGCTCCTAATCGGGGCACGACTGTGCCCCGATTGCACGATCAAGTGCGACAAGAGTGTAGTGCGAAGCCGAGCATCGCTCCTAATCGGGGCACGACTGTGCCCCGATTGCACGATCAAGTGCGCCAAGAGTGTAGTGCGAAGCCGAGCATCGCTCCCAATCGGGGCACGACTGTGCCTCGATTGCACGATCAGGTGCGCCAAGAGTGTAGTGCGAAGCCGGGCATCGCTCCCGATCCACAGCCGGCCCGACGGGCGTCGTCACCGGCTTTCCGGGCCGGCTGCATTGTCCTCATGTTCTAATTAGAAAACATCGAAAATTTAATAGTTAAATCGTTGACGAATCTGCCCTCTATGCTTTATATTAGCACGCGTAAAGAGTATTGAATCCTGTATACAAAGACAACATGGTAGAAAGAGGAGAAGATATGAGAGAAGAATGGAGAGGCTTTAAAACCGGACATTGGGTAAAGGACGTCAATGTTCGTTCATTCATCCAGGAGAATTACACCGTTTATGATGGTGATTCCAGCTTCCTTGCTGGTCCGACCGAAGCGACAGAGAAGCTTTGGAACGAGGTACAGGCACTTCAGAAGGAAGAGCGTGCAAAGGGCGGCGTGCTCGATATGGAGACCAAGGTCGTTTCCGGCATCACCGCTTACGGCGCAGCATATATCAACGAGGCAGAGAAGGATCTCGAGCAGGTCGTAGGTCTTCAGACTGATAAGCCGCTGAAGAGAGCATTCATGCCATACGGTGGTATCAAGATGGCAGAGCAGGCCTGCTCCACCTATGGTTACACACCGGATCCTGAGCTTCACAAGATCTTCACCGAGTACCACAAGACCCACAACCAGGGCGTTTTCGATGCGTACACACCGGAGATGATGAAGGCTCGTCATAACAAGATTCTCACTGGTCTTCCAGATACCTACGGCCGTGGTCGTATCGTCGGCGACTACAGAAGAGTGGCGCTCTACGGTATCGATTTCCTGATCCAGGAGAAGATGGCTGATTATGCCAACACCGGTGACGGAACCATGACCGATAACGTCATCCGTCAGAGAGAGGAGATCTCCGATCAGGTGCGTGCCCTCAAGCAGATGAAGGAGATGGCACAGAGCTACGGTTATGACATTTCCGTACCTGCAAAGAACGCGAAGGAAGCCGTTCAGTGGCTCTACTTCGGTTACCTCGCAGCGATCAAGACCCAGAACGGTGCTGCGATGTCCGTTGGTCGTGTATCTACATTCCTTGATATCTATATCGAGCGTGATCTTAAGGAAGGTACACTTACCGAGAAGCAGGCACAGGAGCTCATCGACCACTTCGTTATGAAGCTTCGTATGGTCAAGTTCGCACGTATCCCGTCCTACAACCAGCTCTTCTCCGGTGACCCGGTTTGGGCTACCCTTGAGGTCGGTGGTATGGGCCAGGATGGCAGATCCATGGTTACGAAGAGTGACTACCGTTTCCTGCACACCCTCGAGAACATGGGCCCGGCTCCAGAGCCAAACCTTACGGTTCTTTACACGAAGAGACTTCCAGAGAACTTCAAGAAGTACGCTGCAGAGATTTCTGTTCGCACTTCCTCCATCCAGTACGAGAACGATGATGTCATGCGTCCGGTATGGGGCGACGACTACTCCATCTGCTGCTGCGTATCTGCGACACAGACCGGTAAGGAGATGCAGTTCTTTGGTGCACGTGCTAACCTTGCAAAGTGCCTTCTCTACGCAATCAACGGCGGTATCGATGAGAAGAGCAAGCAGCAGGTAGGTCCGGAGTACCGTCCGATCACTTCCGAGTACCTCGATTATGATGAGGTGATGGCGAAGTACGATCGTATGATGGACTGGCTCGCAGGCATCTACGTAAACGTTCTGAACCTGATTCAGTACATGCACGACAAGTACTACTATGAGGCAGCGGAGATGGCCCTCATCGACACTGATGTTCGTCGTACCTTCGCAACCGGTATCGCCGGCTTCTCACACGTGGTGGACTCTCTTTCCGCGATCAAGTATGCACGCGTAAAGACCGTACGTGATGAGGATGGTCTCGTAACCGATTATGTTGTAGAGGGCGATTTTCCTCGTTATGGCAATGATGACGACCGTGCCGATGATATCGCGGTTGATCTTCTTCGCACCTTCCTCACGAAGATCAAGAAGCACCACACCTACCGTGATTCCGAGCCGACCACATCCATCCTTACCATCACATCCAATGTCGTTTACGGTAAGGCAACCGGTGCTCTTCCGGATGGTCGTCCGGCAGGCGCTCCGCTTTCACCGGGAGCAAACCCAAGCTACGGTGCAGAGAAGTCCGGTCTTCTGGCTTCCCTGAACTCGGTTGCGAAGCTTCCATACGAGTATGCACTCGATGGTATCTCCAACACCCAGACCATCAACCCGAGCGCACTCGGCCATACCGAGGACGAGCAGTCGAACACCCTCGTTCGCGTTATGGATGGTTACTTCGCAAAGGGCGCACACCATGTGAATGTAAACGTCTTCGGCGTAGAGAAGCTGAAGGATGCGATGGAGCACCCGGAGAAGCCAGAGTACGCAAACTTCACGATCCGTGTATCCGGCTATGCGGTTAAGTTCATCGACCTTACGAGAGAGCAGCAGCTCGACGTAATCTCCAGAACAGAGCACAAGTCCCTGTAATACAGGAAGGCGCCGGCTAGGTGCAACAGTTGTACGACAGCCGATGCATATGGATCTGTGATCACGCAGGAACATGCATGCACATGCAGTTATAAAGACATCATGAGGGAGGGCCCCACACTGCGTGGACAGCACTCCCTCATGTTTTTATTTGATACTGTCCGATGCGTCATCGGATGTACAGAAGAATCCGTGTCTCGGCAGTGATGCGGGAAAGCGGAAACAACTTCTGCATCTCGGAAGCGTCATCATTTTAGAAACAAGTAGAAAAGGAGATATCATGGCAGAATCCATCAAAGGTGCAATTCACTCCATCGAGACCTTCGGCGCCGTGGACGGTCCGGGCATCCGATATACGATCTTTCTGAAGGGCTGTCACATGCGCTGCCGCTACTGCCACAATCCGGACACCTGGACCCTGCAGAGCGACGACATGCGCACCGCGGACGAGCTCCTCGACCACGCAGAGCGCTACCGCGAGTACTGGGGCGAGCAGGGCGGCATCACGGTCAGCGGCGGCGACCCGCTCGTGCAGATCGACTTCGTGCTCGAGCTCTTCCAGAAGGCGAAGGCGCGCGGTATCAGCACCTGTCTCGACACCTCGGCGCAGCCGTTCACCCGCGAAGAGCCATTTATCTCGAAGTTTGAGGCATTGGCCCAGGTGACGGACACGGTCCTCTTCGACATCAAGGAAATCGACGACGAGAAACATAAGGCCCTGACCGGCTGGACGAACCGGAACATCCTCGACTGTGCGCATTATCTCAGCGACCACGGCGTCGCGATGTGGATCCGCCACGTCCTCGTGCCGGGCCTCACCGACTCGGATGAAGAGCTCATCGCGACCCGGAAGTTCATCGACGAGCTGAAGACCGTGCAGAAGGTCGAAGTCCTGCCGTACCACACCCTCGGCACCTTCAAGTACGAAAAGCTCGGCATCCCGTACACCCTCGAGGGCGTAAACCCGCCGACGAACGAAAGCGTACAGCACGCAAAGGAAATCCTCGGCGCGGTATGAAAGCATAAAAAAACAGCAGGGCGATGTCGTCGCCCCGCTGATTCTTCAGAGACGTCCTCACGGGCGTCTCTTTCGCTGTGCTGGATTTATAATCATGTAACATTTTATGAAAAAATAACCGTCCAGCCGGGTGGATGTAATCCTCCTGGCTGAACGGCCATTCCATCAAATAGAAATCAGGTCGGAACAGAGTTTATTTCCCAAACAGTGTATCGAGAATGCCACGACCGAGCGCTGCACCGACGTTGCCGCCGACGCGCTTTCCGAAGCTGCCCATGAAGCTTTTTCCGACGGCACCGCCGACTTCACGGCCGAGGGTGCCGGCGGTGGTGCGGCCGACGGATTTCACGATGCGTTCCTGATCCTTCTTCGCTTTTTCTTCGGCTCTCGCTTTTGCGAGGGCCTCTTTTTCTGCGAGCTTCGCCTGCTCCTTTGCTTCCTTCTCCGCGAGCTTTGCGGCTTCCGCTTCCTCCGCTGCGCGCGCAGCATTTGCAGTAGCTTCATCAGTCAGGCGCTTCAGGAATTCATAGGCCGAGTCGCGGTCGATGGTCTCGTCGTATTTTCCGCAGAGATCTGAGGAGACGATCGCAGCGAGACGCGCTGTCTCATCGATGGTGCCCATCCGGGAGGCCGGTGGGAGCACCGCACAGCGACGGACGACTTCCGGCTTGCCATCACGGTCGAGGAAGGAAATCAGCGCTTCACCGGTGCCGAGGCTCTGAAGCGCCTCGATGGTGTCGAAGCTCGGGTTTACACGGAAGGACGCTGCTGCGGCCTTCACCTTCTTCTCCTCGCTCGGGGTATACGCATGAAGTGCATGCTCTACCTTATGGCCGAGCTGCGCGAGCACAGCATCCGGGATGTCGCTCGGGTTCTGGGTGATAAAGTACACGCCGATGCCCTTCGAGCGGATGAGCTTCACCACCTGCTCGATCTTCTCGATGAGCGCCTTCGGTGCGCCATTAAAAAGAAGGTGCGCCTCATCGAAGAAGAAGACCATCTTCGGCTTCTCCGGGTCCCCGACCTCCGGCATCTGCTCGAAAAGCTCGCTCAGCATGAAGAGCATGAAGGTCGAGTAGATCAGTGGATTCTGAATCGTCGACTCCGCGTCGAGGATATTGATCATGCCACGGCCGACACTGTTCGTACGGAGGAAATCCGCGATGTCGATCGCCGGTTCACCGAAGAACGTATCCCCACCGGCGGTTTCAAGCGCGACGACGGAACGCAGAATCGCATTCAGCGAGGCCGTCGCCATATTGCCATACTCGGATGAGTATTTCTTATTATTTTCTGCGACGTACTGTACCATCGCCCGAAGATCCTTCGTGTCGAGCAGAAGCAGATTCTCTTCATCCGCGATACGGAAGATGATCGTCAGGATATCGGTCTGCAGCTGTGTGAGGCCGAGGAGCCGTCCGAGCAGGGTCGGTCCGAACTCACTGATGGTCGTGCGAAGCGGAAGGCCCTTCTTCCCATCGATATCCCAGAACTGTGTCGGGTAGGCCTCGTACTGGAAGCCCGCCGGTGTGAGGCCGAAACGCGCGATGCGCTTCTGCATGTTTTCAGAGTCGACGCCCGGCAGGATCATACCAGCGAGGTCGCCCTTCACATCCGACAGAAAAACCGGTACGCCCATGTCACTGAAGGACTCCGCCAGTACCTTCAGGGTGATGGTTTTACCTGTGCCGGTAGCACCCGCGATCAAGCCATGACGGTTCGCCATCTTCGGCAGGATATAGACCTTCTCCTGTGAATCCATGTCTACTGCTGCCCAGACTTTTTCGTTATAAAACATAAAAAGAACCTCCTCCGGAGAATACTCAAAGCTGTTCGGCAGTGCTTTCGCCCACTGCCTGTCTGATGTCAGAACACCGTTCTGACATCAGACTATAATTAAATATATTCTACCATGGATATAGGCTCTTTGAAATGATTTTCCATTTTTTGCCTTTTGCCCTGGTCTTTCCTAGTAACAGTTTAGCCGGGACTTCCTCACCCACCAGCTTGACGAAAAACCTCCTCTGTGGTATACACATGGTATATACTAACAGAGGAGGTTTTATATGCAGGCACAAGTGAAGGCATGGGGAAACAGCCAGGGAATCAGAATTTCCAAAGACATTCTGAATGAAGCACATATATCCGTAAATGATATCCTGGAAGTGAAAGTCAGCGATGGACAAATTCTGTTAGCAAAGCCATTCCGGCATAGAACGCTCGAAGAGCGCGCGAAGGAATATGGCGGAAAATTAAATCTGGATGGTGAATTTGACTGGGGCGAGCCATTAGGAAGAGAGGCATGGTGATGGCGGAAACTGTTCATCAGGGAGATATACTGAAAGTCGATAAGATCAAACTCCCCGTACTTGTCGTGAGCAAAGATTTCTTTAATCAGACGGGCGAAATAATAGCCTGTCCTGTCTACAATGCGGGAAGAGATGATGCTTTGCACATTCATATTCAAACCCAGAACATGGACGGATATGTTCACTGTGAAAAGCTGGCATTACTCGATCTTAACGCCAGAGGTTTTGTGAAGTTAAACAGTTTACATATGAATGACATCATGAATATTACAGATGCTATCCAGGGAATATTTGATTATATTTGAATAGAAGATAAATATAGATACTGATATCAATGGCGTCCTCGCAGTTATTATAGTGTCTCACTCGAAAATACTGAGGATGGTGAGTCCGATGAAAAGCAGGTTAACGACGATGACCGCGGGTGTCGTGAACCAGGCCCTCACCATCGCTGGAAAGCTGTGTTCGCTTCGACAGAAGCTGCACAGCTTTTTAAAGTTTCGAAGCAGTGTTACGGCGGTCACGATCATCCCCCCGTAGATGAACACGAGATAAATGAGACTTACGAGCGTACTGTCCCCGCCGAGATTATTGAAGAAGAGCGCGAAGGCGTTGTTGCTGAGATGCATGAGGATCGCGCAGGCGAAGCCGTAGCGCTCCCGGATGAAGGCGAGCAGCGCCCCGACGAAGAGCGCTGTCAGAAGCTGCATCAGATTCCCGTGCATGAGCCCGAAGAGCAGCGCACTGATGACGATCGCGAAGAGCTGCCCACAGTGCCGGAGCTGATTATAGATGAGCCCGCGGAACAGGCACTCCTCCACGAAGGGCGCGACGACCACGGCATACAGAATCATCCAGAAGCCGGTCATCCGCCCACTCGCGACCTCCGTCGCATACTCCATCGTGAAGCCCTGCTGGTGCAGAAATGCCTCCACCGGAGTCAGCAGGATCGAGCTGAAGGCCTGCAGCCCGTAGATCATCATCAGCAGCCAGAGATACGTAAGTGGCCCGAAACGCGCATGCGTCGTCCGCGGGATCCCATCGCCTCCGAGCAGGAGCAGCACGAGCACCAGCCCGAACAGACTCACCGCGATCATCGTGAAGTCCTCCTGCTGATAGACCGCAGACCCATACTGGATCAGAAAACCACTGCCCACCTGGAACAGAAATTCATATAGAAGAAGCGCGAGCGCGACCTTCGTGAAACGCCGCTTCGCCGGATATTGAAAACTCATCTGTCTGCTAAACCCTTCTTTTATGCTATACTGATTAAGTTACGTAACAGTTCGGTTAAGGGGGCTCCCTGCCTGAACTGTAGCTAAATTACTAATATACACCAAAAACCTGAAGGACAACACATGAAAAAATGGTTCATCTATAACAAGAAGGCGGATTTCAAGGCGGTCGCGGCAGCACACCACATCGATCAGGTGACGGCGCGTATCCTCCGTAACCGTGAGATCAACTCGGATGCGCAGATCGAGCAGTACCTGCATGGCTCCCTCGAGGAGCTTCACTCGCCGCTCCTCCTGCCGGATGCGATCCGCTGCATGAATCATCTGAACCGCGCGATCCAGGAGGGCCGCCATATCCGTATCGTCGGTGATTACGACGTCGATGGCGTGTGCGCGACCTACATCCTCTATACCGGCCTCCAGCGCCTCGGCGCGCAGGTCGACTACGTGCTGCCGGACCGCATCCGGGATGGCTACGGCATCAACGTGCACATCATCGACCAGGCGAAGGCGGACGGCGTCAGCGTGATCCTCACCTGCGACAACGGCATCAGCGCTATCGAGGAGATGAAGCATGCGCGTGACCTCGGCCTCACCGTGCTGATCACGGACCACCATGACATCCGCCAGCGGGATGACGAGGATTACGGCTGCGAGTCGCGGGATATCCTGCCGCCGGCGAGTGCCGTCGTGGACGCGAAGCGCGAGGACAGCCGCTACCCGTATACCGAGATCTGCGGCGCGGTCGTCGCCTGGAAGATCATCACCCTGCTCTACCAGAACCGCGGGCTTCCGCAGGACGCGTACCTCGATTTCCTCGAGTTTGCCGCCATCGCGACCGTCTGCGACGTCGTCGAGCTCCAGGATGAGAACCGCATCATCGTGAAGTTCGGCCTCCAGCAGATTCGGCAGACGACGAATCCGGGCCTCCGCGCACTGCTCGACGTGCAGGGCCTCCTCGAGAAGGAGCATATCACGAGTTACCACATCGGCTATATCATCGGCCCGTGTATCAATGCAGGCGGCCGGCTCCGCAGTGCCGAGATCGCACTGTCGCTCTTTACCACCACGGACCCGTCGGAGGCCCTCGCAAAGGCGGTGAAGCTGAAGGAGCTGAACGATGTCCGAAAGGATATGACGATCGAGGCGACGAAGGAAGCCTATGCGCAGGTAGAGCAGCAGTATATGTCCGATCCAGTACTCGTCATCTACCTTCCGAAGCTGCATGAGAGCCTCGCCGGCATCGTCGCCGGTCGCCTCCGCGAGAAGTATTACCGTCCGGCTTTCGTGGTCACCGACGCCGAGGATGGAGAAGACGGCACCCTCATGGCGAAGGGCTCCGGTCGAAGCATCGATGCCTATCCGATGTCGGAGCGCCTCGCCGAGGTGGCGGAGCTTCTCACGAAGTTCGGCGGCCATCCCCTTGCGGCCGGGTTCAGCCTCCCGCGCGACAACATTGACCGCTTCCGTACGGCCCTCAACGCGCGCTGCGGTCTTCAGCTCGACCAGCTCGTAGATAAGCTCTGGATCGATGTGCCGATGCCGGTAAGCTATGTTACGGAGGAGCTGATCCATGAATTCGATCGCCTCGAGCCGTATGGAAAGGGCAACGAAAAACCGTGCTTCGCCGAAAAGAACCTCCGCATCCTCGAGGCCCGCGTGCTCGGTAAGGGTCGGAACGTCGTGCGCCTGCAGCTCCTCTCGCTGCAGGGAACCTCGATCTCCGGTATCCTCTTCACGGATGGCGATGCCTTCATGCGAAATAAGGGCACGAAATCCCTGATAGATGTGGTTTACTACCCGGAAGTGAATGAATATAATGGATTTAAAAGTCTGCAGATCGTCATCGAGGATTATCAGCTGAGGGCGTGAGCAGGCCGGCATGAAGACAGAAAGAGGAGGCAGATTATGATCAAGGAAGTAATGAACTACATCGCACAGGCAGATCCGGAAATCGGCGCGGCGATTCTTCGCGAGTATGACCGCCAGATGCACAACATCGAGCTCATCGCATCAGAGAATATCGTATCCGGCCCGGCCATGATGGCCATGGGCACCGTGCTGACCAACAAGTACGCCGAGGGTTACCCTGGCAAGCGCTACTACGGTGGCTGCGTCAATGTCGACGAAATCGAGACCATCGCGATCGAGCGTGCGAAGAAGCTGTTCGGCTGTGAGTATGCGAACGTGCAGCCACACTCCGGTGCACAGGCAAACATGGCCGTCACCATGGCGATCTGCGAGCCCGGTGACACGATCATGGGCATGTCCCTCGACGCCGGCGGACACCTCACCCACGGTTCACCAGCGAACTTCTCCGGCCGCTTTTATAACATCGTCCCGTACGGCATCAACGCCGACGGCTACATCGATTATGACGAGGTCGAGGCCCTCGCGATGAAGCATCATCCGAAGATGATCATCGCCGGTGCCTCCGCATATCCGCGTATCATCGACTTCAAGCGCTTCCGTGAAATCGCCGACAGGTGCGGTGCCGTGCTCTGGGTAGATATGGCCCACATCGCCGGACTCGTCGCAGCCGGCCTTCACCCGTCACCGATCCCATACGCGGACGTGACGACCACGACGACCCACAAGACCCTTCGTGGACCACGTGGCGGCCTCATCCTGTCCAGTGCAGAGACCGCTGAGCGCTTCAAGTTCAACAAGAATGTCTTCCCGGGCAGCCAGGGCGGCCCGCTCGAGCACGTCATCGCCGGTAAGGCCATCTGCTTCGGTGAAGCACTGAAGCCAGAGTTCAAGACCTATCAGGAGCAGATCGTGAAGAACTGTAAGGCACTCGCCGACGCCATGATGGCGAAGGGCTTCAAGCTCGTTTCCGGCGGTACCGACAACCACCTGATGCTGGTGGATCTCACAAACATCCCAGACCTCACCGGTAAGACCCTGCAGAACAACTGTGATGAAGTACACATCACCCTGAACCGCAACGCCATCCCGAACGACCCACGCTCCCCGTTCGTCACCTCCGGCGTCCGCATCGGTACCGCGGCTGTCACCACCCGTGGCTTCACCGAAGCCGACATGGCACCGATCGCCGACTGCATCTGGAACGTCGCTACAAACTTCGAAGCGACAAAGGACGACGTCACCGCAAAGGTACTTGAGCTCACAAAGGCACACCCGATCTACGAAGGATAAGCAAAAAGCCGAGGCAATTGCCTCGGCTTTTTGCTTACTTCGACTTTAAATTATTCTGCGCGACCGTCAGCATCAGCTTGATACGATTCAGCTGATTCACCTCCGACGCACCCGGATCGTAATCCACCGCGATGATGTTCGCATCCGGATGATGCCGCTTCAGCTCCTTGATGACGCCCTTCCCCACGATGTGGTTCGGGAGACAGCCGAACGGCTGCGTACAGATGATATTCTCGACACCCTCGCCGATCAGCTCGAGCATCTCACCCGTTAGGAACCAGCCCTCACCGGTCTGATTACCCAGCGACACATATTCCCGCGCCATCTTCGCGAACTCATGGATATCGCCAGGCGGCGTGAAGCGTGCAGACTGCGCAAACGCCTTCCGTGCGGTCTTCCGGAAGAACTCAAGCAGCGTGATCGCCGCATTGCAGAGCGTCTTGCCCTTCCAGCCGGCCCCCAGATTCTCGTACTTGAAATTCTGGTTGTAGAAGCAGTAGAGCAGGAAGTCCATGAGATCCGGCATGACGGCCTCCGCCCCCTCGCGCTCGAGCAGCTCCACGATATGGTTGTTCGCGAGCGGCGAGAACTTGACGAGGATCTCGCCGACGATCCCGACCTTCGGCTTCCGGAGGCCCTCCTGCAGCGGCAGCACATCGAAATCATGGATGATGCCGCGCACGTTCCGTGAGAACGCACTCATCGAGGAGGATTTCTTCTGGAGCGATGTGATGCAGGTCTTCACCCACTTCTGGTGCAGCGCCTCGGCAGCACCCGGTGTCTGCTCATACGGCCGTGTCGCATAGAGACAGCGCATGAAGATGTCACCATAAACGACCGCCTGCATGGCCTTCGTCAGCAGCGGGAGTGTGATCTTGAAGCCCGGTGTAGTCTCCATGCCGTTCGCATTGAGCGAAATCACCGGAATCTGCGCCATACCGGCATGCTCGAGGGCACGTCGGATGAAGCCAATGTAGTTAGACGCACGGCAGCCGCCACCCGTCTGGGACATGATGACCGCAGTGTGATCGAGGTCGTACTTTCCAGAGTTCAGCGCATCCATGATCTGACCGACCACGATGATGGAAGGGTAGCAGGCATCGTTGTTCACGTACTTGAGACCCGTATCGATCGCTGTCCGGTTTGCGTTGTTCAGGACTTCGACCTTATAACCGCAGGCGCGGATGGCCGGCTCGATCAGCTCGAAGTGGATCGGGGACATCTGCGGGCAGAGGATGGTGTAGCCCTCGTCCTTCATGTCCTTCGTGAAGAGCTTACGATCATAGCTGGCCGGACGCAGCGTACGCTCGTAGTGCTTCTCCTCCCGGACACGGATCGCCGCGATCAGCGAACGCACACGGATACGTGCCGCGCCGAGGTTGTTGACCTCATCGATCTTCAGCACGGTGTAAATCTTATCAGAACCGTTCAGAATATCCCGTACCTGATCCACGGTGACGGCATCGAGGCCGCAGCCGAAGGAGTTCAGCTGGATGAGATCGAGGTCCTCACGGGTCTTCACGAAGGAAGCCGCGCGATAGAGGCGGGTATGGTACATCCACTGGTCGGTGACGATCAGCGGACGCTCCACCTCGCCGAGATGGGAGATGGAATCCTCGGTCAGCACCGCGAAGTTGTAGCTCGTGATCAGCTCCGGGATACCATGGTTGATTTCCGGATCCACGTGGTATGGACGACCCGCCAGCACGATGCCGCGGTGGCCGGTCTCCTTCATCCAGCGGAGGGTTTCCTCACCCTTCTTCTCCATATCCTGATGCGCACGCTCGAGCTCTGCCCAGGCCTCATGCGCCGCCGAGCGGATCTCCTGCTCGGTGAAATTCCACTTCTTAAACTGCTCGCCGATCTTCTCGAGGGTGAGCTCGCCGACCGGACGGATCGAATCCTCGATGCGGTCCGGATGGACGAAGACCTTCACGAGCTGGTCCGTGCAGATCTTCTCGTTCGTCAGCGCGAGGAACGGCTTCATGAAGAGGACGGAGTTGTTCTGCAGGTCCTCGACATTGTTAACGATATTCTCTGCATAGGAGGTGACCATCGGGCAGTTGTAGTGATTGCCGGCATCCGGCGTCTCGTTCCGCTCGTATGGGATGCACGGGTACCAGATGAACTTCTGCCCGTGCTTCATCAGCCACTCGATGTGGCCGTGTGCGATCTTCGCCGGGTAGCACTCAGACTCGGACGGGATCGTCTCGATGCCGAGCTCGTAGATCTGACGTGTGCTGGCCGGGGACAGTACGGTCCGGAACTTCAGCTCACGGAAGAAGGTCGCCCAGAACGGATAGTTCTCGTACATGTTGAGGACGCGCGGGATACCCACCTCGCCACGCTCGGCGAGATCGATCGGGAGCGGCTCGTAATCAAACATGCGCTTCATCTTATAAGCGAAGAGGTTCGGAATGTCCGACTTCGCCTTCGCCTTTCCGAGACCACGCTCACAGCGGTTACCGGAGATGAAGTTCCGGCCGGCACCGAACTGGTTGATGGTCAGGACGCAGTGGTTGTTGCAGCCCTGGCAGCGTGCCATGCGGGTCGTGTACTGGAGGTGGATAATGTCATCGATCGGAAGCATGCTGGTCTGCACGCGTCCGTAAGCGGTGAGCGGAACATCCTTTTCCTCACCCGGCTTCATCGCACGAAGATGTTCGTTCTTCAGCTGATAACGCTCGCGTGCGATCAGTGCTGCGCCGAAGGCACCCATGATGCCGGCGATATCCGGACGGGTGACATGGGCGTCGAGGAGGTTCTCGAAGGCACGGAGGACGGCATCGTTATAGAAGGTACCACCCTGTACGACGATGTGCTGGCCGAGATCCTTCGCATCTGTGACCTTGATGACCTTATAGAGTGCGTTCTTGATGACGGAGTAGGCGAGGCCGGCAGAGATATCGCCGACGCTTGCCCCCTCCTTCTGCGCCTGCTTGACGTTCGAGTTCATGAACACGGTACAGCGGGAGCCGAGGTCGGTCGGGTTCGCTGCATAGAGTGCCTCGTGCGCGAAGTCGATCACGGAGTAGTCCAGTGAGCGCGCGAAGGTCTCGAGGAAGGAGCCACAGCCGGACGAGCAGGCTTCGTTAAGCTGCACCGAATCGACGGTGCCATCCTTGATGCGGATGCACTTCATGTCCTGGCCGCCGATGTCGAGGATACAGTCGACCTCCGGCTCGAAGAACGCAGCTGCATAGTAGTGGGAGATGGTCTCCACCTCGCCCTCGTCGAGCTGGAAGGCGGACTTCAGGAGTGCCTCACCGTAACCGGTGGAGCAGCTGTAGGCGATGCGTGCGTCGGAAGGCAGCAGGTCCCGGATTTCCTTCATGGACTTGATGGCCGTCGCGATCGGCGATCCCTCGTTGTTTGCATAGAACTTGTAGAGAAGCTCACCCTGCTCGGAAACGAGGGCCAGCTTCGTCGTGGTGGAGCCGGCATCGATGCCGAGGAAGACATTGCCGTGATATGTACTGAGGTCGGCTGTCTTTACGCGCGCCTGCGCATGACGTTGCGTGAATTCCTGATACTCAGCCTCGCTATGGAAGAGCGGGTCCATACGCTTGATCTCGGTATCCATCTGGATGCCGTGACGGAGCTGCTCGATGAGAGACGTGATGGATACAGCTTCCGCGTCCTCCGGGCAGTTCAGACAGGAGCCGATCGCCGCGAAGAGATGGCTGTTCTCCGGCTCGATGATCTCATCACCCTGCAGATGGAGGGTACGGATGAAGGCCTTGCGGAGCTCCGGCATGAAGTGAAGCGGGCCGCCAAGGAAGGCGACGTGACCACGGATCGGCTTGCCCTGTGCGAGGCCGGAGATGGTCTGGTTGACGACCGCCTGGAAGATAGACGCCGCGAGATCCTCGCGCGCCGCACCCTCGTTGATCAGCGGCTGGATATCCGTCTTTGCGAAGACACCACAGCGTGCGGCGATCGGGTAGATCATCTGATAACCGGCGGCGAGATCGTTGAGACCGGCCGCGTCGGTATGAAGGAGGGAGGCCATCTGGTCAATGAAGGAGCCCGTACCGCCGGCACAGATGCCGTTCATGCGCTGGTCGATCCCACCCTTGAAATATATGATTTTTGCGTCCTCGCCGCCGAGCTCGATGGCGACGTCCGTATCCGGACGGTAGTCCTTGAGCGCGGTTGCGACCGCGACGACTTCCTGACAGAAGAAAACATGCATGTGCTTGCTCAGCGTCAGTCCACCAGAACCGGTGATGACCGACGCGAGGCGGATTTCACCCAGCGTCTCCTTCGCTTCCTCGAGAATATCTGCCAGCGTGCCCTGGATATCCGCGTGATGACGGCGGTAGTCCGAGAACAGAAGCTGTTTCGCCTGATCGAGGATGGCGATCTTTACGGTTGTAGAACCAATGTCGATTCCGAGTCTATATTCTTGCATGATATAACCTCTTATTACCTATATACTTTCCTGGCACCTGATTCTTAATTATTAGAAAGATCAAAGTGTTCTGAATAGCTACCTATATTTATATAGAATAACAAAGTAGCATTGTAGCATTTAAAAAATGGGGGTTCAATCGGCATAATCATAAAACTTTTGTTAAATCAGTAACGTTTTCATCGCTTTTATTATATTTTCTGAGCATATCTTGTGAGGTGTATGGCATCCGTTGCCCTCCCTTTCGTATCCCCTGCCTGAACGGTCAGCAGAACGCTGCGTGGAGTGCTCGCCTTTACATATATTTCTCTTGAAAAAGAAGGGCGTAACACGTATACTTCTAGCGTATTTCACGTTCATGATGGGTTACTAGTATCTGAATGTCGAAATTGATAATTTAATAACTGTGTGATGAACTGAAAGGAGTATATATTGACTTTTTATCAGAAGCTGGAGCGGAGATTCGGGAAGTATGCAGTTCCGAATCTTATGAAGTATATCTGCGTGATCTATGTGGTGGGTTACCTCATCCAGATGTTTAATCCACTTCTTTATTTTTATTATCTGGATCTGGATGCGGAGGCGATTCTGCATGGTCATATCTGGCGGATCATCACCTTTATTTTCTATCCGCCATCGACGAGCTTCCTGTGGATGATCGTCGCGCTGTTCGTCTACTACAGTCTGGGGATGACGCTGGAGCGCGTCTGGGGGACATTTAAGTATAATTTCTTCTATTTTACAGGCGTGATTCTGCTGGTACTGGCGGCGATCCTGATTTATCTGGTGACCGGTTATTCAGTACAGCTGTATCCGACCTACATGACCTTCAGTATCTTCCTGGCGTATGCCCTGACGTTTCCGGAGACGACCTTCCTTCTGTACTTCATCATCCCGATCAAGGCGAAGTGGCTGGCGATCGCAGAGGTGGTCCTCTATCTATTCTATTTTGTGGCCCTTCCGGGCCTCGGCAACAAGGTGGCGATCCTTGTGAGCCTGCTGAATGTCGCGCTGTTCTTCCTTCTGACGAATCAGCGACCGAAGAACAGAAACATCTATAACATGCGGGATTTCCGCTGACGCACGGCAGCGACAGATATGCGCGAAGTCGTCGACCTGCAGGGCAGCAGGAGGGGCGGTGGGTATCCGAACGTCAGGCGAGAGGCCATCAGCCTTTCGACCGGAGACATTGGCCCACGAAACTGCGAGCATGCACCGGTTTTCCCGGCGCTTGACATAAATGCCGGACACAGTACCGGCCGGTTCTAAAAAGAGGAGAATTTTATGAGAAAGACGAAGATTGTATGTACACTTGGACCGAATGAGAACGATTACGAGCTGATGAAGAAGCTCGCAGAGAAGATGGACGTGGCACGTTTCAACTTCTCCCATGGCAGCCACCAGGAGCACCTCGGTCGTCTCGCACTGCTGAAGCAGGCACGCAAGGATACTGGTCGTGAGATCGCCGCGCTGCTTGACACGAAGGGACCGGAGATTCGTACCGGTGAGCTCGAGGATCACAAGAAGGTGATGCTGGAGACCGGTAAGGAGATCGTGCTGACCATCGACGAGTGCGTCGGAAATGCATCGCGTGTATACATTAACTATGACGGGCTCAATGAAGACGTCCAGGAGGGCAGCACCATCCTGATCGATGATGGCCTGATCGGCCTCAAGGTGCAGCGCGTCGAGGGCGCGGACATCCACTGCCTCATCACAAACGGCGGCGAGCTCGGTGAGAAGAAGGGTGTCAATGTTCCGAACGTAAGCATTCGCCTTCCGGGCCTGACCGAGAAGGATATCGAGGACATCAAGTTCGGTATCGAAGAGGGCTTCGATTTCGTAGCCGCTTCCTTCGTGCGTAATGCGGAGGCCATCGAGCAGATTCGTGCACTGATCGACGAGGCAGGCTCCAGCATGAAGATCATCGCGAAGATCGAGTCTCAGGAGGGCCTGGATAACCTCGATGCCATCATCGCAGCCGCCGATGGTATCATGGTGGCCCGTGGCGACCTCGGTGTGGAGATCGACGCGAAGCGTCTCCCGCAGCTCCAGAAGGAGATGATCCACAAGTGTAACTTCGCAGGCAAGCTCGTCATCACTGCAACCCAGATGCTCGATTCCATGATCCGTAATCCGCGTCCGACGAGAGCGGAAGTGACCGACGTTGCAAATGCGGTTTATAACGGAACCGACGCTGTCATGCTGTCCGGTGAGACCGCAGCCGGCAAGTATCCGGTCGAGGCCCTCGATATGATGGCGTCCGTCGTCGAGTATACCGAGCAGTTCCTCGACTACACACAGTATAAGATGCGCAACGTCGATGAGAGCACCTATGCAAATATTTCCAATGCTGTCTGCGCAGCTTCTGTCACCACTGCGAGTGAGCTTGACGCCAAGGCACTGATCGTACCGACGCTCTCCGGCTCGACCGCAAAGCTGATTTCGAAGTACCGCCCGAAGACCCACATCTATGCGATGTCCCCGAGCCAGGCGACCGTTCGCCAGATGATGCTCCTCTGGGGCGTCACCCCGATCTGGGCGAGAAGAGCTGACACCACCGACGAACTCTTCGAGTCCTCCATGGAGGAGCTTCGCGAGCGCAGCATCGTCGAGAAGGGCGACCTCTGCGTCATCACCGCCGGCGTACTGTCCCGCATGACCCGCAACCAGCCGGTGACCGCGACGAATATCATGAGAGTAATGCAGGCCTGATCGCAAAGAGATGCCCCAAAAGATTTATACTTGCCATAACCGGCAAGTATTTTCTTTTATAAATCGTCTGTATTAAGATTTGACATTAGATTTTACGAACGTGGAGGAAACCATGAAAACACCATATATCACACTGGACCAGGTGAAGGAAATTGCGAAGACCTACCCGACACCTTTTTATCTGTACGACGAGAAGGGCATTCGTGAGAATGCGCGGAAGGTATATAAGGCCTTCAGCTGGAATAAGGGCTTCAAGGAGTATTTTGCGGTGAAGGCGACCCCGAACCCGTCCATCCTTCGTATTCTGAAGGAAGAGGGCTGCGGCACGGACTGCAGCTCCCTCACCGAGCTTCAGATGTCCGATGCCTGCGGCTTCCACGGCCACGACATCATGTTTTCCTCGAACGACACACCACTCGAGGAGTATAAGTTCGCGAACGAGCTCGGTGCCATCATCAACCTTGACGACTTCACGAACATCCAGGAGCTGAAGGATACCCTGGGCAGCTTCCCGGAGACCATGAGCCTTCGCTATAATCCGGGCGGATACTTCCGGATCGCAAACACTATCATGGATAACCCGCAGGATGCGAAGTACGGCATGACCACCGCACAGCTCATCGAGGGCTACCGTATCCTGAAGGAGGGCGGCGTCAAGCACTTCGGCATGCACGCCTTCCTCGCATCGAACACCGTAACGAACGATTACTACCCGACACTTGCGAAGGAGCTCTTCGAGCTCGCCGTCAAGATCAAGGCAGAGACCGGCGTCGCGCTCGACTTCATCAACCTCTCCGGCGGTGTCGGCGTGCCATACAAGCCGGACCAGAAGTCGAACGACATCGAGGCGATCGGCGAGGGCGTTCATCGCGTATTTGATGAAGTGCTCGTGCCGCACGGCCTCGGCGACATCCGCATCTTCACCGAGATGGGCCGCTTCATGCTGGCACCATACGGTGCACTGATCACGAAGGTCATCCACTTCAAGCATACCTATAAGGAGTATGCCGGTGTCGATGCCTGTGCGGTCAACCTCATGCGCCCGGCGATGTACGGCGCTTACCACCACATCACCGTCCTCGGGAAGGAGAACGCGCCATGTGACCACACCTATGACGTGACCGGCTCGCTCTGCGAGAACAACGACAAGTTCGCCATCGACCGTCCGCTTCCGGAGCTCGAGAAGGGCGACTACCTCTTCATCCACGACGCCGGCGCACACGGCTTCGCGATGGGCTACAACTACAACGGCAAGCTCTGGTCCGCCGAGCTCCTGCTCCGCGAAGACGGCTCCGTCAAGCTCATCCGCCGCGCCGAGACCCCGAAGGACTACTTCGCAACGCTTGATATTGATGACTGCATGAAGAAGTATCTCTGATCAATGCATACATCATGATGTAAAAACCGCACCTCGAGCCAGAGGTGCGGTTTCGTGATTTCGGCGTATTGCCGAGGCCGCGCACCGTGCGAGGTTCTTGCGTATTTGCGCGACTGTTGTTATAATTAAAGGCCGTATTAACATTGATATGAGGTACAGCTATGGCATTAAAGAAGAAACCGGTCACCGGTATGAAGGACATCCTCCCGAGAGAGATGGAGCTTCGCCAGTATGTTCTGAGCGAAATCCGCAGAACCTATAAGGAGTTCGGCTTTACAGAGATCGAGACCCCGGTCGTCGAGCACATCGAGAATCTGCTCAGCAAGCAGGGCGGTGATAACGAGAAGCTGATTTTTAAGGTACAGAAGCGCGGCGATAAGCTGGAAAGCGCATTCCAGTCTGGCGATCTGGACGCACTCGCAGATTCCGGCCTCCGCTATGATCTGACCCTTCCACTGAGCCGCTTCTACAGCCAGAACCAGGCACAGCTTCCGAGCCCGTTTAAGGCACTCCAGATCGGACCAGTGTTCCGTGCGGATCGTCCGCAGAAGGGCCGCTTCCGTGAGTTCGTGCAGTGCGACATCGACATCTTCGGTGATGGCAGCAACGTCGCGGAGATCGAGCTGATCCTCGCCATCTCCACCCTGCTTAACCGCATCGGCTTCGGTGAGAAGTATAACTTCTCCATCGTGATCAACGACCGTGAGATCCTCCGCGGCATGCAGGCCTACGCCGGCTTCCCTGCAGACGATTTCGAGAAGGTCTGCATCAGCCTCGATAAGGCCGACAAGATCGGAAACGACGGCGTAAAGGCAGAGCTCCTTTCGCTCGGCTATGAGGAGAGTGTCATCGATAAGTATCAGGCGCTGCTTGCGACCATCGGTACCGGTGCACAGGACATCCGCAACCTCGGTGAGAAGCTGAAGGATGTGCTCCCGGAGAGCGTGACGGATAACCTCGCCACCATCGTGGAGACGGTGGCAGCTGTCAAGAGCGTCAATGTAAAGGTTCTCTTCGATCCGACCCTCGTGCGTGGTATGGGCTACTATACCGGTCCGATCTTCGAGATCCGTGCCGAGGGCTTCAGCGGCTCCGTCGGCGGTGGCGGACGCTATGACCGTATGGTCGGCAAGTTCACCGGTCAGGATACCCCGGCCGTCGGCTTCTCGATCGGCTTCGAGCGTATCATCACCATCATGCTCGACGCAGACGAGAAGGTTCCGGGTGAGGGCACGAAGGTGGCCTTCCTCCTCGATAAGAACCTCGATCGTGCGAAGACCGCCGAGGCGATCAGCGAAGCGATGACACGTCGTCTTCAGGGAGAGACCGTTCTGGTATCCCGCATGAATAAAAACAAGAAGTTCCAGAAGGAGCAGCTTACATCGGAGGGATATACCGAGTTTAAGGAATTCTATCAGGATTCATTACAGTAATTTTTTCATTATATATAAGAGGTAAAAGCTATGGCAGAGTCTATGAAAGGTCTGCACAGAACGTGCAGATGTACAGAGCTTGACGAGTCCTATATCGACAGAGAAGTCACCATGATGGGCTGGGTTCAGCGCTCCAGAAACAAGGGCGGTCTGATCTTTACAGACCTTCGTGATCGTTCCGGTCTCCTGCAGATCGTGTTCGAGGAGTCCGAGTGCGGCACCGAGGTGTTTGAGAAGGCAGCGAAGCTGCGTTCCGAGTTTGTAATCGCGGTGACTGGTATCGTCCGTTCCCGTGGTAAGGATGCCAACAAGGATATGAAGACAGGAAGCATCGAGATTTCTGCCAGAGCACTTCGTATTCTCGCCGAGTCCGAGACGCCACCATTCCCGATCGAGGATGGGATCCCGACGAACGAGAACACACGTCTCAAGTATCGTTACCTCGACCTTCGTCGTCCGGAGCTCGCGAAGCGCATCATGACGAGAGCGAAGATCGCCTATCTGATTCGCAGCTTCATGAGTGAGAACGGCTTCCTCGAGATCGAGACCCCGACCCTCATCAAGTCCACCCCGGAGGGTGCGAGAGACTTCCTCGTACCTTCCCGTATGCACCACGGCTCCTTCTACGCACTGCCGCAGTCTCCGCAGCTCCTGAAGCAGCTCCTCATGGTATCCGGTTTCGACCGTTACTTCCAGCTGGCACGCTGCTACCGTGATGAGGACCTCCGTGCCGATCGTCAGCCGGAGTTCACCCAGGTGGATATGGAGCTCAGCTTCGTGGATGTCGATGATGTCATCGAGGTCAACGAGCGTCTGCTGAAGTACATCTTCAAGGAGGTGTGCGATGTAGACATTGAACTCCCGATCATGCGGATGCCATGGATCGACGCGATGAACCAGTACGGCTCCGATAAGCCGGATATGCGTTTCGAGATGCTGCTTCACGATGTCACAGAGGTGGTGAAGGACTGTGGCTTCGGCGTGTTCTCCGCATGCGCGAAGGACGGCGGTATGATCAAGGGTCTGAATGTCAAGGGGCAGACGAAGATGCCGCGTAAGCACATCGATAAGTACACCGAGCTCGTCAAGGGCTATGGTGCGAAGGGCCTCGCGTACCTCGCGATCAACGAGGATGGCAGCTATAAGTCCAGCTTCGCGAAGTTTATGACGGAAGAGGAGCTGAAGGCACTCTGCCAGGAGATGGGCGGCGAGCCGGGCGACCTCCTCATGTTCGTATCCGACACGAAGAACACGACCGTATGGAGCGCACTCGGTGCACTTCGTCTCCAGCTCGGCGCAGACCTCGATCTCATCGATCGTAAGGCGTGGAAGTTCCTTTGGGTCACCGAGTTCCCGATGTTCGAGTGGTCCGACGAGCTCGGCCGTTACCAGGCGATGCATCATCCGTTCACGATGCCGATGGAGGAGGACCTCCCGATGATCGATACCGATCAGGGCGCGGTTCGTGCGAAGGCATATGATATCGTTCTGAATGGTACGGAGCTCGGTGGTGGTTCGGTTCGTATCCACCAGGCCGACGTACAGGAGAAGATGCTCGAGAAGCTTGGCTTCACACCGGAGAAGGCGCAGAAGCAGTTCGGCTTCCTGATGCAGGCCTTCAAGTACGGTGTACCGCCTCACGCTGGTCTCGCGTACGGCCTCGACCGTCTCGCGATGTGGATGGTCGGCTCCGACACGATCCGTGATGTCATCGCCTTCCCGAAGATCAAGGACGGCTCCGATCCGATGATGGATGCACCGGCTCCGGTATTTGACGAGTCACAGCTTACCGACCTCGGCATCGCCGTGGTTCCGGAGGAGGCAGAGGAGAAGACGGAAGAGTGATTCCGCCGTGCATCTGTGAGGCCAATGTCTACATGATACACCTGCATCGAAAATGTCTCGCGGCGCTACACGGCACTGCGATTCCGAATTTTCTGTGAAAAATATAACCGGGACTTGCGCACTGTGCAGGTCTCGGTTTATTGTATATTAGAGGCGCTTCATCTGAAGCATGATCGAATCTTACGGCATGGGCGAAGCCCTGCGTGCATGTAGGCATTGGCCTGCGAAAACTGACATCGATCGGAATAGAAAAGAAGGCGGCAGCCGCCGCGATGAGGAAACGAATTTGAATAAGGAACAGTTCCTGCATGATTTAACGGTCCAGCTCAACCTGAGCGTTTCAGATCAGGTGATTCGTGAGCAGATCGCATATTACGACAGCTATATCTGTGGAGAGGTCCGGAAGGGGCGCTCCGAGGCAGAGGTCATCGAGGAGCTCGGTTCACCGAGACTGCTGGCGAAGACCATCATTGATACCGCCGAGGCGGCGGGCGATCCGATCGCGAGTCAGGATGATGAAATCCGCGGTACGGTCGATCTGGAGCCGGATTCCGACGCCTTCGATCATTTCCGTGCGAACTACAGTGGCGCCGGTGCGCGCAGCTGTGAAACCGAGGCAGAAGATGCGGAGACCGTGCGCCAGGGCTATGAGGACGAGAACCACCAGGAGCGGGAGAGCTACGCCGAGAACGGAGAGCGGAACGACAACGGCTGGAGCGACCCGTTCTATCGTCATCACAGCGAGCGGAAGGCGCAGCAGGGCGGCACAGGCAGCCACGTGCATGTGTTTGACGCGAGCGGCTGGGGCTGCATCGCCGTCTTCATCATCTTCTTCCTGGTATTCCAGGTCCTCGTGGGCCTCATCGGTGGTGTGCTGGCCTTCCTTTCGCCGGTACTGCTCCCACTGCTGGTGGTCCTCGTCGTGCTCTGGCTGATCAAGGGCATCATCAATCACTAGTCCGGCGTGCTTACGCCGCCCGGATGGATCCGTCATGCCCAGACGCCAGAAGGATCGGGCGTCAGGCTGCGTACGGCTTATAGCACTGCCTGTCCTGCCTGGACGAGCGACATTTATCGAACATCATCCCTTCGCACATAGTATTACGAAAGGTTTATATCATGAAAACATTTGAACTGATTGCGCCTTGCCATTTCGGTCTCGAGGCCGTCACGAAAAAAGAAATCATCAATCTCGGCTACGACATCACGGAAGTCACCGACGGACGCGTGAGCTTTATCGGCGATGCGGACGCCATCGCGCGTGCCAATGTCTTCCTCCGTACGACGGAGCGTATCCTGCTGAAGGTCGGCACCTTCCGGGCAGAGACCTGGGAGGAGCTCTTCCAGGCGACGAAATCACTCCCATGGGAGAATTTCGTACCGAAGGATGGCAGCTTCTGGGTTACGAAGGCGAGCTCCATCAAGTCGAAGCTCTTTTCGACCCGTGACATCCAGTCGGTTATGAAGAAGGCAATGGTTGCCCGCATGGGCGCATACTATGGCGTCGACTGGTTCGAGGAGCATGGTGCGAAGTATCCGGTACGTGTCTTTGCGTATAAGGATATCTTCACGGTCTGCCTCGATACCTCCGGCGAGTCCCTCCATAAGCGTGGCTACCGTCTGAAGCAGGGCCTCGCGCCGATCACCGAGACGCTGGCTGCGGCCCTCATCATGCAGTCCGGCTGGCGTGAGGACCACGCCTTCGTCGATCCGATGTGCGGCTCCGGTACCTTCGTGATCGAGGCAGCCATGATCGCCGCCAACATCGCCCCAGGTATGGATCGTGCCTTCGTTTCCGAGGCGTGGACGAATCTGATCGATAAGAAGTGCTGGTATAACGCACTCGACGAGGCGGATGAGGCCATCGACCAGACGCTTCTGGATACCGGTGTGAACCGCTTCGGGAAGAAGGTGGATATCCAGGGCTATGACATCAATCCGGAGGTGATTCCGGTCGCGCGTGAGAACGCAGAGCGTGCCGGTGTAGAGAAGATCGTGCATCTGCAGGTGCGTGACATCGCGAACTTCTCGCACAGCGGTAAGTTCGGTTATATCCTCACGAACCCGCCATACGGTGAGCGAATCGAGGATAAGCGGAATCTGCCGCTTCTGTACACCGAGCTGAAGGAGGCATATCAGGGGCTCGACAGCTGGTCTATGCACCTCATCACGGCCTGGGAGGACGCGCAGAAGTACCTCGGAAAGGCCGACAAGAACCGGAAGATCTATAACGGTATGATGAAGACCTACTTCTACAGCTACGACAAGCGCTATATCCAGCGCTCCGCACCGCATGATTTCCGCGGGAAGCCGGTGCTCCCGAAAATTTAATAAAAATTTAATGGGGTCAGACCCCCTTACGAAATTCTTAAGATGAGCGTGAGGGGGCGGCCTCTTTTTTTATGCGCGGATTCTGCTGGATGAAAACGCAATTGAAGCGCACTGTGCGTTGGAAATGAATCTGTGGTAAAATATCACCAGAAACGTTTCGGAATAAAGGCCCGATCAGGGCGGGGATGCCGAGCGGTCAGATGGCATGATGAAGCGAAGGGATGAGCGGCCCATCCCTGGGATGATATTTCTTTATAGGAAGAGGCGGGAATATGCAACATGAGAATGGTGATCGGAAAGCGATGTGCATCACGGGTACGGTGGCGAAGGCGGCCGACCGCTACGCGATGGATGTGATGGGACTGAAGTCTCTGACGCTGATGGAAACGGCGAGCAGTAAGATCGCGGAATACGTAATGAAGCATTTTCCGCTCGCACAGAAGCGTGTAGATGCTACGGTGACAAATGAGGTGAAGGACGCGCTGGCTGAACTCGTGAGCCTCGGAGATGGGGTGGCAGACGTAAACGGTGTGCGGGATCAACAGAAGCTAGCTGCGCGATACCAGGACCTGAAGATTTCCGTGCTCTGTGGTGTCGGCAATAACGGCGCGGACGGTGTCTGCGCGTCGCGTATGCTCCTCAGGGAGGGCTACCAGCCGCAGGTTTACATCGTCGGAAACCTGGAGAAAGCCAGCTGGGAGTTTCTCTACCAGCTCTGCCATTTTCAGCAGGCGGGTGGCACGGTGACCATGTATCATCCAGACGTTGATACTGCCAATGCTGGCGAAGTAGCTGCTATGGCAATGCATCCAGACAGCGCCACTGCCGCGGACGATGCATCGCTGTTTCGGGCGAACAGACTTCCGGACGACGACATCCTGATCGACGGTATCTTCGGCATTGGCCTGCATCGAGAAATCGCGGGCGACTACCGCACGTTTATAGAAGAGGCCAATCGCCGCAGGCATGGATTCGTGCTCGCCATCGACGCACCCTCCGGTATCAATACCGATACGGGTGAGCTCATGGGCTGCGGCATAAAAGCAGATGTAACCATCACCTTCGGACGGAACAAGACCGGCCTCGTGTGCGGCGCCGGACAGAACTTTGCCGGGCGGGTGCTGGTCGAAGACATTGGCATCCCCGACGAAGCGTATGAAGAGGCAGAAAGGCACGCGTAGGCCAATGTCTACATCAGCATGCCCCGGCGTGTGCCTGGCTTTAACGAATGAAACGGGCTGTGACCGCGACGGAACGAGGATCGCTGTGCAGCATGTGACACGAAACAGGGAGGCGGAATGAAAGAATATATCATGGCAGAGGGGCACCTCGATAAACTGATTACGATCGCGATCATAGTCGTGGTGTTTGCAGGGCTGATTTCCATCACGAATCGCATCTTCCGAAGAATCAATCGGCGGAAGAACAGTATCTTCTATAAGTTTCTGAACAGTGTGGTGTATGTCGTTCTCCTTGCGACGGCGATCTACTCTGTGCTGTCACAGTTTGACATGGCGCGCGAGATCAGTACCGTTATCCTGCAAAGTGGTACCCTGATCATCGCTGTCTCGACCTTCGCGGCGCAGCAGGCTCTCGGAAACGTGATTTCCGGCTTCATGCTGTCTGCCTCCCGTCCGCTTGAAATCGGACAGAAGGTGAAGCTCCTGCAGGGAGGCACGCAGATCTGCGAAGGCATCGTGAAGGATATGACCTTCCGTCATGTCGTGATCCAGAGCTATGACGGACAGAGCAATATCATTCCGAACAGCCTCGTGGATCAGGCAGTGATCGTCAATGCTGACTACGTGGAGGGTACAGGTAATTTCCTCGAGTTTGAGGTCGCGTATGAATCTGACTTCGATCTCGTTCGTTCCCTGATCCGCCAGGCACTCGAAAGCCAGCCGGAGGTCAGCAGGAAAGACGTCACGATTGCACTGAGCCGCGTAAGCCAGAACGGCGTCGTATTTAAGCTCACTGTATGGACACACAGCGTCGACGAGAACTTCCGCGCCTGCAGCGAACTCCGCGAAAAAATAATAAAGGCGTTCAACGAACATCACGTTGTGATCCCATATCAGACCATTGATATTAATATGCATTGAGCGGATTCAGGGTGCCCGGAGGGCTGCCATCGGAAGCCATACGTAGAAGCTGTGAAGAATCAAAATCCTGCCCTTTAGAAGTACTTAGTGCTATCTCTCCATGGAACCCTCTGTCAACGCTGAGTTTTCATCAAGAAAACTCGGCGATTGCAGAGGGCTTAGTACTTCTTAAGGGCAGGATTTTAGAGTCTTCCAGCTTCGGAGTACTGTGCTTCCGATGACAGCCCTCCGGGTACCCTGAATTGCTTTGGGAATTTTTTTGAAAAGTTGAAAATGGTGCTTGACATGCCCTGCTTCGTCTGTTAAAGTATGCAACTGTCGCCGCAAGCGAAACGGACACAAAGATCCATCGCAAGCGAATGACAAAAAGAAATTTTAAAAAGTGCTTGACAAAAGCAAAACGGTTTGATAATATATATAAGCTGTCGCGAGACGAGAGCGCAGCGAACCTTGAAAATCAAAGATCGATTAATACACAGACCCTGAAGATTCTAAAGAATTTTCAGAGACCAGCAATGGTCAAGCGATCAAGAGATCGCG
>SFND01000023.1 GCA_004554245.1 Oribacterium sp. | reverse complement strand
TGGATTGCTCTCCACAAGACCTTCATAATAAGCATTCTGCGTAAGTGGAAGCGCCGCTCCCATGCCGACCGGAAAACGGCCGAACCAGGCGATGTTGATGGCTGCAATCAGAAAAAAGACACGAGACTGCGACAGATCCGTTGTATCATCCAGGGTGACCACCAGCATAACCATAACCGACATAAGCGCCGTCATGCCGATCAGCTGTGTCAAAAGAATCGTGAATCCGAAGATGGCAAGCAGAAGCAGCAAACCACTTTTCTTCTGAATGGTAGACATATGTCCACGGATAACGCTGACGAGACTGGTCTTTCCGATCGAACCTGCAACCAGCATCATGGTTGCCACGAGAATCGTGGTTTTATTTGAAAAACCCGAAAAAGCGGTGGGCAAGTCGACAATACCTGTCATGGCCAGTACCAGCATACAAATCATGCCTGTCATTCCATAGGATATTTTTCTCATCATAAACGATACCGCCATAAACGCCAGTACCGCCAGTGTGATCACCAATTGTACATTCATGTTCATTAGACCTCCTTGACCATAAATGAACTGCATATATAGGATGCGACTTCCAGGCCCGGCTCACATTCCAGCCGTTGTTTTCACGGCTACTCTATGCTCCTATGGTACGCTTGATGCACTTCTGATTCTAATATATACTGAACATATAACTATAAGGAAAAAGCATAAGGCTTTTTACGAGACAGGACGATCTACATGAATATTCTTCACTATGATTATTTTATCGCTATAGCAGAGAACAAGACCCTGACGCAGGCTGCACATGCGCTTCATGTATCGCAGTCTGTACTCAGCAGATACCTTCAGAATCTGGAAACGGATACCGGTATTCGTCTTTTTGCTACCGCCTCCGGAAGCTATGAGCTGACAGAAGCCGGTACCCTCTACTTGAAAAGTGCTCGAAAGATTCAATTCCTTCAGTCGCAGCTTCATCAGAAACTGAACGGTGCACGCACCCCAAATCTTCTTCGCTTTGGCATCCCACCCATCCGTGGCGGTGCTTCTCTGGCCTATATTTATCCCCATATGCTTGAGCGCTATCCATCGCTGCACGTTTCGGTCATCAACGAGAGATCAACCCTGCTTTATCAGAAGCTACTGGCGGGAGAGCTCGATTTCATCCTTCTGATGACCGAAGACAGGATGGACCTGAAGCCTTTGGATGTTCACTTTTTGCCACTGGAAAAAAAACGAATTCTGATGGGGATTCCCAGCTTCCATGCCCTGTATGTACAGGGCGGAACGGCCACCGCACCTTCCGTTTTATCTATAGAGGATTTCGCTTTAATGAAAGATGCCCCCTTCATTCTTCCTGATGAACTGACGGTCATCGGACGGTGCGTGAATCACTTCCTGAAAAGCCATCAGATTCAGCTGAATATTCAGCTTCAAACGTCGAACCGACTGACCAATCATCAGCTACTCATGGAAGGAAACTACGCCGGCTTTGTCGATGAAGAAAGTGCCACCCATATTTCAGGACTGCGTTATTTCACCCTGTCTGGACTGCCGGCTCTTACGGAAGGGATGGCTTTTCCGCTATATCGCACGCTCACGGATCCGGAACGTTTCTTTTTTTACCTGGAATATCAGCGGCTCAGGCAAAGCGGTTCCCGTTTTCTTGCCACCAATGAGGAAGTCCAGCACCTGCTCCACTCCTTCGACGAAAGGCTTTCACCATGAATTCAAAAATCTATGAATATCTTCTGGCGATTTACGAGGAATCAAATATCAGCCGGGCCGCTGCCCGCTGTTATCTTTCTCAGCCAGCACTTTCACAACAGCTGAAGCTCTATGAAGAAAAACTCGGTTTTTCTATTTTTGAACGTTCCAAGTCTGCCATGACGCCAACCCCTCGGGGCGAACTCGTGATCGATACAGCACGTCAAATCGCAGCGGAAGAACGAGGACTGCAAGAGGCACTCGAAAAGCTGAAAGAAACGGCCATTCATAATGTGTCTATTTATATTGAATTCACGATGCGGAATATGTTTCTTCGGGATATCTGGCCGGAAGTACGAAAAGTTTACGATGAGGCTCATCTGACCTTAATCGCCGGCGAAACTGACACTGCATTACAAATGCTCCAGAATGGTTCAGCCGATCTTCTCATTTATATGACACAGAAAGAAGTTCCCAAACCCTATATCCAGAAAACTTTCCAGGAAGACAGCTATGTGCTGGCAGCTTCACGCGAATGGTATACAGAACATGCACTCCAGGAAAAAATCTTGAAAAAGACTGGATGGACGCATGATCGGGTATTTGTTAAGGAAAATTACGCGCTTTCACCTTCATTTCAGGAAGAAGCCATGGCTGGAATCGGGCTGTCGGACTGTCCTCATATAGAAACCACCAGCACTTTTCAGGAGGCAGCGCACCTATGCGCCACCAGGAAAGGACTTTCCGTATTGCCCGAAAGCCTGTTCCATCTATTGAAAGAAGACTTTTTAAAACTCCCGCTACCGGAAGGATTCCCGGTAAAAGGCGTCACCGTATTTAAAGAAGAGCAGGCGCTGAATCCACTTTATGCGCTCATATGGAAACTTCTTAAAGAAAAGTATCAGACGCTCAAAGTATGACACGAGACCTGGCAGCGCCTATCTCTGCTGCGCGATCGTACCGCGCTACTACACAGACGAAAAAAATCCCAAGATCGGATGCTTCGTATTACCGAATCACCCGACCTGGGATCTCTGTATCACCTACCGTAAAGGTGCGTACCTCACCGACGCCGCGAAGGATTTCATCGCCATGGTACGCGCGTACTGGGCTGAGCACCTGGCACCGGTACAAACGAATTAGGACAGTGAATAAAAGCAGCGCTTATCTCACGTCGCCTTCGGCGGCGTTCGATACCGGGGCAAAGCCCCTATAAAATCGAAGAAGTCCACGCAGGGACTCATGCGTGCATGGTCCCTGTGTGGACTTCTTCGATTTTGCACTGCTTGATGCAAGCGCCTACGTGATTGGTGCAGGGTTAAATACGCAGAGGTCGTTGGCGAAGCCGTACTGTTCGGTGTATGGCTTTTTGATGCCGGAGGCGACGTCGAGGATGAAGTCAAAGAGTTCTTCGCCCTGTTCTGCGATGGTGCGGTCGCCGACGGCAGCCGGGCCTGCGTTGAAGTCGATGATATCCGGCCACTGTTCCTTCATTTCGTTTCTGGAGCAGAGCTTGATCACTGGTGCTGCGGCGAGTCCGTATGGTGTGCCACGTCCGGTCATGAATACTTCGAGGCCCATGCCGGAGGCGAGCTGAGACGGTCCGCAAACGAGGTCAGAGGCTGGTGTCGCTGCGAAGATTTCGCCGTGCTTCGTCGGCTTGTCGCCAGGGGACAGAACTTCAACGATTGGGGACGAGCCCGACTTTGCGATGGAGCCCATGGACTTCTCGATGATGTTCGAGAGGCCACCCTTCTTGTTACCTGGTGTCGTGTTTGCACCACGGTCGACACCACCCTTCTTCAGGTAATTGTCATACCACTTCATCTCTTCCACGAGGCGCTTCCCTACCTCTTCGTTGATGCAACGATGGGCGATGAACTGTACGCCATCACGTACCTCGGTTACCTCGGAGAACATCGCGGTTCCGCCACCGGAAACGAGGAGATCGGCGGCATAACCGGCCGTCGGGTTCGCCGTGATACCGGAGAACGCATCCGAACCACCGCACTGCATGCCGACGAGCAGATCGGAGAGCGGCAGTTCCTCTCTCTTCCGCTCGTTCAGAATCTGCAGCTTCTTTTCAGCCATCTCGCAGATGGCATCCATCATGGCCTGGTATCCCTTATAGTTCTGAAGGACGATGACATTGTCCTCGTTATTCAGCTCCGGCCACCACTCGCAGAAGCGGTCGACGGTAAACTTCTCACAGCCTAAACCGACCAGCATAAATACGCCACCGAAATTCGGATGGGTTGCGATGTTGCGGATGATCTTCTGCGGAATGTAGGCATCCGGTGCATCGATGGCGACACCGCAGCCATACGGATGATTGATGGCGACGACGTCATCTACGTTCGGATACTTCGGCAGGATCTCCCGCTTGATACGCTGGATGGCAACATTGAGCACACCCGCAACACACTGCACGGTCGTGTTGATGCCGAGGATGTTCCGGGTGCCGGCGTAACCACCGTTCGGATTACGATAGCCCATCCAGGTCGTCCGCTTCGGCTTCGGAAGATCCGTGCGGATGTTCGTTGCAAATTCCATCTGATCGAGATCCGGTGCCGGTGCCATGATGAGGTTCTTCTCATTGATCCAGCCACCGACCGGGATATCCTCTGCGGTCGTGCCGAGCACCACACCGTAGCGAATGACTTCGGATCCCTTCGGAAGTGCCTTCAGCGCGATCTTATGTGCCTGTGGGATGTCTTCCACGGTGACCACGCCCGGCATGACTTCGGTACCCTTCGGCACATCATGGATGGCGATGGCGACGTTATCACGCTCAGTGATTTGAATGCATAATCTATTTGCCATGCTTTTTCCTCCTTACTTTGGTTAAAAGCGATTGCTCATTCACTTGATATGCTCATTATATTGCGTTAAAATATGTTAGTAAAATTAATTAATATGAATGCAGAATTAGTTTTCCTAACACCGCAGGTTTACGATTTATGGATACAAAACAGATCGAATACATCATTAAAATCGCCGATGAGGGATCCATCACCCGTGCTGCAGAGAAGCTCTTCATCACCCAGTCCGCACTCTCTCAGCAGCTTCAGAAGCTCGAGAAGGAGCTGGGCGCTCCGCTGTTCGTACGCAACAAATCAGACTGGACACTGACCCCGGAGGGCAATGTCTATGTCGAAAATGCGCGTGAGATGCTCCGCATCAAGCAGAAAACCTACACGCTGATCGCCGATATGGCTGACACCCATCGTGGCTTTCTCTCTGTCGGCATGACACCGGGGCGGGGCTCCGATATGTTTCCATATGTCTATCCGAAGTTTCATGACATGTATCCGGATTTTACGATCGAACCACGCGAACTCAGTGTACGAAAGCAGCAGGAAGCAATCCACAAAGGTGAACTGGATATCGGCTTCGTCACGATCTCCGAACAGCAGAAAACCAACGACGAGTACATCGATATGTTCGATGAAGAAATCTTTCTGGCTCTACCTGAGCAGTATCCGCTCCCGGATGAATATCTGCAGACAGATGCACAGTATCCGGAGGTTCCTCTCTCGCTGTTCCGTTACGAGCCGTTCGTGATGATGTATAAGGAATCGACGATTCGTAAAACCGTGGATCAGATTTTTCATGATGCCGGCTTCAGCCCGACGGTTCTGTTTGAAACTTCGAATAACGCAACGATTCTATCCATGGTCAGTGCGAAGATGGCCTGTGCCCTCATTCCATACCACTATGTAAAAAAGCAGCCGGAAGGGGTCCGCTTCTATAGTCTCACGACACATCCGACATGGAAGGTCTGTGTTAGCTACCAGAAGAACACTTATCTCAGCAAAGCTGCGAAGGATTTCATCCAGCTGGTCGATGATTACTGGGAGCATGGGAAGTAAGAAAAAAACGTGCGCCGCCAGGCGCACCTTAATAAAGAGCCTGCATCAGCAGTCGCTGACGCGGGCTCTTTTTCGATACATCTTTTTTAATATGCCAGTCGGTAAATCTTCTCCATATCCTCGAGCTTCAGTCTAAGAATCGAACCGATGCCTCCATTCGTGGCCTTAAAGCAACCTTCTGCGAGGAGTTTATACTCTTCGTCGGTCGGGTTTACACCGAGCTCACGAAGGTTCGTCGGCATATGAATCGAACGGAAGAAATCTTCCATCGCTACGATGCCACGGAGTGCGGTCTCTTCGTCGTCTGCTCCTGCCTCGACACCGAGTACATTGACACCGAACTTTGCGAAGCGGGCCGGATTATGCTTATACACATAGCGTGCCCAGGTGCCCCAGATGGCCGCGAGGCCTGCACCATGCGCGACATCATAGAGTCCGCCGAGCTCATGCTCGAGGCGATGGCAGGACCAGTCGCCACCATCCGTGCCACAGCCGGTCAGTCCGTTATGGCTGAGGGAGGAGGCCCACATGATCTCTGCGCGCGCGTCATAGTTTGTCGGATCCGACATCAGGATGTGTGCATTGGCCATCACGGTACGAAGCAGGCCCTCTGCGATCGCATCCGTCAGCTCCATCGAACCCGCTTTATTAAAATAACGCTCCATCGTATGCATGCAGATGTCGGCAGCACCGGACATGGTCTGGTACTCCGGCAGAGTCATCGTGAGCTTCGGGTCCATGATGGCGAAGCGTGGACGCGCGAGATTCGTGTTGTAGGAACGCTTGATGCCACCCTCGTCCGTCATTTTCGTAATCACAGAAGAGTTCGACATCTCGGAACCGGTCGCCGCAATCGTCAGTACGACGCCCTGCGGCGTGCATGCACTCGCCTTCCGCTTGAAATCATAGAAATCCCAGACATCGCCCTCGGTCTTATCCGCGAGTCCATAACCGATGGCCTTTGCAGAGTCGATGACGGAACCACCGCCGACGGAAAGGATGAAGTCGACGCCTTCCTTCCGGCAGAGTTCGATGCCCTCATAGACCTTACTGAGGTGCGGATTCGGTACGACACCGCCGAGCTCGACATAGCCGATACCCGCTTCCTCGAGCTGCTTCTCGATCATCGGTACGAGCCCAGACTTCTTCACACGCTCACTTCCATAGTGGATCAGGACCTTCGTCGCGCCCTGCTCCTTCACAAGCTTTCCGGTTTCCACGGCCGTATCCGGGCCGAACACCACCTTCGTCGGTGCATAATAAACAAATGGCAGCATATGATTTCCTCCATTTTCCATCGTCATGTCTGCGCTGGTGGATATCATGCGATGTGAACGCAGATGCACCTTTGCAGATCAGGTTTTAGAATAATATCATTGTAGCATAAAAATGCGGGCCGGGCAGACATTCTGCCTGCATCTTCGGTCAAACCACGGCACAGAAAAAGGATGCTGCATGCACAACACCCTTTTTCTATGCCTCATACGGCTCATCCTCTGAAAATCGCCGGATAAATACTATTCAGATTTTTTCTTCTCTTCTGCCTCTGCGCAGTGAAGCAGTGCCTTCATGTAACCGGTGTAATACGCAGCGGAGCGCTCGGAGAATCCCTTCCCATCTGCATTAAAAAACGGATGGTCAATGTTGAGATATCCGTCGAAGCCACTGCGTACGATCACCTTCATAATCTGATACATATCCGCATAGCCATCCTCGAGAAGCGTCTCCTCGAAGTACGGAAGCTGTCCGCTGACATTGCGGAAGTGAATGATCGGGAGCTTATCGGCTTTCACGAACTCTTCGATGTCCTGATAGAGATCACCGAAGTGCTCAGACTCCAGCCAGCAGCCGACGCACATCTTCATCGTGAGATACGGGCTGTTACCGGCTAGTTCGAAGGCTCGACGATAGCAGTCGGAATTCCAGATGAGGCAGGCTACGCCACCAGCCTCCGGAATCGGTGGATCGTTCGGATGAAGTGCCAGCTTGACATCGGCTTCTTCACATACCGGAAGTGCCTTATCCAGGAAGTATTTGAAGTTCTCCCAGATTTCCTGCTCTCCGTATACGCGGTCATTTGAAATCGGACGGGACTGAATCTCGTCGAGATCACAGATAAAGGAATTCTGACCGTGGTTATACTTGCCGGCACCGATCCGGGTACGGAAGATACCATTCGGCTGCCATGCGATATAGTTGATCGGAACGCCGGCCTGACCAAGTGCTCTCGTGAACTCGTTGTACTTCGCGATCCACTCGTCACGATCTTCACGGCCGAGATGAATCGACGGGCACTTCTGCAGCTGCGGGCAGCCTGCATTGGAAATCTGAAGATCATACTTCGCCGCACGCTCCTGGAAACGCAGGATTCCATCGTAATTTGCATCATCGCCGATGAAGTTCACGGCAAGATAGTGGATGCCCTGTCCCTGCTGGTAGCGCATCTCCTCATCCGTCATCTTACTCGAACAGTTGCTTTCGATTTTGATCATGGCTGTACCTCTGTTCGTCCGATACGTCGTCACTTAAGATTCTTATCAAAAAATGCACGGATGATTTCCTTCGTTTCCTGCTGGAAAAACTCCTTCGTTCCATGGCCCGCACCATGAAGGATATAAAGGTCTGCGCGATCTTCCATGCCCGCCTTTACGATATCGTCATAAAATGCTTCACTGATGTCACAGGACACCAGCTTATCGCAGTCGCCATGCAGAATGAGAATCGGACACATCTCCTTCGTCAGGATATATGGCGGACAGTATGGCTTCGCACGTTCCTTCAGGGTCGACATATCGCCACCGAAGAGCGCACCTGCATGTGTATCCTCTGGCTTTTTCCAGCGACAGTTCGGATTTGTCTTCATTTCACGCGCATCATCGTCGATCAGCTTCACGAAATCCACCGGTCCAAACATATCACAGCAGGCCTGCACATGAGAAGAATACTCACTCCACTCTTCACTTTCATAGCCATCGGAATTCATCGCAGCAAGTGCCGACAGCTGTCCACCCGCGGAGCGTCCGATGATACCGATATGCTCCGGATCAATTTCATATTCATCGGCATGCGCACGAAGGAATCGAATCGCCGTCTTCACGTCGATGATCTGTGAAGGCATATGTTCCTCGGCACTACTTCGATAGTACATGGATGCAACCACATATCCTGCATCTGCGAGAAAGGCCATCTCGGCTACCATAAGATTCTTGTCACAGCCACGATATCCACCACCCGGAACCCACAGGATCGCCGGCTTCGGTGTCTTATCATCTGCCTCGTCGTCATGACCGGAGGCGAGTCGCATCTCACTGTTTCCATTCTGCAGCATGATGGACATCTTCAGCTCCATCTCCTGTCCGTTCAGATTCTTCTGTCTCGAATACACGATATTGTCAATAAAATTAATACTTTTTCTGGTTCTACCCGGCTCAATTACTTTTTTCATATACTTTCCTTTCCAGTAGCACTCACTCTACACTTACTGTTCTTTTACAGTGACGCTCGTTGAATCGTATCGATGACCAGCTGCTGACCAGCTTCCCATTCATCTGTGCAGTGCACGATAAATCCATGATACGAATCGAGGAAACACTTCTGTGTCACCTTTACACCCGCCAGCACGAGACGCTTCGCGTACTCGGCATCCTCGAATCGGAAATTATCATGACCGGCACTGGTTATGAGCGCTTCCGGAAGTCCCTTCAGCATCTCCTCTGATGCGAGTAATGGACTGCAGTACGGGTCCTTCAAATTCTCAAGCTCACCATCCGTATAGGCGAGACTGAACATTCGTCCTCTCTCCACCGGAATCATGTTCGTCTCTGCCTCCGGTTTATCTGCCGGATCCGTCACCATATCAAACGCACCATAATCCAGCACCTGAAGACAGAACTGAAATTCCTTTGTCTGATTTGCCTTTAAACATACGGCTGCCGTCAGGTTTGCACCTGCACTATGCCCACCCATGGATACGCGCTTCACATCGGCATCCCAGTGCTGCAGCATGGAAAACACCCATCTGCATACTTCATACGTTTCGTTAAACGCTTTCGGATATGGATACTCCGGCGCCAGACTATAGTCCACATCCACCACGATGCCCTGAATCGCATCGGCTACTTTTGCAGAGTAAATCTCATCACGTAAAACATGTGGGCGTACGAATCCACCACCATGGACATTGATATGGAGCGGACAGTTCCGTGTGCGATTCTTTGCCGTAAAGATATAGCATGGAACCGGACCTTCGGATGTGGTTACGCTGACCTCTTCACGTTCCGCGAGATCCAGGTTTTTTTTGTATTCTTCTGTGATATTCTCCTTTGCTACGCTGGTGCCACGAAGCGCAGCAATCATCTTTTCTTTTTCTTCCTGTGTCAGCATCGTCTGATCCCTCCTTCGATATGTATCTTTCTCATGAAAACTTCTAAAAATGAAAGTCGAAAAGCCGAAGCCTCGCAAGCTTCGGCTTTCATAAATTTTTATACACTCGCCTTCTTTTTCTTCAGCATCTTTGTAATCACCGGACCGATTACGCTGTAAACAGCAATCAGGATAAAGATGAGTGAAATCGGACGTGTAAGGAAAGAGGTCATATCTCCCTTCGCATAGGAGCATCCCATACGGAAATAGCTCTCGATTTTACTTCCCAGAATAAATGCAAGCATAAGTGGCGTACTCGGCATCTTAAAGAATTCCATCAGGATACCGATCGCACCAAATACCAGTACCAGGTAAACACTGAACATCGACGTCGACGCAGAGTATGCACCAAGGAAGCAGATCATAAGAATCGCACTGTACAGATAGTGATATGGTGCCTTTAAAAGCATCGGGAACCAGCGCTTCGTCAACAGCTCTGTGACGAAAATCAGAATTGCAGCGATCAGCACGGTAGCAAAAATAAGATTTGCCAGTAAAGGATTGTTTTTGATGAACATCGGCCCCGCCTGCAATCCATGAATCGTCATAGCAGACATCAGTAGAACGGTCGTCCCATCACCTGGAATGCCCAGTGCGATCATCGGGATGATGGCACCACCGACACCCGCGTTATTTGCAACCTCCGTTGCCCAGATACCTTCATCGATACCGGTTCCGAACTTCTCCGGATGCTTGCTCATCTTCTTCGCCTGTCCATAGGCGATCAGGTTTGAAATACCGGAGCCCATACCCGGCAAAAAGCCGATCCAGAGTCCGATGAAAAGTGATGTGATGATCACCTTCAGATTATCCTTAAAATCCTTAAAGCTGAAACCGAAGCCCTTCAGCGATCCGGCGTCTACTTCCGGCATCGTCAGATTATTCTTTGCATAGCTTGAAGCAACCTGCTGTAGTGCGAAGGTACCCATCAGGAGGCATACGACATTGATTCCACCATAGAGGTTCGTATTATGAAAAGTGAAACGAAGCTGGTTCGTTACCATATCCGAACCAACCGTAGAAAGCCACAGTCCGAAAAAGGCTGCCAGAAGACCCTTAAAAATGGAGCCTTTACTTAATCCAACGACCATCGTGATGGCCATCAGGCAGAGACTGAAGTACTCCCATGGTCCGAGTTTCAGTGCAACATCTGCGATAAAGGTAGAGCAGAAAGTCGCTACGAGAATAGAAACCAGCGTACCGATGAAGGAGCCGGTGATACCGATGGAGAGTGCGCGTGCCGCCTGTCCCTTCTGTGTCATCGGATAACCATCATAGCAGGTTCCGATCGACGCAGCAGATCCAGGGATTCCGACGAGTACCGCTGCAATAAAGGAGCCGGATACACCACCAACATACATGCCGAGCAGCATCGCGAAGCTTAAGTTCGTATTTAAAGCGAACGTCATCGGAAGAATCAGTGTGATGCCGAGACCTCCGGACAGACCAGGAATCGCGCCCAGAACACATCCAACCAGAGAACAGATATACATCATGATGAAGTTCACTGGCTGGAATAACACGCCAAGTGCAGAAAGATAACTTGCCATTTTTATTTTCTCCTTCCAGTTAAGGCATCCGAATGCCGAGTGCCTCAAAAAGCACACCCTTCGGAAGTGGAATATTGAAGCCCTTCGTAAATCCGAAATAGCAGAGACTGCCCAATGCGACACTTAATACGACAGCAAATAGAATATTGATCTTCTTATCTACCTTCAGTGTCATGATGAACATCATCATGCCCATCATCGACGTAATCCAGAAGCCGATCAAATTCATCGCCACACAGAAAAGAATGCACTCCAGCATGATCCGTCCGAGACGCTTCCATCCATCTTTATCAAGATACGGAGCTGCGCCATGCTCATTCTCTTCTTTTTCTTTTTTTCCATCGAAAATCATCGAAAGAATCGCCATGATAATCATGCCGATCGCAGAAATAAATGGAAAGAGCTTCGGTCCAGGCTCGTTAGAAACCAGCTTTTCAGGTATCAAGGCCGTTTGAAATGCGACCCACACAGCGAATACGATAAATGCGATTCCCATCACATAGGTACGATTCAGTTTTTTCATTGAAACCCCCTTTTCAAAAATACCGGCTGCCCGTAAGGACGGCCGGACATGTTTCAGTTTCGTTCAGTTCGTATCATCAGCGAACCTTCAGCCCCATGGAACCTACGAGTTCATCCAGGGAGCTCCACTCTGTTTCGAGAGCCTTCTTTGTATCCTCATAGTTCACAGCCGCGATATAGGTTGCCATTTTATTATTGCCATCGATGAAGGACTGAACCGTGGTTGCCTTCTGAATCGCCTCATTGATTGCCTCACAGATTTCATCCGGTGTATCCTTCGGAACGACTATATAGTAATTTGAATCCCATGTCAGACTTACATTCTGCTCCTGTGTGGTCGCAAACTTCTTATCCAGCTCTGTACCTACCAGCTCGCTCATGTTTTCCAGTGTCGCCGCCTTTGGTCCGATACTTCCCAATATGGTCAGCTTTCCATCGGCATCATAGGATACCGCGTTCGGGATGGAGCAGTTTGCGATATCAATCGAGCCGGCTGCAACATTGGTCAGCTTATCTGCCTCGGAAGAGCACTGCACATAGTTTACCGAATTCGCATCACCGGTCAGCTCTTCGATGAGTGACGTGAACAGCACCTGCGTCGTACCGCCTAAAGAACATCCTACAACGACATCCCCCGGATTTGCCTTGATATACTCTGCAAGCTCTGTAAAATTCGTGTATGGTGCGCCTGGTTTCGCGATGATGGCCTGCGGACCACCCTGGTTCATGATGCCCACCGCCTTAACATCATCCTTGATATTTACTTCCGAGGATCCGGCCAGATACTGAATGATCGAGCCACCATGGCAGGCACCGAGTGTTAAACCATCTGGCTTCGCATTCTTCACATGCTCCATGCCGACTTCACCGGTATCGTAGTTTGTAACGACGAAGTTCACACCTGGACATACCTCGCTGAGTGCCTGCGTCAGATAACGGGTATACAGATCTGTTCCGCCGCCTGCCTTCGCAGGAACATCGACATATATATTATCTCCGGACTTCCATGGGCCTACACCCTCACCTGCTGCCGCTACAGTTTCTGTGCCTCCATTTCCGGCAGCTGTTGTCGCTTCCGGAGCTGCGGACGAGCCACATCCTACAAGACTGGCAGCCAGGATACACGTGGCCATCATACCTGCAAATAATCTGTTTTTCTTCATAACGTTTCTCCCTTTCTTTGCGAAATATAATATAATTTTATGCTTTATTCACGTTTCCTTCTTCGACATCTTTCTTAGCAGAAAGTAATTTCATTCAGAAATACGTGATTTTGTTCATCTCGCATCGTTTATGTCTGTATTATGCTGCGCAATATGACGATTGACAAGATTGAAAGACTTATGTAATTTATAAGCAAAAGTAATGCAACTTCATACAAGGAATCACCATGAATACAAAGCAGCTACACTATATACTGGCAATTGCAGAAGAAGGAGGCTTAACTGCGGCTGCAGAGAAGCTTCACATAACGCAACCAGCACTTAGCAAATATCTGGCCGAGCTCGAAGATGAACTAGGCACAGCATTATTTTTCCAACATAAAAAACGTTACTATCCTACCGCGGTCGGGAAAATCTATCTAGATGCCGCTTCCCGCATCATCGCCGTAAAAGAGCAGACCTATCAGATGATTTCCGAACTTTCGGTAGGCTATCAGAAAACCATCACCATCGGTGTCACACCTCTGCGTGGTGCCATTGCGATTGCGAAAATCTTTAATCTCTTTCATCGACGCTATCCGAATGTAAAAATCGAGATGAAGGAGCATTACATGGCCGGACTACGAAAAGCAGTGCAGGAACACGAGGTCGACCTGGCGCTGGGCACCTGTGACGATCCGGACGAGTCCGGAATCGTCCATACATCCTTCCACGAAGAAGAGGTGGTCCTGTTTGTTCCTTCCTTCCACCCACTCGCTTATCAGGCAAGTCATGATCTCAGCCATCTGACCTCTATCGATATCCGGAAATTTAAGGACACCCCATTCATTCTGGCAACGCATAATTCCACGATGCGTCATACAACAGATATGCTGTTTCAGCAGAATCAGATGCAACCGACCATCGTATATGAGGCTGACAATAACCTGATTTTAAAAAACATGGCGGATCAAGGTGCCGGCGTCACGATTCTGGCGCGTAGTCACATGGAGCCTTCCAGAAACCTGGTTTACTTCAGCCTGAAGCCGAAATGTTTCGTCCACATGACCGTAATGTCCGCGCCGGATCATATGCTGTCAGAAGAAGAGCGCTATCTTATGGCTCTGAACTATCAGATGGAAGCTCAGAATCCGAATTATCATTTCAGCCCGAATCAAGCAGCGAAGAATCTGATTGAAGAATTCCAGCTTTATCACATAGAAAGGCACACGCTCTGATGGATACAAAACTGATCGAATATATCATCGCCATTGCAGAAGAAAAAAGTCTGAGCAAGGCAGCCGAACGCCTCTATCTCTCACAGCCAGCGCTTAGTCAGCGTCTGAAAAAGCTCGAAGACGAGCTTGGGACACAGCTGTTTGTTCGAGAGCGCGATGGTCTCACACTTACAGATGCCGGTCGAATCTATATCAATGGGGGACATTCCATCCTGCAAATAAAGAGAGAGGCACTTCGTAAAATCTCCTCTCTCACGCACAGTAGTAAAAATTTCCTTCGTTTTGCCTGCGCAGCTTCTTCTGCACTGGAATGCATTCCTGCATTTCGAAAAGATTATCCAGAAATCGAACTTATGGTGCGACGCAGCAACAGCTTAACCGCAAAGGAAGATCTCATCATGGGCCATGCGGATCTCGGTGTTCTGCTCACTTCATCCCTGCAGCACTCCGTACTCGAGTATATCCCACTCTGGACCGGAGAACTGCTTCTCGCTGTTCCGGATGGACATCCGAAGCTCCTTGACGAGGACATCGAGAAAGGCGACTACTCCGCGATTCAGAATGACTACTTCGTACTCACACATGCGCCTTCTTTCGTGCGTAACGCAGAAGATCAGGCCTTGCGTAATATGCAGATTCAGCCGAATATTATCTGTGAGATCGAGGATGATGTTTCTCGACGTTATATGTTGAATAAGGGTCTCGGTAATGCTTTCATTCCGAGTCATCTGTCTCACCCAGAAGATACTTTTCATACATACTCCCTGAATCCTCCGCTCACGTTTTACATCGTCGCTGCTTATCAGAAATCCATCAGTCTGTCCGAACCTATGAAGCAGCTGATTCGTCTTCTCCTCACTGAATATGATCAGCTTCCATCTTGAATAACGCAAAAACCTGGACTCGCACCATTTCGGTACGCTCCAGGTTTTTCTTTTTTATGCGCGTATTCTGTCTTTTTTCCGACTCAAAAGAAGCTTTCTTTATCCTGGCATAATACTCTTAAAATTACTTACCCGCATATTATACTTCCGGATCAGATCTGCAAGCACAAGCTCCGGCACGGAAAGATAGCTGCCCCTTCGATACGCCACTGAGGAATACCAGTGAATATGTGGCTTTACAGTGAAATAAACGATCGGTGCTTCCGGATCGATATAGAATGCCGGAAAGAAGGCACAGGCAAGCTGCGCCTTTACAGAGCGGATTCTGGTTTTACTTCCCGAAGAGGTATAGAGTACCTTCGGCTGAAAACCCGCCGTTCGAAAAATCTCTGCCTCGATATCCGAGCTCTTCGTCTCCGGCGCAGCCAGTAGAAACTGTGCATCCTTAAACAGACTGAGCTCCACCTCCGGCAGGCGTTCTGCACTGTTTTCTCCGGCGAGATAAGCGAGCGGATGTGAGGCCGGTACACCTAATACGATTTCCTCCTTCACATTCGCGATATAGGATAAGCTCGTATTCTGCTGCCCTTCGGTAAAGGTCGTACAGGCGAGATCGACCTCCTTGTTGATGAGCGCCTGCTCCATACGTTTATTACGTAGTTCCTTCGTATGAAAACGAATATCCGGATACAGCATATGAAATATCGGAAATACTTCAGAAAACATATCGGCACCGCGCTCCGGCGTATAAGCGATAGAAATCGTACCATGCCCTTCCTCATGCAAGTCATTCAGTTTTTTATAAGTATTTTCCTTTATCTGCAGAATCTCCCGTGCGCCCTCCAGATAGGTCTCTCCGGCTTCCGTCGGTATCATACTGTGCTTACGCCGCTCGAACAGTGGCACCCCGATCTCCTTCTCCAGCTTCAGCAGCTGCTGGTTCAGCGCAGACTGCGTGAGAAACAGGCGCTCTGCCGCGCGGGAAATACTCCCTTCGTCTGCGATCGCCAGGATGTTTTCAATCTGTTTTAGTTCCATATCCGTACGCCCCTTTCTCGAAACACATTCTGCAGATGTACGATTTTTCAACCAGAACCGAAAGCAGAACGCAGTGTTGCTCGCCACTCATCCATCATTCATCTGTTCAAAGCAGAGCTCTTAGTCTGATTAAGACTACAACTAATTATCCATAAGTTGAATTAAGAGTAGCGCCATCTTATGATTATTTCAACAGATATATCACATAACTGTTTCGCATCTCTCGATTTTCTGAAATCCAGAGCTACAAAACATGTCAGAATAAACAGAGCGTAGCACTACGCGTCAAAGCTTACCGAGCAGTGCCTTCTGACCGAACACGAAAGGGGAAAACATATGTCATTTAAGTGTACGAAGCCGATGGCGGATCCGGTTGCAACGCTCGCATATCGTCCATGGAACGCAGCCATCGAACCATTTCAGGTATCACCGAGAACCTGGTATGTCGCGGGTCAGACCTGGGTCGGCTGCTGGCTCATCGAAACAAGCGAAGGCTGCATCCTGATCGATACTGCAATCCCAGAGAGCGCATATCAGCTTGTCGACGGTATCTATAAAACCGGCCATAAGCCATCCGACATCAAGAAGATTCTTCTCAGCCATGCTCACTTCGATCACTGCGGTGCTGCACAGATCATGAAGGAACTGACCGGTGCCGAGATGTACATGTCGAAGGAGGACTGGGCGTTTTACCAGGAGGTACCGGAGGAGACGATGGTGCTCGATAAGGATTCCCATCCGATCGATTTTCAGATCGACCATTTCTACGATGACAATACACCCGTTGTTCTCGGCGACATCTCTATTCGCACCATGCTTACCCCAGGACACACCATCGGATGCACCAGCTTCTTCTGGGAGGAAACAAATCCGGTGGATGGAAAAACCTACACCCTTGGTATGCACGGCGGCGTCGGTGCAAACACCATGAACGATGATTACTACAAGACGAGTAAGAAGCTGACACCGGCACTTCGTGACCGTTTCCTCGCGGATGAGGAGAAGATTGCAGCCATCCATGTAGACATTGCCCTCCCAAGCCACCCGAATCAGATCGAGGTAATCGATCGTGCCGGCCAGTACACAGATGAAAACAACTGCTACTATGACCCGACCGTCTGGGCCGATTTCATTCATGAACGTGTACGTCAGGTTCGTGTACTGATGAAATAATCAACTATTTGAAAAAACGAAATGGGCGTCTGCATCCTGCTTTCCTCCATTTTGTGTTATGACTTCACTTTTTGATGAAAGGATAAAATCGTATTATGTCACACTTAACCATCGTTCTTCTCGTGACGCTGTTTATGATGGTCATGTTCATCTGGCACAAGGTGCCATTTGGCGTGACAGCCATGACCTGCTGCCTGATTCTCGCTGCGACCGGTGTCGTCGATCTGAAATCTGCCTTCATCGGCTTCGGTAATAAAACCGTCGTTCTGATCGCACCGATTCTCGCACTTTCTTCTGTACTCACAAAGACTGCCCTCGTCGATAAGATTTCCGGTACACTGAATATGGTTCAGGGCAAGAGCGGTATGATGCTGATCATCGCATTTTATGCGGTTGCGGCTCTTTTCTCTCAGTTTGTACCATCTACTGCTGCACTCGCTATTCTGGTCGTTTTTCTGACCACGCTGAATAAATCTGGTGAAATCACCGCAAATCGTCTGCTGCTTCCGCTTCTCGGTGTCATGGTTGCCTGGAAGTTCCGCCTTCCGATCGGCCTCGGTGCAACCACCTTCGCAACCCTGAATGGTTTCTACGAGGGAATCGTCGGTGAGGGAAATCCTCAGTACATGATCGGCCTTCTAGATCCACTGAAATTTGCAATCATTCCGATCATTGTTCTGACAACGTACTGCCTGTTCGCATGGAAACTGATGCCGAAGGATCAGGAAGTTGATACGACGAAGCTGAAGAAAGGCGCTGTCGTTGAAAAGCTCCCTCAGGCTAAGCAGATGATCGTATACATCGTATTTACAGTCGTTATGCTCTGCCTCATCTTTAACCAGATTACGAAGAACTGGATGTACCTCGCACCGGCAGCCGGTGTCATCATCCTGATTTTCACCGGCTGTATCGATGCAAAGGACGCATCGAAGGATATGACCCAGGATATGATCTGGATGCTCGCCGGCGTACTCATCGTTGCAGACGCCATCGGATCTTCCGGTGCCGGTGAAGTCATCGGTCAGTTCATCCTGAACATCATCGGTCAGAATCCGAGTCAGTTCAAGGTTATGCTGATTTTCTCTGCTGCCACCGTTATCATGACGACCTTCATATCGAACATGGGTACACAGTCCGTACTGATTCCGATCGCTGCTTCGGTTGCACTGGCCGCTGGCTGGGATCCGAGAGGTCTCGTTCTTATCATCGGTACCGCAAACTACTTCGCGGTCGGCTTCCCATCCGGATCCGGTGAGTGTGCTGTAGCTTTCGCTGCCGGCGAGTATAACCCGGCGAAGGTTCTGAAGTTCACTCTTCCGTATATGATTCTGGCGATTCTTTCCTGCGCCGTATCCGCTACGCTCTTCTATCCGCTGGGATAAAATCCTGATTCCTGCTATTTTATATCCATAATCCCCCGACAAAGAACGGCTGTCGCACGCGCGGCGGCCGTTCTTTCGTTCTGTTTTGCATAATTAATAGATAGAATCATCATTTTACGCATGATTCCGCCTGCGATATAATGAGAAACATCATGATTCTTACGTGAAATTTATAGCTTAGGAGATAACACGATGAACACACTCATTTCCGCAGATAACACCTGGGTGCTGATGAGCATCATGGTGCTGGTGGTCGCATTTTCCATCTGGATGGAGCAGACCTACGCATGGGCCAGTAAGATCAGCGGTGCCATCATTGCCCTGATCTGTGCACTGCTGCTCACGAACCTGAAGATCATCCCGGCGAGCGCGCCGATCTTCGATGATGTCGTCTGGGGCTTCGCGGTGCCGATGGCGATTCCGCTGCTGCTTCTGCAGGTGAACCTGTCGAAGATCTGGAAGGAAACGGGACGGATGCTCGGCATCTTCCTGATCGGTGCCCTCGGCACGGTGGCCGGCGCCGTGCTCGGCGTCTTCATCCTCGGGAAGTTTATCCCGAATCTTCCATATGTGGCAGCGATGATGACCGGTTCCTACATCGGCGGCGGTGTCAACTTCACGGCCCTCGCCGACGCCTTCCATGTAGACCAGACCCTGATTTCTGCGGCGACCGTCGCCGATAATCTGAATATGGCGATCTACTTCATGATCCTCATCGCGTTTGCAGGCAACGCATGGCTCCGAAAGCACTATCCGCATCCGCACATCGATCACGTCCTCGCGCATGGTACAGACGCCGAGGAGGGCAAGACCCTCGCTGCGAAGTACTGGGGACGGAAGGAGATTTCGCTTCGTGATATCGCGATCGACTTCGCCTTCTCTATCATCGTCGTGACGATTTCAAAGGCCATCGCCGGTGTGCTCTCTACAGCGATTCCGACCGGAAACTGGTTCCTCAATATGCTGAACACCTTCTTCGGCAGCCAGTATGTATGGATCACGACCGTCGCGATGCTGTTCGCCACCGTTCTTCCGGAAAAGGCGGAGGCCATGCATGGCGCGCAGGAGCTGGGGACCTACCTCATCTACCTGTTCTTCTTCGTCATCGGTGTGCCGGCATCGATCCCGCTCATCATCCAGCAGGCACCGCTGCTTCTCGTCTTCTGCCTCCTGATGGTGATCGTCAATATGCTCTTCTGCTTCATCGGCGGTAAGCTGATCGGCGGCTCCCTCGAGGAGATCATCCTTGCGTCCAATGCCAACATCGGTGGCCCGACCACCGCAGCCGGCATGGCGATCGCCCAGGGCTGGAATAAGCTTGTCGGCCCGTGCATGCTTGTCGGTACCTTCGGCTATGTCGTCGGCACCTACCTCGGCATCGTCGTCGGATCGCTGATGATCGGATAAATATATGACATAAAAACAGGAGGCGATGACAACGGCCATCGTCTCCTGTTTTATTTCATGTATTTAATTCCCCGGTTCCTGCTGCTTCAGTTCTTCCAGCTGCTCCGAGATGGTCTCCCAGTTTTCGTAGAGATCCCCGAGGCGGGCATCATTTTTCTCATGCTCCTTATGGAGCTCCATGAGGCGTCCGACGTCGGCAGCGATGTCCGGATTCATATAGTCATCGTCCAGCTCCTCGTTGCGGGCCTCGAGCTTCTGAATCTCTTCTTCCGTCGACTTCAGATCGCGCTGAAGCTTCTGAAGATTCTTCTTATACTCCTTCTGCAGCTCCCAGTCGGTCTTCTGCTCCGACTTGATTTCAGGATTCGGTACCGCGGAGGTACGTGGCTTCTGGCTGTTTGCATTGACATCCAGTACAGAGCCACCGTACTTCCGGACATCCTCCTTCTTCTCGAGGTAGTAATCGTAGTCGCCGATGTAGTTATCGAAGCGGTTCTCGAAGAGCTCGAGGATACGGGTCGCGGTCTTGTTGATGAAGTACCGGTCGTGGGACACGTAGAGCACGGTGCCCTCGTAGTTCCGGATCGCGTCCTCCAGCACCTCACGGCCCTGGATATCCAGATGGTTCGTCGGCTCATCGAGGATGAGGAAGTTCGCGTTACTGAGCATCAGCTTCGCGAGGGATACACGGCCCTGCTCGCCGCCGGAGAGATCGCCGATGCGCTTATATACGTCGTCTCCACGGAAGAGGAAGGCTGCCAGAACGTTCCGCACCTTCGTGTCGTTCAGGTACGGATAGTCGTCCTGAATCTCGTCAAAGATGGTCTTCTCCATATGGAGCACGGCATGCTCCTGATCGTAGTAACCGATCTCGACATTCGTACCGAGTTTGAAGCTGCCGGTCGACGCCGGCTCCTGCTCGTTCAGAATCTTGAGGAGCGTGGTCTTACCGGTACCGTTCGCACCGATCACCGCAACATGCTCACCCCGCTTGATTTCGAAGGAAATGTTCGAGAACAGCGTCTTCTCGCCGAAGGACTTACTGAGCTCCTTCACGGACAGCACATCGTTTCCAGACTGGAGATGCGGGGTCAATGCTAACCGCATCTCATTATCGAGCTCCTCCGGCTTATCGAGAAGCTCCACCTTTGCGAGAGCCTTCTCACGGGACTCCGCGCGCTTGATGGACTTCTCGCGGTTAAACTGCTTCAGCTTATCGATGACCGCCTGCTGGTGCGCGATGTCCGCCTGCTGATTATAGTAGGCCTTCAGCTCCGCATCCCGGATCTGTTTTTTCTTTTCGGCATACTCGGAGTAGTTGCCGCGGTACATGCGGGCTCTTCCGTTATCGAGGTCGATGATCTTCGTCACGACATGATCGAGGAAGTACCGGTCATGGGAGACGAGCAGAACCGCACCGTCGTAGCGCTTCAGCACCTTCTCAAGCCACTGAATCGACTCGATATCGAGGTGGTTCGTCGGCTCATCGAGGATGAGCAGGTCCGGCTTCGTGAGGAGGATCTCCTCGAGGCGCTTCCGGGTCTTCTGACCTCCGGACAGGGTATCGAAATCATCACCGAAGGCCTCGATCTCCTGTTTCATCGCGAGGGCCTTCGCATCCGTGAGATCCGTCGGGATATCTTCTTCTGCCCCCGGCATATCGGCGTGCTGCTGCGCGAGATAACCGATTTTCTTTCCCTTCGAAAGAGCGATTACCGTCTCGGAGTCATCCGGCTCCTCCTCGCCCAGAATACACTTAATAAGCGTCGTCTTGCCGGATCCATTGATCCCGACAATCGCCGCTTTTTCCTTGTCCTCGATATGAAAGGTGACGCCCTTTAAAATCTGTTTTCCAACGTATGTCTTATTAAGGTTTGCAATATTTAAAATCATAGTGAAGGTATTATACCGTATCGCGCATAAAAAAACCAGCAATCGACTACGGAACTGCTTGTTTTTTGATTTCAGCGTGCTAAAATCATGTTTGTTTGGAGGGTTAGCTCAGCTGGTAGAGCATTTGCATCACACGCAAGGGGTCGCAGGTTCGAGTCCTGTACTCTCCATCCGGTCGGGAATGATTTCATTCCCGGCTTTTTTCATGCGCTGATTTTCATTTACGACATTTTTACGACACTTGCAAAAACAGACCGTCAACCAGCGATGCGCTTTTGCATTTCTCACGAAATAACAAAGGCACACGTTCACTGGGAACGCGTGCCTCCGTTAAACTCTTATAATTTACATCTTCGGGAAGATACGGCTGCCGTAATGTGCGGCATAGACATGACCTTCCTCATCACGGATGGCGGTCAGGTAGATATCTGCATACTTCTTTCGTACCATACCCTGCCATGCATATACCGACTGAAGCTCTGTCGGCTTTCCATTCATCGTCATGGATAAGCTGCCGTTTTCTGCCTTCAGACTGAACGCGTCACCCTCACCGGATACATACTCACCGGCAAGCTCTGCGACTTCTTCTTCCGTCCAGCTACGCTCCGCATGCTCCGGACGCGGTTCTTCTGCATCGAGGCCGAAGTATACGCGCATCGCTGCATCGGCGATCGCTGCTACGGAAACATCCATCGTGTTGCAAAGCACCACGACGCCGACATTTTCCTGCGGGCAGAAGGAGAAGTTCGAGGAAACACCTGGAAGACTTCCACCATGCTCCACGATCGTGCGATCCTCCACCTGCTTGCACTCGAGTCCATAGCCGTAGTACACGCCCGGCTTCATGAACTGACGCGGCTTCACCATCTCCTGGATCGAATAGCGGTCGATGATACGCGTTCCGTCTGCGGCTGCACCCTCATTCAGGTACATCGTCGCATACTTCAGCATATCTCCGAGCGTAGACTTCATGCCTCCACCGCCATGCAGAACGAAGGCATCATTCTGATAATCTCGGTCCGCTCTCCAGCCATCCTTCTCCAGCGAGTACAGGGTCGCTGCATTTTCATCGAGGGTATTGCGGATGAAGCTGATGTTACTGCGCGTCATACCAAGCGGCTTCAGGATCTTCTGATCGAGGTACTCTGCGAAGGAGCCATAGCCTCCGTGACGACGCACGATATCGGACAGTAAGCCGAAACCGTCGTTACAGTAGCTGAGGCGCTGTCCCGGACGTCCGGTGAACTGCGTCTGTGCATCCAGGCGCTCGGCTACGCGCCGTACGCCCTCCTCGGCGAAATCGTCGCGATAGATCAGCTCATTCTCGAGGGAGTCCTCGATCTGCATCTCCTGCGCCGTCTTATCGATGACGATACGCGGCAGCGGGAAGAAGCCACCGCTGTGGCACATAAGGTGCCACAGCTTGACCGGTGCGCTCTGATTCTTGTTGGTGAATTCCGGAACATACTTCGAAACCGGATCATCGACAGATAAAAGTCCGTCCATCTGCATCTGCATGATGGAAAGTGCGGTGAAGGACTTCGTCACCGAGGCCATACCGAAAATCGTATCCCTGTTGATCGGAAGCTTCTTTTCTTCATCACGATAGCCGAAGTACTGCTCATACTGGATCTTTCCGTCTGAATCGACGATCCCGACCGCGATACCGCGTGCCTGCCCGTCCTTCATCACCTCATGAACCAGCGCTTCGAGCTGCTTTCGGCCGTTTTCTGTCATTCGATTCATGAAAGCATCTCCTTATGAAGGCCTGTGATTCCGAGACCAGGCTCAGAAGAAAGCACGAGATGACAGGTATCCTTCACCGTAAGTCCTCCCTCGAACGGAAGCTGCTTCAGTGAGAAGGTTGCATCGAGATCTGCACGCGTGATGTTCTTCAGTGCCGCACCGAGGGCAGCAGAAGCGTTGATGGCGATACCACTCTCCTCTGTCATGCAGCCGAGCATCACTTCGACACCGGCTGCCTGGGCGATGGCATTGATCTTCTTCGCCTCATAGAGGCCACCGCACTTCATGAGCTTGATGTTGATGAAATCCACGGCACGCTCGGAAACGAGGCGGAGTGCATCCTTCGAATCCCAGCAGCTCTCGTCGGCCATGATCGGTACGGAGCTGTTTGCAGTGACATACTTCAGTCCATCGAAATCGAAGCGCGGAACCGGCTGCTCTACGAGCTCGATATCGTACTCGTCAAGACGACGGATCAGCTCGACCGCCTCCTTCGCCTTCCATCCCTGGTTTGCATCGAGACGGATCTTCACATCATCACCGACCGCCTCACGAATCGCACGTACTCTCGCAAGGTCACTTGCGAAATCTGTGCCGACCTTGGTCTTGATGGTATCGAAGCCTGCTTCCACATGTGCCTTCGCCTGTGCGGCCATCACCTCTGGCTCGTCGATGCCGACGGTCATATCCGTGACGATTTCATCGGAATAACCACCGAGTACCTTATAGAGCGGCATACCGGCACACTTACCGATAATATCATGACATGCCAGATCGATGGCAGCCTTCGCCGTGCCGGCATGGGCTACCGCACGATTCATCACGGTATAGATCGCCTCGATATCACATGGATCCATGCCGATCAGATCCGCCTTCAGCTTCTCGATCGTCGCAACCGTACCCGCCAGATTCTCACCGGTGATCAGTGGTCCCGGAGATCCCTCTCCATATCCGAGGATTCCGGCGTCGGTCTCGATCTCGACGAGACAGCTCTCAGCATGGGTGATCAGACCCAGTGCGATGCGGAACGGCCGTACCAGCGGAACCTGCATCTTGTAGGTTCTGATGTTCGTGATTTTCATAATATTAGCCTTCCTTTCTTCATAAAATATCTTTATTTTTCTTCAGACTTCTCAGCCTGAGCACATGCGCCGCCACAGAAGTGGCATGCACATAAGTGTCCATTTCCGATATCTCTCAGCTCCGGCTTCTGCTGTGCACAGATGTCCTGTGCCATGAAGCAGCGTGTATGGAACACACAGCCGGATGGTGGATTCGCCGGGCTCGGAAGATCGCCCTGAAGCAGAATCTTCTTTCGTTTCGCATGGCGGTCCGGTACCGGAATCGCCGACAGCAGAGCCTGTGTATATGGGTGAGAAGGATTGTCAAACAGCTCCTTCTTATCCGCGAGCTCCACGACATGACCGAGATACATAACCATCACACGATCCGAGATGTGCTTGATGACACTCAGATTATGAGAGATAAAGATGTAAGCCATGCCCATCGATTCCTGCAGCTCACGAAGCAGGTTCAGTACCTGTGACTGAATCGATACATCGAGCGCGGAAACCGGCTCATCACACACCACCAGAGACGGGTTCAGCACGATCGCACGGGCGATGCCGATACGCTGACGCTGACCACCTGAAAACTCGTGTGGATAACGATTGTAGTACTTCGTATTCAGACCGACAACTTCCATCACCTTCAGCACGTGTGCTCTGATTTCTGCCTCGGTCTTATAACGCTTCTGTATCTTCAGCGGCTCTGCGATGACTTCACCGACCGTCATACGCGGGTTCAGTGATGCATACGGATCCTGGAAGATGATCTGCATCTCTGAACGCAGCTTTCGAAGCTCTGCACCGCTGGCCTTCGAAAAATCTGTTCCTCTATAGATGATATCACCGGACGTCGGTTCAATCAATCGAAGGACGGAGCGTCCCATCGTGGACTTGCCACAGCCGGACTCACCGACCACGCCCAGTGTTTCCTTCGCATTCAGCGTAAAGGATACGCCATCCACCGCCTTGATCCAGGCCTTATCCTTCTGGAAAAAGGACGACTTTCCCGGGAACAGCTTACGCAGATTCCGTACCTCCAGAAGCGGCGTCTTCTCATTTACTTCACTCATCAGACGTTCTCCTCCCACTCCTTCGTATATTTGAAGCAACGTACCTTACGACCTTCTACATCCACGAGTTCCGGCATCTTACAGCGACAGATCTCGCGTGCCTCCGGACATCTCGGACAGAAGGCGCAGCCCGCCGGCATATCGTCGAAGCTTGGGACCATACCCTTGATGACGCTCAGCTCCTTCGTGTCATCGTCATCGAGCTTCGGAATACACTTCATCAGGCCATCGGTATACGGATGCAGCGGCTGATCGAAGATCTGATCACAGCTTGCCTTCTCGACCACCTGGCCGGCGTACATAACCATGACATCATCCGCCACTTCGGCGATGACACCGAGATCATGGGTGATCATCATAACCGAGGTACCGGTCTTCTCCTTCAGCTCGTTGATCAGATCGAGGATCTGCGCCTGGATCGTCACATCGAGGGCCGTGGTCGGCTCGTCACAGATCAGGAGCTCCGGATTACAGCACAGTGCCATCGCGATCATCACACGCTGACGCATACCACCGGAAAGCTGATGCGGGTACTCGTCGAAGCGACGCTCTGCGAGCGGGATCTTCACGAGCTTCAGCATCTCGATCGCACGCTCCTTTGCTTCCTTTTTCGTCATGTTTTCATGAAGAAGAAGTGCCTCGATGAGCTGCTGTCCGATGGTAAACACCGGATTCAGGGAGGTCATCGGCTCCTGGAAAATCATCGCGATCTTCTTGCCGCGGATCTTACGCATCTCATCCTCGGACATCTTTACGATATCTTTTCCCTCGAGGAGGATCTCGCCGCCCTCGATCTGCCCCGGCTTCTCGATCAGTCGCATGATGGAAAGAGAAGTCATACTCTTTCCACAGCCGGACTCACCTACGATACCCAGCGTTTTTCCTTTCTCCACATCGAAGGAAACATCATTGACCGCTTTTACGAGGCCGGCCTCGGTATGAAAGTAGGTTTTCAGATTCTTTACCTGTAAAATTTTATCTGCCATCTCTCATGCCTCCTATCCACGTAACTTCGGGTCCAGTGCATCTCTCAGACCATCGCCGAAAATGTTAAATGCAATCACCGTGATCATGATCGCAACACCCGGCATGATGCTGTATACCGGACGGTAGCTGATGAAGGTCTGTGCGGCACTGATCATGTTGCCCCAGGATGGGGTCGGTGGCTGGATACCGATACCGAGGAAGCTCAGGGATGCCTCATACATGATGGCATTCGGGATACCCAGGGTGACCAGGACGATGATCGTGGAGAGACAGTTCGGAACCAGTCCCTTCATGATGATCCAGTAGGTCGATGCGCCACAGGCGCGGCTCGCCTCGATATACTCCTTTTCCTTCAGCTGCATAACCGATGCACGAATCATACGTGCAGTACGTACCCAGGTGAGCAGTCCGAGCGCGATGAAGAGGTTCAGCACGCCCTTGCCCATGAAGGTCATGATGGCCATCGCGAAGATCAGATCCGGGAAGGCCTGGAAGATCTCCATCACACGGGAAATCACATTGTCGAGCCATCCACCATAGTAACCGGCGAGGGATCCGAGTGCGATGCCGACGATCGATGCGACGATCTGTGCGACGATACCGATACTGATGGAGACTCTGGAACCATAGAGGATACGTGAGAGAATATCACGACCGTACTCATCGGTTCCGAAAAGATGCGCTTTACATGGCTCTCCGAGTACCGCGTTATAATCCTGATAGTTCGGATCATACGGTGAGATCAGTGGGGCCAGAATCGCGATCAGGATAAGAATCAGTAAGAGACCGGCGCAGAACATCGCCATCTTATTCTTCTTTAAGCGGTGCAGCGCATCCCCGTAGAAGCTGGAGTACTGCATGCCGCCCTCGGTGATGTCCTGTTCGAACTGCTTCTGTTTATTAAAAAAACCAAATACTTTTTTTGCCATCGCTTAAGCCGCTCCTTTCCCATAACGGATACGTGGGTCCAGAAATGCATAGGAGAGATCGACGATCAGATTGACGATGACGAACACAAATGCAATATACATTACTGTACCTTCCAGGAGAGGCAGATCACGGTTCGACATCGCATCGACCGCGAGCTTTCCGATGCCCGGAATGGAGAATACCTTTTCAATCAGCATAGATCCGGTCAGCATATAACCGAAATCCGTTCCGACGAGTGTTACGATCGGAATCATCGCATTTTTCAGCGCATGCTTCATAACGACGGACCAGCGGCTGACACCCTTCGCCTTCGCGGTACGGATATAATCCTGTCCCATCACCTCGAGCATACTGGTTCTCGTAATTCTCGCCATACTTCCCGCGTAACGTGCACCCAGCGCGATACTCGGAAGGATGTACGACGCTGGCGTATCGAAGCCGGAAATCGGGAGAAGGTTGAGCTTTAAGCCGAAGGCGATCTGTAAGATGATCGCTACCCAGAAGGCCGGTGCCGAGACACCGATCATCGCCAGTACCATAACGACGGTGTCGATGCCCTTGCCTCTCTGTACGGCTGCGAAAATGCCACACGGAATACCGATGATGGCAGCGAAAACGAAGGACATGCAGGCGAGCTTCGCGGTCACCTTGAAGCTGCGGATGAGTGCATCGGTTACTGCTTCCTTCGTAAAGTAGGACGTTCCGAAATCCAGATGAATCGCGCCCTTGATAAAATTCAGATACTGCACATGATACGGCAGATCCAGACCGAGCTGGCTGCGTACCTTGGCGATTGTTTCAGGATCGGCACGTTTTTCAAGCATCAGGGCTACCGGATCGCCCGGTACGACCTGAAGAAGAATAAACGTGATCAAGCTGATGCCGAACAGTACGAAGACTGTCTGCAGCAGACGTTTTCCCGTATAAGAAACCATGCTTTTTCTCCTAAATATAAGAGAAAAGAGGGACTGTAGACATTCACAGCCCCCTGTTCTCTGAAAAATGTAATTCACTTTCATGGACTTCGATCATCGTTCCAGCATGTTCTGCGGAAGTTTCATCGAAGTGCGATCAACGTTTCATTACTGAATATCTGCGTTCTTCCAGAACATACGGAAGGTGAAATCCATCTGGAATCCAGTGATCTTCGAGTTTAATAAGTAGAACTTCGTCTCGTTATACAGCGGTGTCGTCGCCCAGTCTTCTCTGGTCATGATGTGCTCTGCCTTCGCATAGATCTCCTGACGCTTTGCATCATCGGTCGTTGCGATACCATCCTCGAGGAGCTGATCGAACTCAGCGTTGTGCCAGAAGCTGGAGTTGGTATCGGTCTTTGTCATCGGATAGAGCATGCTCTCCGGGTCAGTATAATCTACATACCAGTTACTAATACCACAGTCTACACCACCGTTCTTCTTCATGTCAGACCATGCCGCAGAGTCCACCTGCTCTACCTCTACACGGATGCCGGCCGGCTTCGCCTGCTGCTGAAATGCAGTGGCGATGGCTACATTGCCCGCATACTTCGTATTTACAGTTACGCGAAGATCGATGCCATCCGGATAACCAGCCTCCGCCAGAAGCTCCTTCGCCTTTTCCGGGTTATACTCGAACTCTGGAAGGCTGTCATCGTGACCGAGGATACCGGACGGGATGTAGGAGGTCGGTACCGTTGCTGTGCCATGCAGAATGCTGTCACAGATTGACTTACGATCGACACTGAGTGCGATCGCTTCTCTTACCTTCGGATCCGGGAAGGTCTTTGAGTTTAAGGTCAGGCTATAGTTACCAATCGGCTGGAAGCCGTGCATCTCATCCTTCAGCTCCGGATTGCTGGAGTATACCGGATAGATGGACGGGTCAACATCTACGTAGTCAACATTGCCCTTCTGGAACTCGAGTACCTGTGTATTTACATCCTCGATGAACTTATAATCCACACCAGACAGCTTCGCAACATCACCATGATAATCATCAAAGCGTGAAAGAGTAACACCAACACCAGTCTGGTAGCTGTCCAGCTTGAATGGACCGGTACCGATCAGGGTGCTCATACCCCAGTTATCTCCGGCAGCCTCACAAGCAGCCTCTGGATAAATAGCACAGTACGCAGTTGACAGAACAGAAAGGAACGGTGCATATGGCTTGCTAAGCTTAATGGTAAAATGTGTATCGTCCTGTACCTGAATACCGGAGAGTTCATCAGCCTCACCATTACTGAATGCCTCATAGCCCTCGACATTCTCGAGCAGTGTCGCCATCTTCGCCATTTTAACCAGACGCTCGTAGGAATACTTTACATCCGATGCCTTCAGTGTGGTTCCATCATGGAACTTCACATCCGGAAGCAGCTCGAAGCTGTAGGTCAAGTTGTCATCGGAAATCGTCGGCATCGCAGTCAGCAGTGTCGGCTCGAGACCCTCTTCCGAGGTCGTCAGCAGCGACTCCATCACGTTATCCGTGATCTTCATGACGATACTGTACGTATACTGCTGTGGGTCGAGTGCGACCTGTGGATCTACCGTCGCCACACGTACGACCTTATCGCCCGTGGCAGTGGCAGCTGCCGCTGTTTCTGTACCTGCAGAGGCAGGGTTGCTGGATGGAGCTGTGCCTGCGGAATCCTTTGATCCGCCACATGCAACGAGAGATGCTGCCAGCACACAGCTCAGGAATAATCCTGCTAGTGTTTTTTTCATTTCTGTTTCCTTCTTTCTTTACCCCTATTCGCTTTCATATGATGTGCAAAGTCGTTAACCACATGTAAACGCTTTAAACCACCACCACATAAAAGCTTTAAACTATTCTATCCATCGACGCATAGTTATGCAAGCATTATTTGACATGATTTTTAGAAATAATAAAACTTTTTCAGTACTGGTTATGATGAAATTGCGTTAAAAAACCGCTGAACACTTCCGTCTCCTCATCCGTGTTCAGCGGTACTGCCTGTTTTATCCTATTCCCGATTTTATGATCGCTGCCTCTGTCCATCGACCACACAGGTCCCGAGAGCACAGCTTAACATCTTCGCGAGACGCAGCTCGCTTCGCCGCTCACTCCGCGATCAGCTTCTCCGCCGCATCCAGCACTTCTTCAAACTTCCGAAGCGCGGCCTCCACCGGTGCCGGGCTCGTGAAATCCACCCCGGCATGGCGGAGCTCCTCGAGCGGATCCATCGAACCACCGAGCGACAGGAACGCGAGGTAGCGCTTTCTCGCCGCTTCTCCCTCGTGCAGCAGCGCGTCAGAAATCGCCACCGCAGCAGAGTAGCTCGTCGCATATTTATAAACATAAAACGGCGAATAGAAGTGCGGAATCCGTGCCCACTCGTACTGTACCTCCTCGTCGATCACGAGCTCCGGTCCGAAATACTGCGCGATCAGCTCGCGATAGAGCTTACTGAGCGAGGACGCGTGGAGCGCCTCCCCTCGCGCGGCCATCTCATGCGCTCGCTTCTCAAACTCAGCAAACATCGTCTGCCGGTACACCGTCCCCTTGAAGCCCTCGAGGTACTGATTCAACAGCGCCATCTTCTCCTGGTCATCACCGCTCTGCGAGAGGAGATCTTCCACCAGGAGGTTTTCATTGACCGTCGATGCCACCTCGGCGACGAAGATGGTATAGTCGGCACTCTGCTGCGGCTGGTGGTGGTTCGAGAGGTAGCTGTGCATGGAGTGGCCCATCTCATGCGCGATCGTCGACACCGCGTCGAGCGTCCCGGTGAAATTCGTGAGGATGTACGGCTTCGAGCGGTAGGTGCTGTTCGAGTACGCGCCACCTTCCTTGCCCCGGTTCGGATATACATCGATCCAATGCTCCCGAAATCCACGCTGGACCGTCGCGCGATAGTCGTCGCCGAGCGGACGAATCGCGTCCAGGATCATCGACTGCGCCTCTTCATAGCTGTAGCTGCGCTGCACACCTGCAGAGAGCGGCGCATAGAGATCATAGTAGTGAAGCTCGGATACCCCGAGGATCTTCTTGCGAAGGGCCACATAGCGATACATGAGCGGCATCCACTTATGTACCGCCGCGATGAGATGGTCGCAAACCGTGGTCGGAACGCCTTCTCCGAAAGCATACATCGCCTGCGCAGACTCGTAGTGCCGCATCCCCGCCTCGGCGATATCCGCCTTTACCTGGCCGGCATACGCCGCTGCAAATGTATGGATGTGATTCTTGTAGCTCTTGTAGAAGCTACGAAACGCATTCTCACGAAGGGTTCGATCCTGGGAGGTCTCCAGCAGGATGAAGTTCGAACCGTTCAGCTCATGCTCCTCGCCTGCACTGTCCTTCACCGCATCGAAGAGAAGGTCCGCGTCCTGCAGATTATCCGCTACGTTCTTCGGCACCGCCATCACTTCACCGAGCCCTGCCAGCAGCTTCTCCTCCGCTGCGCTCAGGGTATGCGGCTTCTGGCGAAGCAGCTTCACCATCTGATAGTGATACGGCTTCAGCACTTCTGCCTCTGTAAAAGCCCGGAGTGTCTCCTCCGGCAGCGACAGTATCTCCGGTTCTGCGAAGCTCAGCGCAGTCTCCGCCTGCACATACTTCGCATACGCGCGGCTGTACATACTCTGTGCCGCCTCCTGCCGCGTGTCCTCACTCTTCCGCATAAACGCATACGAAAAAACATCCGTCAGCTGACCGCCGAGCTCGGTACTCGCATCGAAGTAGGCGCGGATCGCCTCCGCCGTCGTCAGCGTCCCCTCGAACGCCGCCGTTTTCGTGATGCACTCATCGAGTCCCTGAAGCGCCGTCTCCCATGCCGCATCATCCGTATATAAGCTTGACAGATCCCACTGATATGCCGGATCCATGTCTTTCCGTTCCTTTAAAGCTTCTGCCATATTACCTTCCTTTCTGCAGCCACGATGCTGCATCGCCTTTCTTCCATATAGAAGCATCACCGTTCATGCTGAAAACGATGAAAGCACTTAGCTGTACCGGATTCATCGCTACCAGTCCGTGGCCGTCTACACATCCTCCCCTGCCAGCCATAACTTGAGCAGTCGTATCACCTCGTCCGTCAGGCGTGCCGTCTCCTGTCCGGCATTTCGATTCGTCACCGCGATGGCGACACGTTCTGGAACATCCGGGGCCAACGCATACATATGTAAATCGTCATTTCCCCGCCGTTCTTCAATCAGCGTCTGTGCAACCGATTCCGGCAAAATCGTCCAGTCCTTTTCATCGGTCAAAAAGTCGATGGCGACATGCGCGAGATTAACACGTGCCTTTTCGTTGCCCGGATGGATCCAGTAGTTATGCCAGCGATTGAAGTCCTGCGAGAAAATATGATACACCTCATGAGCCGGATCCAGCATTTTCATATGAACTTTTTCACCCTCTCGACGTTCCTTCTTCTCGTGCGTCACAAGCACATAGCTTTCTCTGAAAAGTTCATGCTTTTTCAGTTCTGCGAAGGGAACGATATTATTCGTGATGCCGATGTCGATCTGACGGTCCCGCACCATCTCACTGATCGGAATGGAGTCCGACATCATCAGTGTGATCCCCGAATCGCGGAACTCCTCGACCAGGCGGCGAAAAAACGGCTTCAGTTTATAGGACATGATGCTGTCCGGCACGGATATCCGAAGACGGTTCTTCTTCGAGTGCTGGCCAAGCTGCAGCATATCCTTCTCCATGCGGAGAAGCTGAGCTGAGAGCGGCACCAGCTGTTCACCAGACGGCGTCAGGGCAATGTTTTCGACGCCACGGTTTCGTATCACCAGGCGGGTATCCATCTCCTCCTCCAGCATCTGGAGCCGGCGGCTCACCGTCGACTGCGTCATATTGAGACTTTTCGCCGCAGCACTGATATTCTTCAGGCGCGCGATTTCGAGGTAGATTTTCAGATTATCTGTATCCATCATGTACTCCTCATATATACAGGAATCGTATATAGTTTCTTCAATAATAGCACATTTTGCATAAATCGAAACAAAAAAAGAACCATGGAAAACTCCATGGTTCTGAACATTCACTGAATACTGCTCATATGTTTATTCTGTAGATAAAACATCAAACCTACCAGCACATCTACTGTCGTAGATGCCGCATACTCGTGAATGTGGAAGTAAATCTTCACGCTTCACTCGTCT
>SFND01000022.1 GCA_004554245.1 Oribacterium sp. | reverse complement strand
TGATGGACAAGTACATTACTGATGAACGCACGGGCCTGAAGTATGAGCTGGTTGGAGACTATTATCTGATTGCCGGGGATGATGAGCCGGAGGGAGATCCGCCAATCGGGATATGGGGGCAGCGGCATCTCCGCTATCTCAAGGAGCATCACCGTGTGCACTATGCCAACCTGCTGACCAGCGGTGAATTGAACGCCTATCTTGCGGATATTGACCGGCAGGCGGAGGAGCTTTTTCTTCGGCTGGTAAAACAAATGGCAGATGCTGAGGGCATTACGGAAACGCTGAAAGCCAGCGACCAAATGAAATGGGTCAGGCGGATGAACTCCTGCCGAGACCGTGCATCCGAAACTGTCTATCATCAAGTAATCTATACATAAAGGCCCTTCGTATCAAGTCAAGAAAATAGATGGATAATTTATAGATCCAGTAGTTCTTTCTTTTGTAATTGCTTAATTGGTGCGTGGATTTTCCCGATAACGGATAACCCAACAACGGCAAACGATGCCTTACAGAGTGGCTGCTAAACGGCGGCAGAAAAAGGTGAAAATCGGCCTTTGTTTGCGTTCTGCGCCGTTTTGCCGACTGAGCAGGAAAACACAGCCGGCACTTCAAACGCTGCTTACAAACGGGAAAATCCCCATAGCTCACATGTAGCTTTCGACTCCGAACGAACAGTTCAAGCTTTATGAATCTGCGGACGGCAAAGTCACGCATGCGGAAGTTGTTGATACCAACGGCAGCGGTCACGGCGCACTGGCAGGCTTCCTGATGCAGCACGGCAAATCACCATGCAGGACGGCGTGAAGATTCCGATGGATGATGTTCTAAGTATTGACGGAAAGCTGTTCTCGTCCTTAGAATAATGTCGATTGCCGTGCGACCAAATGAATTGAATAGTGAGATAAAAAGACTGCAAGGCGGCAATGCCAAGCAGCCTTTTTTATGTGGAAACGATAGTTGCAGACGTATCAAATCAAAACGAGAACAAGAAAAATCCTGTTTAATCCCGGACAAATCCCAATAAACTGTCCGTTGTTATATGAAGGGGTATTTTACGAGGAATCTCTGCGAGGGATTTGTAGAATAGTAAGTGCGAAACTATAACTTTGGAGGTTCATTGCAACCACCATTTTGATACAAGGAAACGATTGCACCCCCTAATGCACCCCCTAAATACAGGAGATGCATCACCCTCCATCCGGGCATTGGATCAGGCTACTCTTCATTTTATGGACAATTGCAGAGTAGTCTTTTCTTTCACGAAAAAAGAGATATCAACGCGCTCTTTTCCTGTCACGATGTAGTATTGCTTCTTGTTTTCATACATTTCCGCATCTGCGGCTTTCAGAAGCGACTCAAAATCCGTGTCCTTTGTGCCGCTTATCGTCGTACCGAGGGACGCGGTAACACCCAGTTGGCTTTTTGCCGTTTCCAGTAGTTTCTGAAACGCCGGATGTGTGATGTTTGGCAGAACCGCAATGAACTCATCTCCGCCAAGCCGATACACATGACGCTTTCCGAACACAGATTTCAGCGTCTGTGCGGTCTGCACAATGAATTTATCACCGGCGTCATGTCCCTTTTGGTCATTTATTTCCTTTAGGCCATTTAGGTCGCACATGACAACCGCCAGGGGAAAGTACTTCTCCAGCTTTTCTGTGTACGCCCAATCCAGTGCTTTTCTGTTTTTACAATCTGTGAGCTGGTCATATAATGCACTGTGCTCCAGTGCATCTGCATTATCGCGCAGTCTTATCATAAAAGAGATCATAAACTCGATCATATCTATCAGATTCGAGATCTCATGCAATTTCTCTTCGGGAGAATTGTCCACACCGTAGAATCCGACCATCTTGCCGTTGATTTTGATTGGCCCTGTCACAAGGGTATTGACACCCTGAGGTTTCAGCCGTTCATAGATGGCTTCGCTTGTTTTTTTGCATTCTTCAATGTCATGGATGATGACATTGTTGGATTCTTGATATTGTGCAAACCACGCTTCAATGATGCCTTCATACGGCACATCCTGCAAGTTATCTTTTTCTTTGGATACGCCCGCTTTGCACCACTCGTAGGTGTTGTCAAACGTTCCGCGGTCATTCTGTTCAAAGATGTACGCTCGATCGGCGGTCACACGCTGTCCGATATACTCCACCAGTTGATTCAGTACTTTGTCCGGATTTTCTTCTGAAGCGGCATACCGAACCATGTCCGTGAGGAATCTCTCGTAATTCAGGATTCGTTCCTGCGATTCGCGCTTGCTGACTTCCAACGTTTCCATTTCCTTATGGTACAGGATTCTCTGGAACTTGCTTCGCATCATCGTGGCAGTCAGAAACATACTCAGCACCCCGTACAGAATAACATTCACTAGGTTTTTGGATAGAATTGGGGTGTGCTGCGCAAAGAAAGCAAGTCCGATATAGAGCAGCATACTGCTCAGAATCAGCCCGTTCATGACCGCCGTTCTGGCGGTAAACAGCAGCGGCGCTGCCAGTATGAACACAATGTAGTTAACAGTGAGCTCCTCCGGTGCAATCAGCGTTCCCGTAATAATGCCGAACAGCAGCAGCGCGGCAAAAAAGCTGTATACAACCAGTTTTTTCCCCAAGAAGCTTCTAATTTGACAACGAGAAATGCAAAAATAGACCAAAGAAAGGAACGTATAGACCAGATACACCCATTCATATTTTCTGATACTCAGAGAAAACACACTCACCAGCGTTATGACTCCAAAGGCAACAAGCGCCACAACAGAATACAGTCGCATGGCTTTCCAGTTTTCTTCCCATACATCCTGTTTTACTTTCTCATAATCACAACGACTAAACATAAACAACGAAACAATTTGATTCATACGTTTTTTCTCTTCAAACTCTGTTCAATTACCGCTTTATCATTTAAGGATTGGTCTATGTCCTTTTCTGGAAGAATCGTTTCTTCACATTTACCAAACACATCTTCAAATCCTTTTTGAAATGCACACTGTACATTTTTCTTAAATTCAGCAATGTCATTTTCGGACATTAGAATAAGTTCTAAGTTTATTTCTGTCAACTCCGTAAACTGTCATAAGTATCCAGCCTGCTGGAGTGATTCTGGCAGGCTTCTGTTGTTCGTCGTTTTTTCGTTATCGGCAACTCGTGCAAAAATTGCACAAATTACTTTCTAGGACAAAATGCCACAACCAGTTCTTCTGTCTTACACATCATCTAGCATCAGGCCAATGTCTTCGCCAGCAGTCCTTCACATCCCTCCGCGATCTGTGCTGCGCACGCATCGAACTTCCGCGTGTACCACGGATCGTCGATGATCTCGTCCGGGCGACCGGAGTACTCCATGAGATAATGAATCTTCCCCTCCGGATCCTCCCCGAGGATGCGCTTCATATAGAACATATTCTCCTCATCCATCCCGATCAGAAGATCATACGCCTCGTAATCCGAGCGCTTCAGCTGCCGCGCCCGATGCGTACCGACCGGCACACCCCTCCGCTCCAGCGCCGCCTTCATCGGCGGATAAATCGTATTCCCGATCTCCTCCGTCGACGTCGCCGCTGAATCGATCACAAACTCCGATGCCAGCCCCCGCCGGTTCACCAGATCCTGAAAAATGTACTGCGCAGAAACACTGCGACAGATGTTGCCGTGGCAAACGAATAATACTTTCATCATATTTTTAATCATCCTTAATTATTTCTCAGGGACGTTGTACTTTAAGCTTCGTGATAACTACGTTCTACATATTCCGGCAATTCTTCTCTGGAATTAGCAGTCAAATCGCCGATAACAGCATAGAGCCAAAGCTCTATGCTGTGTGATCAAATGTATCAGATTTTAGAACAACTCATGTTCAAGTTACACGGCGGGAACGACCAGGCGTCAGATATCACTGCCCATCTGGTACGCCTGATCCAATGCTGGGCGACCGGCGATATCGCCGACTTCGTTTACGCCGCCAGCGAACACCGTGCCGGCCAGTGTGCAGCGTGGGAAGCAGTCGACCCAGCCCTGGACAGCCTTCTCGGTGCCCTCGAAGGTCTCCGCTGCGTCCTCTGCTGCAGTTGCGAGCAGGTAGGCTTTTCTGAATGTATAATCGGTATCATACAGCGGATTGGCGCGGTCCAGTATGGTCTTCAGCTGACCGCTTACACAGTAATAGTAGACAGGGGTAGCAAACACCAGCACATCGGCATCGTGCATTCTGGCGACGATGTCCACGGCATCATCATTGATCACGCAGCGACCGAGCTTGAGGCAGGCAAAGCAGCCATTGCAGAAACCAATCTGCTTTTCCCGCAGATACACTGTCTCTACCAGGTGCCCGGCCTCCTGCGCGCCTCTCGCAAAGGACGCCGCAAGCGTTTCAGAATTGCCGCCCTGACGCGGACTCGAGGAAATGATCAATACTTTTTTCTTCATTATACTAGACTCCTTACATTCTATTTTTTCGTTATGCTCATGATAGCACCTGACGCTGGTTTATAGGGTATGACCCTATTAAGATTATTTTATGCATTTTTTATATGGTTGTTTTATATCCCATAACTTGAACATGTGTTTGCTTTATGGTAGTATAATAGAAGGTGCTATCATATACGGTAGGCGGTTAGTCCTTCGACAGAGGGACTGTGACCCTCTGATTACATAGACAAAATCTTTTGTAAAGGAGGGGTGCCAATGTTAACCATTGAAAGTCTCATTGCTGTATTAAGCTTCGGCTTAACCTGCTTTGAGCTTGGCTATACACTAGGTCATAAATCACACAAAAAATAATCGCCCCCTAGTCTGCTAAACTGAGGCGATTATTTTATCAAATTAGTATGCGGACTAACCGTCTATCGGTAGCACCTTTTGTAGTTTCATCTTAACACGCTTTTTCTCTTGTGTCAAAACGAAAAAGACACAGGGACAGCATAGAGCCGAAGCCCTATGCTGTTGGATTACACATTCACCAGATTTCAGAACCACTCCTGTACATGCTACACGGAACGAAATTCTCATATTATAAAGAAAAAATTATCTCTGACCTGATGCCGCTTCGCAAAAAATGTTTTAAAACGAGGGTTCAAGCCGTAAACTTCCTTTAGGATATGGTATACTTTTTATGGAACTGTGAGCGCATCTATCTACAGCGATTGGATGTGAACGCCCTGCCGGAGACGGCGGAAAGGAAAGAATATGATGAAAAAGCCGCTTAAAATCACATTGATCTCATTGGGTGCGGTTCTTGCCGTTTTACTCGCTGGCGTGCTTGTGTTTACGGGCGTGTATTTTACCCGTTTTCAAACAGCTGGCAGCATAGAGAAGCTGACCAGTTATGACGATGGGTACAACCTTTACCGAATGGATGTAAAATACAATTACAGCCTTGACGACGTCATTAATTACGGCATTACCGATAATCAGACGATGATCGATGCCATTCTGAACGAGGCGCTTCCGATGCTCCCCGTGAGTATCAAGGTTCCCGACTTCGGCTGCACGGCGTTTACGCTGACTGACACCGACGGCGATGTCCATATGGGGCGCAACTACGATTTCAAGAATGACAGCTCGGGCATGCTTGTTTATTGCACTCCAAAGGGCGGGTATAAATCGGTCGCCTGCGCGGCACTCGATAATATATCGGCAAATGCCCCTGACGAAAGCATGCAAAAAAGGCTCGCAACCCTGACTGCTCCGTTCATCTGCCTCGACGGAATAAATGAAAAGGGCGTATCCATCGCTGTCCTGACGCTTGACAGTGAGCCTGTACATCAGGATACGGGGAAGCCCGTCATCGCGACCACGCTTGCAATCCGCCTGGTGCTGGATCGGGCGGCAAGCACGGAGGAGGCGGTTGAGCTTCTCAGGCAATACGATATGTTTGCTTCGAGCGGCAGGGATTATCATTTCTATATCACCGATGCCACAGGCGACGGCAGAGTGATCGAATACGACTGCGAGAGCAAAGCGCGTGAGTTTGTCGCAACGCCGATAAACGCCATAACAAACTTTTACGGCTTATACAAAGAAAAGGTGCTGCCGAATCAGAAAAACGGTATTTACGGTCACGGCAGAGAACGTTATGATGCCGTATTAGATGTATTTGAACAGCAAAGCGGAAATTATATGGACGATACCGTATGGGCGGCTCTGATTGCAGCCTCGCAGGAGCCAGATCCCGAAGATATCACGAGCAACACGCAATGGTCTATCGCCTACAACAACACCGACCTTACCGCCGACATTGTCCTGCGAAGACACTGGAACGATATCACGCACTACGGACTGACGACGAACGAAACTTAGTCCGCATACTGATTTGATAAAATAATCGCCTCAGTTTGCCAGACTAGAGGCGATTTTTCGTTCGAAAACATAGTCGGTATCGCTTGATAAGTCAGCTCTGAATATATAGCCAAGTCGGTCAAACTTTTTGATGTCTTCCGGATTCTCGATGCCATTTTCCGCCATGAAGCGGACCATTTCACCGCGTGCCATCTTGGCATAGGTGCCTTTCGTGACCATTTTATCGCCGGAACGCTCGCAGAAGGTAATCGTGATGTACCGATCTTGTTGTGTCAGATATTTTTCGATGGATTTCGAGTATTCTTTTGATGCCAGATTTATGATGGTTCTGCTGTCATCGATCACGGAGAGATACAGCGTATCTCCCCAGTAATCATACAGGTTTTTCGTACCGCCGATTCCGACCCTGGCCTGCATTTCAAGGCGGTATGGTGTCACGCCATCCATCGGCTTTAAAACACCATAAAAGGCGGACAGTATTCTTAGATGATGCTGTATATACTCCAGCTGATGGTCTTCAAAAACCGATGGTGCCATATACTGGTATGCGATGCCATCATAGGCGATGACCGCCGGCGTCAACCTGTGATGAAGATCCATACACTCCAGTCGGTGAAAGTTTTCGTCTGCGATTTGGTCGTTACATTTCCAGATGTCTTTCAGTTCCTCTTTGGATGTATGCTTCATCCAGTTGAGTATCTCAGCTGTATGGTCGAGAAATTCTGGTAATCCTTCCGCTTCTATGCAGTCATCATTTGAAATCATCTTTTTTGCAGGAGACAGTATAATTATCATCAGCTTAATTCCTGAAGCATTTTTTCTGGGTCATCAGCAGCCTTGACTTTATCGTTGGCTTTTATGATGACGCCATTTTCATCAATCAAATATGTGGTTCGTACGACGCCCATAGAGACCTTGCCATAGTTTTTCTTTTCCTTCCAAACATCGTATGCCTCGATTACCTTGCGCTCCGGATCCGCTAATAGTGTAAACGCTAAGCCATATTTTTCTTCGAATTTCTTGTGCGAAGCTACAGAATCCTTACTGACGCCCAGGATGACAGCGCCTTTCTCCGTAAACTGAGGATATCTCTCAGAAAAACCACATGCCTGCTTCGTGCAACCAGGGGTATTATCCTTCGGATAAAAATATAAAATTACTTTTTTACCAGCATAATCTGATAATCTGTGCATCGTTCCATTCTGATCAGGTAACTCGAAATCCGGTGCGTTCATTCCTACGTCCAGCATTATGTATTCCTCCGTCTTTGTGACATTCTTTTTATAGTGTATTACTTTGCGTTTCTCGCGATATACTCTTCCGCCATGTGTACGGCGACGGCACCGTCGGCCACCGCGGTGACGATCTGGCGAAGGGCTTTCGTCCGGACGTCGCCGACGGCATAGACGCCTGGGATGCTGGTTTCCGTGCTTTCACCGGCTGCGATATAGCCGTGATCGTCGAGCGTGAGCTGTCCGTCGACGAGTTCGGTGGCGGGCTTTCTACCGACGCTGACAAACAGGCCGTCGCAGGCGAGTGTTGACTCTTCGCCCGTGACGGTATCCTTCAGGCGGACGCCGGTCAAGTGCTCGTCATGAAGCAGCTCCGTGACGGTGCTGTTCCACCGGAACTCAACATTGGCCCTATGCATGAGCTGGTCATGATAGATTTTCTCTGCACGTAAGCTGTCTCTGCGATGAACGAGGATGACCTTCTGCGCGATACGGCTGAGAAGGAGTGCGTCGGCGACGGCGGAGTTGCCACCGCCTACGACGACCACGGTTTTTCCTCGGTAGAACATCCCATCACAGGCCGCACAGTAAGCGACGCCACGGCCGACCAGGGCCTGCTCCTCGGGGATTCCGAGCACCCGGGGTGTCGCGCCGGTCGCGATCACGACCGTCTTTCCGAGATAGGTGCCGGAGCTGGTTACCACTCGCTTCGGCGTTTCGCTTAACTCCAGCTTCGAGACTTCCGCGTACTCTGTAACGGCACCGAATTTCTCCGCCTGCTGCTGCATTTTCTCGCCCAGCGTGAAGCCGTCGATGCCATCCTCGAAACCAGGATAATTATCGATCTGCTGGGACAGCGCCATCTGCCCGCCAGCGGACAGCTTTTCCAGCACCACCGTGTCGAGACCGGCTCTGGCGGCATAGAGTGCGGATGTATAGCCACCCGGACCGCCGCCCACGATGATCATATCGTATACATGATTCGGCTTCATAGAACTTCCCTCCTGCTCACTTTCGTTCACGTTACCTGCGCTTCTATCTTTCTATGGCGTCCTGGATGAAGTAGCCACCTAAGGTGACATCACTGACGCGATCACGCTCTTTCCATAGCGTCCTGGATGAAGTGGCCACCTGTGGCGGCATCACTGATGCGATCACGCTCTTTCCATAGCGGTCTGGATGAAGCGCTCGATCGCAGCCTTCGAATCCGGCGCAACGATCGAATCGACCGCCTTTCCGCCGCGATATAAAACCAGCGTCGGAATCACTTCGATCTTCTCCGCTTCTGCAAGCTGCGACTCCTCATCGATATTTACCTTTCCGATGACAAGCTGATCACCGTACTCTTCCGCGATTTTCTCATAGGCCGGCGCGATCCTGCGGCAGTAGACACACCACGGTGCCCAGTAGTCAACTAAGACCGGCTTCTCTTCATGCATGGACTGTTCAAACTGAGCTTTATTCATATTGATGGCTGACATAGATATTACCTCCATTTTCTGTTTAACCCTGTATGGGTATCTAACTATGCTTTGTTACTATTTTTTATTAAGAACTATTCCTATTAATGTTATACTGTATAAGCTTGATTTGGTCAATAGAAAGTGATAATAATTATTGATTTCGAATGTCCAGGAAGGCTAAAACGCAGATTTTGCGAAATCTAAAAAGAGGTCTGACCCCATTACGAAATTCTTAAGATGCGTTGCTCGCCTTATAAAATGATGAATTGAAAAACGGCACCACGACAGGTTTATCCCTGCTGCGGTGCCGTTTTTTAGTTAATGGGGTCTGACCCTATTAAATTTTTCTAAACAGAATCTAAACTGAAGTTTATGGGGTCAGACCCCATTCGCACTGCCTCACGCCTTTTCGATCGGCATCCAGATGCCGGAGGCATGCTCACCGCCTCTGTAGATCGTGATGTGTGCCTTCTGGCGGGTTTTACTGTTGAAGCCGTCCTTCGTGTTGCTGTTCGGGAAGATGAAGTTCTTCGCACTGGATGTGATCGTGACACGCATCCGGTGCCCCGGGAGGAAGGTGTTCGACAGCTTGGTGGTGCGGATCGTGATCTTATAGATCTCGCCCGGCTCCATATACTCCGGATGCTCGAAACCGTTCCGGTACTTCGCGCCGATCACACCATCCGCGAGCTTCACGGAGTGTCCGTTTTCATCGACATCGGTCACGCGGACGACGAAATCCGTATCCGGGCAGTCGCAGGACACGTAAAGCTCCGCCTGCATATCGCCGGTGACGGTCAGCGGCTCGGTGAGCACCGGCGTGGAGAAGCTCAGCATATCGGCCCGCTTCTCTTCGTCGGTATAGTCCTCCGGCACCTCAAGCTCATTCTCCGACATATCGATGATATGCACGGACGGATGATCCGGGTCATAGACATAGTCCTCCGCTCCGCTCGTCTTCGGAAGCGTATCGCTCAGCACACCGTGACCGCACGATTCCCCGGTACCGCGTGCACTGCTCTCCTGTCCGAGGCTCATGTCTCCGCCGTCCAGATAGAACATTTTCCGTTCGCTCGTTTCCACCGGCCAGCTCTCCGCGGTCTTCCACTGGTTTTCACCGATTGTGTAGTACTCGACGGCAGCTGTCTTTTCAATGCCGTTCTCGACGCCCTTCAGGAAATGCTCCAGCCACTTCATGCAGAGGATATCCATATCGTAGCGGAGTGCGTTATCGCCCAGGCGGAGTGCATGCAGATCGTACTGTGCATTGCCGCTGTGCTTCCACGGACCGAGCACGGCCTTCCATGTACCCTTTTCCCAGGACTTTACGAGGTCGAGCGCTTCGGTCGTGCCCATGCCGTTATCGTCGAACCAGCCGGACATGATGAGTGCCGGCACCTGGCCGCCCTTGTAACGCTTCGACCAGTTGCCCCTTTCCCAGAAGTCATCCATATCCGTATGCTCGAGCCACTTTTCGAGGAACGGTACCTCGTGTCCCAGTGCCTGCTTCGGAATCTGGTTCAACGGACGGATATCGAGGATCTCGTCCCAGTTATCCTGCGCCACCAGATCCGCGCGCAAACGTTTTTCCGTCATCATGAATGCCCAGGCCAGCATACCGGAGTTGAAGCAGCCGCCGCGACGCGGGATATCGATGAAGGCACTGCCGGCGCAGACATTGCTCAACATCGCCTTGAGATGCGGGTTGCCACTGGCCGCTGCGGCCCACTGAACATAGCCGAGATAGGATCCGCCTGTCATGCTCACCTGTCCGTCACTGAACGGCTGTGCGGCGATCCAGTTCAGGGTATCGTCACCATCTTCGATTTCGTAGTACTCCGGCCTCCATTCACCGGTACTGTCCTCCCGGCCTCGGGTATCCTGCACGACGACCGCATAGCCTCTCTGCAGGAAACGGTAATACTGCTCCTTGTCTTTTCCTTTTCCATACGGTGTACGCACCAGGACGGTCGGGAAGCGGGTCTCCTTCGTACCGGTTGGCAGATAGACATCCGTCGCCAGCTGCTCGCCATCTCTGGTCGGAACCATGAAGGTGCCGGCTGCTTTTACGCCATAGACCGGACCCGGCTGATACTCGCCGTCCTCCTCGGTCATCCCAGGATAGACTTCTTTCCAGTCTCTCAGCACCGTCCGGCGCTCCATCCCCTTTTTTACGAGCACAGAGGTCACATCGCGGGCACACATGACGACACTGTAGATGCCGTCTTCGTCATAGAAGAAATCCTTCGGGAACTTGATCCCGCGCTCTATATAGGAATCCTCTCCGCGACGTGCGAAGCGTTCACCCTCCGTCGTGGTAAATGTCTCCGGACTGTCCGCGATCTGCTGCTCGTATTCTTTTTTTCTGCCGAAAAACGTGAGCAGACTGCGATTACACAGCAGCGCAAACGCCTGATCATCTTCCTCGGAAAATGGACGCCACGGCGCCCACTTTCCTGTTTCGATGCTTCGCTTCTGCAGTGTCAGCGACTGCTCATCTTCTCTGATCTTCCCATATAAAATTCCGGAAAAGTAGAAATTCCACTGTGTCATGTTTAAGCTCCTATGATCATCTTAACGATATATGCTACGGCGATACCGCAGTAGTTACCACATACCGCACCGATGATACCCATCAGAAGACCGACATTGACGAGGCTCTTCCAGCGTGCGCCGGAAGCCACCAGCGCGGAGGTCGTTCCATCTGCGATCGCACCGACGAGGCCGAGCAGTACATACTCGGACTTGATCTTCAGCATTCTGGTGATCGTGAGATGCAGCACGGTACTGAAGAAAATGATGCACAGGCAGAGCACGGTGATGTAAAACGCAGATCCGAGGAAGCCCTTGATATCCACAGAGAAGCCGACGACCGCGAGGAACATCATACCGAAGAACAGGCCGAGATTCATGGAGCCTCTCAGCTTCTTCACAGCCGGTACCTGTGCGACGATGATCGAAAGCGTTGAAATCAGCAGGATTCTTCCGGCACTCTGGAAATCAGCTGGGAACAATGTTGCCAGCTTCGTGCAGATGGCGACGATAGAGGTCGAAACCGCGAGGAGGATTGCGATTTCCTTGATGCTCCACTCTTCGGATTCCATCAGCTCCTTCGTATCGCCACTTCCTTCCAGCTCCTTCTCGGTGAAGGAATATGGCCAGAATTTCTGGAACCACTTCGAGGTCTTCATATAGGTCGGTGCCAGGAACATCAGAATCAGCGATGGCATACCGATGACATAGTCGGCGGCATTGGCTGCGGCGATCGTATCGCCAGAAGCATTGAGCCCGGTTGCAATCGCGGTCAGGTTCGAACTTCCACCGGTATAGGTTCCGACGAACATACCGGCCACCTTCCAGCCCTCGGCTACCTTATCACCGAAGATGCTGCCGAACACGATCGACACGATGCTGACGCAGAATACCGCGGATGCGATGGCGAGCAGTGGCTGCTTCGACATCTTGACGATCTGCTGGAGATCCACATCCAGCAGGTACAGTGAGATGGAAATAGGGATGCAGTAGGTACTGATGGTACCATAGATTTCACAGCTGCCCGGAACGATTTTCAGATTTACGAGGATGATACCGGTGATGATGACGATCAGTGCCGGGCCCAGTGTTTTGAAGCCCCTGAACTTCTGAACCCAGAAGGCAAAGGCGACCATCACCAGGATCACCGCCAGCATACTTGGTGTGCTTTGAAAAATCGGAAACATAGTTTTTCTCCTTGATGCGATTTAGAATGAAATGTCAAGGCCGAGACCTGGCTTGTCGGACAGGTGGAACATATCGCCCTCTCTTGTGAAGCCACCCGGCATACCGGTGTCTGCATCCTTGTAATACATGAAGCTGTCACAGTCTGCTTCTGTGATGTTCTTACGAGCAGCTACCAGGCTGAGTCCTGCGGTGATGGCGATCTTCGTCTCCAGCATGCAGCCGACCATACAGGTCTTTCCGAAGTTCTCTGCCAGTGTGCTGATCTGTAAGCCTCTGTACAGGCCGCCGCACTTCATCAGCTTGATGTTAAAGATATCCGCTGCGTTCAGACGGCATGCTCTTGCGGCATCCTTCGGTGTATGGATCGATTCATCCAGCATCAGCTGAATACCGGACACCATGCTGTGAAGATAGGCGGTTCCTTCCAGATCCCAGTCCGGGAGGCACTGCTCGACTGCTTCGATGCCGTACTTCTTCATCCCTTCCAGTGCGAACTCTGCCTTCGCGATATCGTAGCCCTGGTTCGCATCGACACGAAGACGTACATCTGGTCCAACCTCCTGACGAATCAGCGCCAGTGTGCGGAGATCCTCCTCCGGATCAATACCGGCCTTGATCTTCAGGATGCGGTAGCCCATATCCTTTACGTAGTGTGCAGCACTTGCGGCCATCTTCTCCGGTGTGCTGATACCGATCGTGATGTCGTTCTGCACGGTATCCTGATATCCGCCGAGTACGCGGTACAGCGGCTCGCCCATCACCTTACCCTTGATATCGTGAAGCGCGATATCGACAGCACACTTCGCGGAACCGTTTCCATGCACGAGACCATCCATCATCACGTGTACCTTTTCGATGTCCATCGGATTCATACCGATCAGTCCCTGACGGAACATCTGAAGCACAGAGAGACAGCCTTCGGTGGTTTCACCGGTGACCGGTGCAAATGGTGCCGCTTCACCATAGCCTTCGATCCCTTCATCGGTTGTGATCTTGATGAGCAGGCTTTCTGTATGATGAATCTCTGCAAACGCGATCTTAAACGGCTCGGTCAGCTCGACATGGAATTTCTCAATTTTCAGATCTGTGATTTTCATTTTAACCCCTTCCAAATTTCACTATGAGTGATATTTTTCGATGAAATTTAATTGAATTTTTACTATTGCGGAAATATATTGTCAAATAACCATATGTTATTTTTGATATTATGCCGGCTTCTTTAGACATGACGCAGGCCTGGTTCAGGCTGTTTTGGAAGCCTGCTTTTGATTGAATCAGGCTGTTTTTCATTTAATTAGTCTTTTGATTTCGATAGAATTCCTATATACTATACTGTATACAATGTTTTAGAACTGAGGTTTGCTATGTTAAAGATACGTGAATTCAGAAAGAGTCAGAAAATGACCATCAAGGAACTGGCGGAGCTGTCCGGCATGTCCATCAGCTACATTTCCCAGATCGAACGTGGTGAGATCGATCCGTCTCTTTCTTCTCTTCGGAAAATCGCCGCGGGGCTCCAGGTACCGATGCATATGCTGCTGGACGATGTCGTCGTCATGGGCAATCTGACGATCCGCAAGGAACAGCAGGTGATCACCTACTCTGAAGATCATAAGGTCTCCTATCGCTTCCTGACCCCATTCCCGTCACCGGCCTATTCACCGGAGGCGATGCTGATCCAGTTTGAGATCGCTGCGCACGCGCAGGACACGCAGCTGCCGATCCGCCATCATTCCGAAGAGATGGTCTATGTCACGGAAGGACAGCTCACGGTGCAGATCGGCGACACCGATGTGATCCTGAATCCCGGCGACACGACCGTCATCCAGAAGGACCTCCCGCACATCTATAAAAACAACGGAGATGCCACAGCGAAAGGCATCTCCTCCATGTCGCCGCCTGTGTGGGGACGGATGGACCTCGCGAAAAATTAATGGGGTCTGACCCCATTAATTTTTTATAAACAGATTATTAACTGAAGTTTATGGGGTCTGACCCTCTGCACATCTGTAATAATATATGCTTGATAAACTTATCGAATACCTTTCATTTGGTTGACTTTAGCACTTTTTAGTGCTAAAGTCTCGTGTGTTTGGAATAATCACATCTTATGTTATCATGTGATATATGATCACTATCAAAGGGAGTGTAACGATATGACAACAGTAGCATTTATCGGTTTTGGTCTCATCGGTGGTTCCATCGCGAAGGGTCTCAAGAAGGCGGACCCGACGACCAGAATCTTCGCCTATGCGCGTAATAAATCCAGTGTCGAGGTGGCGCAGGAGGACGGGATCGTAAACGTCGTGCTCGATTCGCCGTACAGCGAGCGTCTGAAGGAAGCAGACATGATCTTCCTCTGCGCTCCGGTCGAGGTCAATGTCTCCTACATGGAGGGTGTGGCGAAGCTCATGAAGGACGGCGCGGTTCTTACGGATGTGGGGTCCACGAAGACTGCTATCTGTGAGAAGGCCATCGAGCTTGGTCTCGGGGACAAGTTCATCGGCGGTCATCCGATGGCCGGCTCCGAGCAGACCGGCTACGCTGCGGCGACCGACTACCTCTTCTCAAACGCTTACTACATCATCACGCCGATCTCGGAGAATCCGGCCCTCGTGGACGCACTCCGCAACGTCGCGACGACCCTCGGTGCGATTCCGATCGTGGTCAATGCGGAGAAGCACGATGCAGCCACCGCAGCGGTTTCTCACCTTCCGCATATCATCGCAAGCTCTCTCGTAAACATCGTGAAGGATTCCGATGATGAGACCCAGCTCATGAAGACCCTCGCTGCCGGCGGCTTCCGTGATATCACACGAATCGCCAGCTCCAGCCCGGAGATGTGGGAGCAGATCTGCGACACAAACAGTAAGCCGCTCGTCGAACTCCTCGACCGCTACATCGCGGAGCTGCAGGACATCTCGGCCTCCCTCAAGAAGGATGCGTCTGACCAGAAGATCCTCCATATGTTCGAGTCCTCCCGTGCGTACCGGAACTCGATCAGTGCGAAGAACAAGGGTGTCCTTTCAGCCGATTACAGCTTCTCCGTCGACATCGAAGACGAAGTCGGTGCGATCTCGACCATCTCCGTCATCCTCGCATCGAAGGGCGTCTCCATCAAGAACATGGGCATCAACAACAGCCGCGACCACGGCGAAGGCGCGCTCCGCATCTCCTTCTACGACGAAGAATCCGAAGAGAAGGCCCGCAAGGTTCTCGAGCGCTACCGCTACGACATCCGCGCTTAATAAAAATTTAATGGGGTCTGACCCCATTAAATTTTTCTAAACAGAATCTAAACTGAAGTTTATGGGGTCAGACCCCATTACGAAATTCTTAAGAAACAGGAACCCCGGAGGACAGTCTGTCCTCCGGGGTCTTTTATTACGGGCATCATCCCAGCATATCAAAAATACTCATCTGGTTCGACGACGGGATGTCGCCGAGCAGTCCAAGCTCCGAGAATTTATCGACGAAGCCCTTCGGGCAGTGCGTCCGGTTCATGAAGTCGTCCTTACTGAGGTAGCGCGCACCACTCTTCGCACCGTCCTCGATGCCCTGTGCTACGGCCTCGCCGAGCCCGGCCATGGAGGTAAAGCTCGGCATGATCTTCCGGTCCGGTGTGATCGTGAAGTCCTTCGCCTTCGCCTTATAGATGTCGAGCGGCGCGAACTCGATGCCGCGCGCATACATTTCCTCGCAGATCTTCATATCGCGGAGACACACCGCTTCCGTATTCGTCGGATGCGGGATCTTCATATACTCATCGATGTAGTAGCGGAGCTTGTCGATACCGCCACACATCTTATCGTAGTCGAAGCCGTCCGCACGGATACTGTAGTACGCAGTGTAGTACTCGACCGGATAGAATACCTTACAGTAGGCGACACGCCACGCCATCATGACATAGGCGGCGGCATGGGCCTTCGGGAACATGTACTTGATCTTCTTGCAGGCATCGATGTACCACTGTGGGACACCGTGATCGAGCATGTCCTGACACCACTCGTCCTTCAGGCCCTTATGCTTTCGGGTGAACTCCATGATGGTGAAGGACTCACCCGGGTCCATGCCCTTATGCATGAGGTAGACCATGATATCATCTCGACAGCAGATCGCCTCCTGCAGGGTGGTCGTGCCGTTCTTGATGAGGTCCTGTGCGTTGTTCAGGTAGACATCGGTACCGTGGCTAAGGCCCGAGATACGCACGAGGTCCGAGAGGTACTTCGGCTTCGTATCCTCGACCATCTGCATCGCGAAGGAGGTACCGAACTCCGGGATCCCGAGGCAGCCGAGCTTGACGCCGTGGATGTCTTCAGGTCGGATGTGCAATGCTTCCGTCGAAGCAAAGAGGCTCATCACCTCCTTGTTATCAAGCGGGATGTCGTTAACCGGATCGATCCCCGTCAGATCCTGCAGACGCCGGATCATGGTCGGATCATCGTGACCGAGGATGTCGAGCTTCAGCAGGTTATGGTCGATCTTATGGTAATCGAAGTGGGTGGTGATGATCGGGCTTTGCATATCATTGGCCGGATGCTGTACCGGGGTGAAGGTGTTGATCTCCTCGCCATGCGGCAGTACGACGATACCGCCCGGGTGCTGGCCCGTGGTCCGGCGCACGCCGACACAGCCCTGTACGAGACGGTCGATCTCCGCACTTCGCTTATCGATGCCCTTCTCCTCATAATACTTCTTCACCATACCGAAGGCCGTCTTGTCGGCGAGGGTACCGATGGTGCCTGCCTTGAAGGTGTGGCCGTCGCCGAAGATAACACCGGTGTAGGCATGGGCCTTCGCCTGGTAGTCACCGGAGAAGTTCAGATCGATATCCGGCTCCTTGTCACCGTTGAAGCCGAGGAAGGTCTCGAACGGGATATCGAAGCCCATACGGTTGAGCTCCGTACCGCACTTCGGGCACTTCTTCGGCGGCATGTCGCAGCCCGCCATACCGGAATACTTCTTGACCTCCGGTGAATCGAAGTCGTACCAGTAGCACTTCGGACAGACATAGTGCGGACTCAGCGGATTAACCTCCGTTATGTGCGCCATGGTCGCCGCAAAGGACGAGCCGACGGATCCTCGCGAGCCGACGAGGTAGCCGTCCTCTTTCGACTTATCTACGAGCTTCTGCGCGATGATATACATGACGGAGTAGCCGTTACTGATGATCGAGTTCAGCTCCGTCTCGAGACGGTCGGATACGATCTTCGGGAGCTCCGGTCCATAGATGCGGTGCGCGGTCTCGTGGCAGATCTGGCGCAGCGTCTCGTCGGAGTGCTCGATGACCGGCGGACACTTATCCGGACGGACCGGACGGATCTTATCGCACATGTCGGCGATCATGTTCGGGTTGTCGATGACGATTTCCTTCGCCTTTTCCGGCTCGAGGTAGCTGAACTCGTCGAGCATCTCCTGCGTCGTACGGAAGTAGAGCTTCGCATCACTCTCCTCCTCGTCGAAGCCACGGCCGGCCTGGATGATCTTCCGGTAGATGTCATCCTCCTCGTCGACATAGTGGCAGTCGCAGGTCGCGCAGACCGGCTTCCCGAGCTGCGATGCGATGTCAATGATCTTCAGATTATAATCGATCAGGTCCTGCGTACTGTTCGCGGTGTACTTGTCACTCGCGATCATGAAGCTGTTGTTTCCGAGCGGCTGCACCTCCAGATAATCGTAGAAGGAGGCGATGTTCATGAGCTGCTGCTCATCCGCTCCGCGGGTCATCGCCTGGAATACTTCACCGGCGACGCAGGCGCTGCCGATGATGAGGCCCTCCCGCAGCTCCCGGAGCAGGGACTTCGGGATACGCGGACGGGATTTAAAGTACTTTAAGTGGCTCTCGGAGATGAGTCGGTAGAGATTGATACGGCCGACGTCGTTCTTCGCGAGCAGGACGATATGATAGGAAGGGAGCTTCATGACGTTCGCGGCATGATCGAACTCGAGATGATCGATGTCGGACAGCAGCTTCGCACCCCGTGCCCGCACCATCTCGATCTCCTTCATATAAATTTCAGCCGTGCAGGCCGCGTCGTCCACGGCCCGGTGATGATGCTCGAGCGAGACTCCGAGCTCCTTTGCGACGGTGTCGAGCTTATAGCGGTTCAGCTGCGGCAGCAGCAGACGGCTGAGACTCACAGTGTCGAGGATCGTCGGGGCATATGGAAGTCCGAGCCGCTTCGCGTTCTTCGCGACGAAACCGGTATCGAAGCCTGCGTTGTGCGCGACGATCACGGCATCCCCACACCAGTCAAGAAAGTCCGGGAGAACCTTCTCGATCGGATCTGCGTCCATGACCATGCTGTCGTCGATGCTCGTGAGCTGGGTAATGCGGAACGGAATCGGCACGCCCGGGTTCACAAAGACATCCATGCGGTCGACGATCTCGTTATTTCGAAGCTTCACCGCACCGATCTCGATGATGTGGTCGGTCTCGGCACTGAAGCCGGTGGTCTCGATATCGAAGACCACCGTGTCATGGTCGAGCCCCTGCCCCTTCTCGTTCTGCACGATCGTCTCTAGGTCATCGACGAGATAGCCCTCGCAGCCGTAAATCAGCTTGAAGTCCTTATCATGCTTGATTTTCTTCAGGTAAATGTTGGCATCCGGGAAGGCCTGCACGACGCCGTGGTCGGTGATCGCCATCGCCTTCATACCGAAGGAAATTGCGGTGTCGATGTAGTCATTGACATCCGTAACACCGTCCATATCCGACATCTTCGTATGCAGATGCAGCTCCACACGCTTCTCCGGCGAGCGGTCCTCCCGCTTCGCGCGGTTCAGCTGATAGCGTACGATACCGTCGATGAAGCTCATCTCGACCTGCTTATCGAAGGAGTCGTAGGACACGGTGCCCTTGATCTTCAGCGCGGTGCCCGGCTTTACGAAGCTCTGCGCGAGCTCCATATCCTCGTCCTCGACGAAGATCTTCACGGAGATCGAGTCGGTGAAATCCGTGACGTCAAACTTGAGGATGTTCTTACCGGTACGGGTATGCACCGGATCGTGCACGAGGAAGATCTGACCGGCGACGATGACGTTACCGGAGCTCGCATCGACGTCCTCGAGCTTCACAGCATCGCCCTCGAAGTAACGACCGTAGAGCACCTCCTCGTTCTCGGACATCTTAAACGCACGCTTCCGCCGCTGGAAGGAGCCGTTACCGCCCCCGATGCCGCCGAAACGGCTTCCGGAGCCGCCCTCCCGCTGCGGAGCGCCTGTGTTCCGGGCGTTTGCATTGGCCGCCGGAGCTTCCGAAGCCGGATTCGCACTACGTTGCGCCGACGCAGCATTCCCCTGGGTCAATCCAAAGGAACCGCCACCGTCAATGGCGTCGCCGGCAGCATGGGCCATGCCGCTCAGATTGAACGGGTCGCGGGTATCCATGAAGTTTTCGCTCTGCTGCAGCGCCTGACGACGGCGCTGAGCCGCCTCCTCGTCCACCTCTGCGCCCGGCACATAATCGCGCGCGAGCTGCTCCGGGGCCACCATCTTCCGCGCCTCGTAGTGTATGTCAAGAAGAAGCTCCAGATGACAGCGCTTCTCGAAAATACTGTGAAGCGCAGCCTCGAGCTTCTTTGCGGCGGTCTTATAGAGATTTGACTCCGGCACGGTCAGCGACATCGTGTCATCCGCAGTCCAGGAAAGCTTCCCACGGGTGAGCATGTTGTAGAGCACGATGTCGTAGTTCTTCATCTCGAGAAGGATCGAATCACGGTACAGATCGTAGAGCGTACGCGGATTATACTGCGCACTCAGGTGGAACTCCTCGGCGATGCGGACCGTGATCTCCTTCCGGCCGAACAGCTGCTCCTTGATCGCCTTCTCGAGCGCGTAGACGCTCCGCTTATCGATGAGATGCGCGCTCAGGATATGGATACGGATCAGCTTCCGGTCACGCGTGATCGTCACCCGCGTCACATACGTATCCGTCACCAGCGCCTCGATCTCCTTCGGCAGATTCAAGCTGTCGAAAACTTCAAAAAATTTCTTCATAACGTTCCTTTAAGTGCTGATGGACAGGCGGTGGTGCGGAGAACTGCTTTACGCTTCTCCGCCCTCACTGCCTGCCATCACACCCTCTCAAGCTATCGTTGTGTAAAGCAATTCAAGGGGTCTGACCCCACAAAGGGGGTCAGACCCCTGTCTGTCAACCACTTCAAAATCAGAATTTTGCGATTTCTTCCCGGAGCACTTCGAGCAGCTGATCCTCCGGTACCTTGCGGATGATCTCGCCCTTCTTGATGAGGAGGCCCTCGCCCTTACCGCCGGCGATGCCGAGGTCGGCTTCCTTCGCTTCACCCGGGCCGTTCACGACGCAGCCCATGACCGCAACCTTCAGTGACTTATCATCGAACTCCTCCACCATGGTCTGAACCTGATTGGCGAGCCCGATCAGATCGATGTTCGTACGGCCGCAGGTCGGACAGGACACGACCTCGATGCCGCCCTTCCGGAGCCCGAGGGTACGGAGGATGAGCTTCGCGGACTTGACTTCCTCGACCGGATCCGCGCTCAGCGATACACGGATGGTATTGCCGATCCCCTGGGAAAGGATCATCCCGAGGCCGAGGGCGGACTTGATGTTGCCGGACCACATAGTGCCGGCTTCGGTGATGCCGACGTGGAGCGGGTAGTCCGTCTGCTGGCAGATGAGCTCGTGCGCGCGGGTGCACATCAGGACATCGGAGGACTTGATGGAGATGACGAGATTATCATAGCCCATGTCCTCGATGAGATGGACCTTATCGAGCGCAGACTCCACGATGCCCTCAGCTGTGACGTGACCGCCATACTTCGCGATCAGGTCCTTCTCGAGGGAGCCGGAGTTTACGCCGACACGGATCGGGATGTTCCGCTCCTTCGCGCAGTCCACGACAGTCCGGATCTTTTCGTTCGAGCCGATGTTGCCCGGGTTGATGCGGATCTTATCCGCGCCGTTTTCCATCGCTTCGATGGCCATGCGGTAGTCGAAATGGATGTCGGCCACGAGCGGAATCGAGATCTGCTTCTTGATCTCGCGGATCGCCAGTGCGGCCTCGTGGGTCGGCACGGTGCAGCGGATGATCTGGCAGCCGGCCTTCTCGAGGCGGTGGATCTGCGCGACGGTCGCCGCAACATCTTCCGTTTTCGTGTTGCACATCGACTGGATCGCGATCGGGTTCTCCCCGCCGATCTTTACATTTCCGATCGAAACCACACGGGTCTTCTCTCTTGCTAACATCACATTTCCTCCTGTATATGCGGCCAATGCTTCGGCCTTCTACATCTTCACTTCGCGTAGCCGTTCCGATGGCGGCAACGTTACGCACGCCTCTCCTGTTTTTATCCTGCAGACAAGTGCTTTCAGTGCCCCAGCATCGCGCTGTATGCGCCGGTGAACAGATTCAGTATATCGTTCGACATGACCACGGCCATCAGAAGCAGCAGCAGGATCATGCCGATCTGGTTGATGCGCTCCTCGAGCTGCGGGTCGAGGCGTCGTCTTGAGATCATCTCGAGCAGGATGAACAGCAGGCGTCCGCCATCGAGGGCCGGCACCGGCAGCAGGTTCATCACACCGAGGTTCGCCGAGAGCATCACGAGGAGCTCCAGCAGTACGAGGAAAGCATTGAGCGCACCGTACTGGGAGGACTGCTCGACCGTGGAGCCCATGACCGTCACCGTGCCGACCGGTCCCATGACCTCCTGGCGCTGTACGCGGCCATGGAACAGAAGTCGCAGGCTCTGGAGCACGACGGTCGTGTTGTAGCGAACCTCGTAAAAGGCATCCTCGACGAACTCCCGCGGGTCGGACGGCAGGAAGCGACCACCGAAAAAGCTGATACCGAGCTTATACTTCTGCTGCGTTGCATCATAGTACGGCTGAAAGTCGAGCGTCTTCTTCACTCCATCCCGAAGCACCACGGCCTCCAGCTTCGTGTTCTCATCGAAGTCGGTGGCATTTACATAGAGCCAGATGAAGAGGTCCCGGTAGCCCGGTACTGCACTCTTCGACTTTCCCTCATAGCCGATCGACTGCAGTGCATCCCCGCGCACGAAGCCGGCCTCCGCCACGGGTGTATCCGGCGTCGTGTCCATGACGTAAAGACGGTCATAGCCACAGAAGCCGACCAGGACGAAGGCGAGGATGGTCGCGAGGATGAAGTTGTTCAGCACACCGGCGATGCATATGAAGAAGCGCTGCGGCGCCGACTTCTCGTTGAAGCTGTACTTCGCGATCTCATCACTCCGGAAACGGACACCGTCGTAGTCGACCCAGTGCAGTTCTGAACCGGCTTCCCGGTTCGGAAACGTGTCGGCATCTGTGCTGGATGCAGGACGACCGGCCTCAGGCTGGACATTCTCCCGACATTCTATGCCTGCACCATCGCCAGTGACAGCACGCTCCTCCGCGCGGCCCTGCGGGGTCGAGAAATCGCCGGAGCCGGCGTTGTCCTCTCCGAGCATCGCACAGCTTCCGCCGAGCGGCAGAAGCTTGAGGGAGTATCGTGTATTTCCGACGACACGGCTGAGAATCCGCGGCCCCATCCCGATGGAAAACTCGAGGACACCGACGTGACAGAGCTTCGCAGCCAGAAAATGACCGAGCTCATGGAAGAAAACCAGGAAGCCGAGGCCGAATATAGCGATGATAATACTGATGATAGTCATATACTCCTTGAAATAATTCACATAGGCCCTGAAGTCGGGCCATGGAAGCCCGACTTCAGCCCTTCGGGCACTGGGCGAAGCCCAGTGGGATATCGTTCCGGTATCTGCCGAAGCAGATACCTACACTCGTACGATTTGTGAGTGTGTCCGTACGAAGTCGCGGGCCCAGGCTTCGATCTCGAGGATCTCCGCAAGGGTCGGTGCCGCGAGGACGTGGCCCTCATGGGCGTCCATGGCTTCTTCGATGACGTCGGCGATCTCCAGAAAGTCGATGCGGTCCTGCAGGAACATCGCGACCGCTTCTTCGTTCGCGGCGTTGTAGACGGTCGGCATGGAGCCGCCGGTCCGGCCGGCGCGGTAGCCGAGGGCGAGGCCCTTAAAGGTCTCCATATCCGGATTTTCGAACGTAAGCTGCATCAGTGCTGCGAGGTCGAGTCGCTCGTCCTCCTTCAGCGCACGGCGGTTCGGCGCATACAGGGCGTACTCGATCGGGATACGCATGTCCGGCAGGCCGAGCTGCGCCTTCACCGCGCCGTCAACATACTGTACGGCAGAATGCACGATGGACTGCGGCTGCACGACGACCTGAATCTTATCGACCGGTACATCGAAGAGCCAGCTGGCTTCGAGGACCTCGAGACCCTTATTGACCATCGTCGCGGAGTCGATCGTGATCTTCCGTCCCATCGACCAGTTCGGGTGCTTGAGCGCATCCTCCTTCGTCTTCCCGCGAAGCTCGTCCCGCTTCTTTCCGCGGAATGGTCCGCCGGAGGCCGTGAGCAGGATCTTTTCGATGGCGTCATGTGGCTCGCCGGTGAGGGACTGCCAGATGGCACTGTGCTCGGAGTCGATCGGCTTGATCTCGATACCACACGACGCGGCCAGCGGCATGATGATGTGACCGGCGCAGACGAGGGTCTCCTTGTTCGCGAGGGCGACCTGCTTATGGGCCTTCAGTGCTGCGATGGTCGGCTGGATACCGATCATGCCGACGACGGACACCACGACCTCATCGCAGTGCTCCATGGTCGCGAGCTCGATCAGCCCGTCCATCCCGCTCAGCACCTTCACCGGGAGTCCGTAGCTTCGGAAGGCCTCCGCCTTCGCTTCATCATAGATGCAGACGGCCTCCGGATGGAGCTTCTCCACCTGCGGTTTCAGCTGCTCGATGGAGCCATAGACGGCGAGTCCGGTGACCTGGATCTCGGGATCCCCCTCGATCACATCGATGGTCTGGGTTCCGATGGAGCCCGTTGATCCCAGTATGACTAATCTTCTCATAATTTTCCTCGATTCATAAAGATTTCAATATCCTTCACTGCTTTCACAGAGACCACGCATCTTGCCGTGGCTGATGCAGGCAGCGGATGGGTATATGCTTCCTGGCGGCTGCATTGGCCACAGACAGCGACGGCGTCAGATCAGGAAGCTCAGGGCGAAGTAGACCGCCGGAGCCGTGAACAGGACAGAGTCGAAGCGATCCAGGATGCCGCCGTGGCCCGGGATCAGGTGCCCGTAGTCCTTCACCTCGTAATCGCGCTTGATGCCGGAGGCGGTGAGGTCGCCGACCATGGAGATCAGCGCGCCGATCGCACAGGAGATACCGCAGGCGATGCCAGGGTTTGCGATGATAGCGAAGCCGCGCCGGAAGACGGTCGCATAGAGACAGCCGAGCAGCGCTGCACCGAGGACACCGCCGAGGGCACCCTCCACGGTCTTCTTCGGGCTCAGGATCGGGGTCATCTTATGACGCCCGAAGAGCATGCCGGCGCAGTACGCGCAGGTGTCGGAGCCCCAGCTCGCGAGGAAGATGAGCCAGACGAGGTACTTGCCGTCCGGGAGTGATCTGGTCTGGTAGATGTAGCTCATCATGATCCCGGCGTAGCAGAAGCCCATGAAGGCCTTCGCGACCTGGGAGATCTTGTAGGCCGGATAGGTGATGACGTAGAAGGCCATCAGCGCCATGAGGCTAAGCACGATCATCAGCGGGTAGTACTCCTCGACATGGAACCAGACGATGATGTAGTAGCCGATGGTCGTGAGATAGCCGACCAGTCCGAGGGACGTGTGCTCGATGCCGAAGACACGGTAGAGCTCGAAGAGTCCGATCATGGAGATCAGAAAGGTCAGGACAAACAGCGGGAGTCCGCCGCGCGGGACGGTGAGGATCGCGATCAGGACGAGCACGATGCCGCTCAGAAGTCGCGTGACGAAGGACTTCATCTTCTTTTCATTTTGATCTTTCTTTAAGTTCTCAGTTTCTGCCATAGTGTACCTCAAAATACAAAGGACAGGCCACCCTTACACACTGTTGATACAACGCAAAAGGAAGCCTGTTCCGCTCGGATATTTATATTTTCTGCTGCCGAAGCGTCACGCCCGACTGACGGGAGCATTGTAGACCTTCAGAAGCACATCACTTTTTCCGACCACCGAAGCGTCGCTCCCGGCTGTTGAAACTGTCGATCGCCTTCAGAAGCTCATCCTTCGTGAAATCCGGCCAGAGCACTGGCGTGATGTAGTACTCCGCGTACGCACTCTGCCAGAGCAGGTAGTTCGATATGCGGAACTCACCGGAGGTGCGGATGACGAGATCCGGATCCGGCATACCGGCCGTGTCGAGGTAGCCGGCGAAGGCCTGCTCGGTCAGCGCCTCGATCTCCTCTTCACTCTTTCCTGCGCGGATCGCCTCGATCGTATACTTACGAACCGCACGGACGATCTCGTCGCGTGAGCCGTAGTTCACGGCGAAGACGAAGGTCATGCCGGTGTTCTGCTTCGTCTCCTCCTCGAGACGGCGGATGCCCTCCTGGATGTCCGGTGCGAAGCGGCTGCGCTCACCGATCATGCGGGCGCGTACGTTATGCTCGTTCGCAACCTTGATGAGCTTCACCATGTAGAAGCGGAACAGCTTCATCAGGGCACCGACCTCCTCCTCGGAGCGCTTCCAGTTCTCGGTCGAGAAGCCATAGACGGTCAGGTACTGCACGCCGAGACGCGCACAGTCGGCGACGGTCTTCTCCAGCGTCTCACAGCCCTGCTTATGGCCCATGGCACGCGGGAGGCCCTTATGCTCCGCCCAGCGTCCGTTGCCGTCCAGTATGATGGCGATATGGGCCGGGATGTTCCGGCCCTCAGAATTGATGATATCCACTGAAATCTCCTCTAAGACAGGGTGCGCAGGCCCGCGAACACGCACGGAGCGTGTCGCAATCCTCCTTCTGTCTCTCCAGATCGCTGTGCTCGTTACGAAGCCACCGATTAAACGGTCATGAGCTCCTTGTTCTTCGCCTCGACAGAGGAGTCGATCTTCTCACACATGTGATCCGTGAGCTCCTGGATGTCCTTGGTCGCTCTCGTAAGATCATCCTCGGTCATCTCGGAAGATTTCTCGAGCTTCTTTGCGAGATCCATGGCATCACGACGGATGTTACGGATGGCGATCTTCGCTGCCTCACCCTTCTTCTTAACATCCTTCGTCAGCTCCTTACGTCTCTCCTCGGTGAGCTCCGGGAATACGAGACGGATGACGGTACCATCGTTTACAGGATTGATACCGAGCTCGGACACATTGATGGCCTTCTCGATCTCCTTCAGCATGCTCTTATCCCATGGCTGAATCTGGATGAGACGTGCCTCCGGGACGGAAACATTGCCCACCTGCTGGATCGGGGTCGGTGTGCCGTAGTAGTCCACCGTGATACGGTCGAGTACGTGCGGGTTCGCACGGCCTGCGCGGATGGTCGCAAGCTCGTCCATCAGATTATCGTGGGTCTTGTGCATCTTTTCGATGTAAATGGTAAATTGATCATCCATGATCTGCTCCTCCTATTGTTACCCTTTTCGGGTTGTTGATAAGTTCAGTTCGGCCTGTGGGCCAATGCTTATGTCCTCGTGCTGCATCTCTTCGCGCTGCGTCATCATCAGCACTGCGCTGGGCTGTGCTGTGTATCTCTTCGCGCTGCGTCATCGACAGCACCGTGCTGTATGCTTCGCGCGGCGTTCTCGTCGGACATGGTGGGCATCCTCAGTCTGCGCTTACGCGGGTGCCGGTAATCTTTCCCTTCAGTGCGTTTGAGATGCCGTTCTTCTCGTTCAGGGAGAAGATCGCGAGCGGCATGTGGTTCTCCATGCACATGACGGATGCGGAAAGGTCGATGACGCCGAGGCGCTGGTCGACGACATCCTGGATACGGATGGTGTCGAACTTCTTCGCGTTCGGATTCGTCTTCGGGTCGGAATCGTATACACCGTCGATGGCCTTCGCAAGCAGGATCTCCTCGCAGTTCAGCTCGACGGCACGGAGTACGACGCCGGTGTCGGTCGAGAAGTACGGGTGGCCGGTGCCGCCGGCACAGAAGATGACTGTGCCCTTCTCCATCGCCTTGATCGCCTTATCCTTATTAAAGAGCTCGGCCATGTCGCCGATCTGGATCGAAGACATCACCTTCGTCTTCATGCCCTGTGTCCGGAAAATCTCGGAAACATAGATGCAGTTCATCACGGTTGCGAGGATGCCGACCTGATCTGCCTTATAGCGATCGACCTCCACGGACTGACGACCACGCCAGAAGTTACCGCCACCGATCACGATGGCCAGCTGTACGCCGGCATCGACTGCGGTCTTCACTTCCTGTGCGACGGCCCGAATCGTATCATCATCAAAGCCGAAATGCTTTTCACCTGCCAGTGCCTCACCGGACAGCTTCAGCATGACTCTTCTATTCTTCTCTGCCATAGTATCTCCTTTTCATAGTGCACGCGGGGCGTACGGAAACGACGCGTATCACGATCCCCCACAAGCTTCTATCTGAAGTATTCTACCATACTACAGGGCCGCGTGCTAGCTTAAGTTTTTCTTCGAATCGTTCCCTTAAGCGCGTTGCTTTCAGGAAATGCCCTGAAAGCACAACGTGCTTTCCCGCACAGTACTGAACGCAGATCTTTGCGAGGGCGTCGAGGAGGAACCAGGCGAGGAGGCGGCTGTTGTCGTCGGCGCTGCCTGCGTCCGGGTGCTTCCGATTCAGCGGGTGGTCGTAATTGCGTTTTCCTAGGCTTGTAAGGTAGCGGATCCGTTCGTCGGCGAGGAGGCGGATCAGCTGCTCTGTGTGGAGGATGTCCGGATGGTCGTCGGCGTTGGTTTCGCTGAAGGCTCCTTCGTCGGTGTCTTCCCAGAGGTCGCCCGGCTCGAGGGTCGGGTCGTCCATCTCTTCGGCGGCCGCGATGAGCTTCTCGAGCTTCGCGTAGAGCGCGTCGATCTGCGCCTTATATTTTCCACGCAGAATGATCGATTTTCGGTCTTGTTCGGCGCATCCATTCATTTCGCTTTGTGCTGCATTTCGGATATCCGTAGATCCATGCAGGTCATTTTCTACATATGGCTCGGTGTTTCCCGAAACCGCCTGCTGTTCGAACGCTTCCGCGGTTTCGGTCAATGCTTCCATCGCTGTTCTTCCCGTCGGTGTGCTGATGCGCTGGAAACCGAGGATGGCTGCGGCGGCGTCGAAGAGGCCGCTCGCCGAGGTGGAGCGGGTGGTGTTTTTATTTCGATCCTGCGCGATATACTGGGCGCGGGCGTCGTTCAGGCTGCAGAGATCGAGGAGGTGAACCTTTTCGGAGGCCGCCTGCTTCGCGACGAAGTCCCGGATGGCTTCGTCCTCGTTATGGGCCATACGCGCGAGGTCATAGAGCATCGATACGGCAGTCTGCCATGGCGTCGAGCTGTGGAGCTCCATATTCGTGCCGATCAGCTGATAGGGATGGATCGAGGCGAGACGCGTGAAGCTCTCGCCGGAGATCTCGAGGATCTCACCGCCCCAGAGCGTGCCGTCGGAGCCGTAACTCTGATCATCGAGGCAGATGCCGAGCACGGCAGTGCTCTCGTTACGTACGTCCGCTGCTGCGGCTGTGCTGTGCATTTTCATCTGTTCGATGCGGTGGGACGCTGTATCGAGCTTCTCTGCTTCTCCGTTCTCCTGCCCTTCCTCGCGAAGCGATGGAGTGCGAGCTGCATCGGACTGCATACTGGCATCCATCGCGTCGAGGATCGCTCGGTGACACTTCTGCATCCGAAGCATCGGCACCCGATAGTGGTCCGCAAGGACTTCAGCGGCGTAGGTCGTCGGGAACTTCGGGTAGAGGTCGCAGGCGATGCGATCTGGCTGCTCCTCTCTCTCATCGAGGGTTGCGATGACCTGTGCAGCGAGGCGCTCCCCGAGCTGCTGCGGCGTTTCGAGCCCCAGCGTCATCGCTGTGAATGTGAAGTGCTCTGCAGGGTGCAGCTCATAGCGCAGCACATAGCCTTCACTGACATCTGCCCCGAGGGAGACGGTGATCCGACTGTTTCCGCTGTTTTCTTCTAGTTCACTGGTTCTGGTCATATTTTTCACTCTATAGTAGGCATGGTGTGCATTTTCCCGCCTCATCATGCCTACGATTGATCTCAATGCTTACAAAAAACTGTGCCGTTGCCGGCACAGTTTGGAATTTACTTGTGGAAGAGCTTCTTCGTCTGGTACTGCGGCTCGCAGGTCACGTTGACGCCGAGCTTCTTAAAGGTGTTTTCGTCGACTTCAGACAGGATGACAGAGCTGTGTGCCTCACAGCCGCGGAGCTTCTCGAGCTGCTGCATCGCGGTCTCGGCGTTCGGGTCATGGGTCGCGCAGATGGTGAGGGCGATCAGCATCTCATCGAGGTGGAGACGCGGATTGTGGTTGCCGAGGTGCGCCGTCTTCAGGTGCTGGATCGGCTCGATGATCTCCGGGGACATGAGGTTCACGGAGTCGTCGATGCCACCGAGAACCTTCAGGGCATTCAGGAGCATCGCGCTCACCGCGCCGAGCAGCGAGGAAGTTTTTCCGGTGATGATGGTGCCGTCCGGGAGCTCAATCGCTGCGGCCGGGTCGCCGGTCAGCGCCGCCTTCTGCTTGGCCGCGGAAATCACCGGGCGGTCGTTCGTGGAGACATTGGCCTTCTCCATCAGAAGCTCGAGCTTATCAACGATGGACTGTGCGCCGTTTCCCTTGCGAAGATCGCAGAGCGCCGTGTAGTAGCGGCGGATGATCTCGAGGCGGGAGGCATAGCAGCAGTTCTCGTCGTTTTCGATGCAGTAGCCGGCCATGTTGACACCCATGTCGGTCGGGGACTTGTACGGGCTCTCGCCGTAGATGCGCTGGAACATCGCGTTCAGGACAGGGAAGACCTCGACGTCACGGTTATAGTTGACCGTGGTCTTGCCATAGGCTTCGAGGTGATACGGGTCGATCATGTTGACGTCGTTGAGGTCGGCGGTCGCCGCCTCGTAGGCTAGATTGACCGGATGACTCAGCGGGATGTTCCAGATCGGGAAGGTCTCGAACTTCGCGTAGCCAGCCTTGACGCCGTGCTTGTTCTCCTGGTAGAGCTGGCTCAGGCAGACGGCCATCTTTCCGGAACCCGGGCCCGGTGCGGTCACGACCACGAGGGAGCGGGTCGTCTCGATGTAGTCGTTCTTGCCGAAGCCCTCCTCGCTGATGATGAGCGGTACGTTGCCAGGATACCCGGAGATCGGGTAATGACGGTAGACCTTGATACCGAGGGACTCGAGCTTCTTCTGGTAAGCGATCGCACTCTCCTGCCCATCGAAGCGGGTGAGCACGACGGAGCCCACATAGAGGCCATAGCCGCGGAACGCATCGATGAGTCGCAGCACGTCCATATCGTAGGTGATGCCGAGATCCCCGCGGACCTTGTTCTTCTCGATGTCGCCGGCATTGATGACGATCACGACCTCCGCGTCATCCTTCAACTCACGCAGCATGCGGATCTTACTATCCGGCTGAAAGCCCGGAAGCACACGAGATGCATGGTAATCATCGAACAGCTTGCCGCCGAACTCAAGATAGAGCTTACCGCCAAACTTCGAAATACGCTCACGGATATGCTCCGACTGCATCTTAAGGTACTTATCGTTATCGAAACCCTTTTTAAACATCGTACTACTCCCTCTTATTCCCTGCTTCGCCGGTGCCACCCTGCACCGATCCACCGTTATTAAATATCAAAAAACAAATCGCAATTAGTATAAAAAAGTCAGTCTGTCTTGTCAATTCATATTGGATACAGAGCGGCCAGGAGGAGCGACAACCGAAACCATACGAAGAGCTCGTGAAGAATCAAAATTCCATCCCTTAGAAGTACTTGGTGTATCTCTCCTTGGAACCCTCTGTCAACGCTGAGTTTTCATCAGGAAAACTCAGCGATTGCAGAGGGCCTAGTACTTCTTAGGGATGGAATTTTAGAGTCTTCCGAGCTCGTAGTACTGTGTTTCGGTTGCCGCCCCTCCGGGCTGTTCTGGATTTATATGATCTTTACTTGATCGCCCAGCGGAGCTTCGTCGAGTGCGCCCGCGGGTTGATGAAGCACTCTTCCTTTCCCGGGCGGATGACGTCACGGGAGACCTCGCGATAGATGCCGGCCTTCTGCATCTCCTTGAAGAACTTCTTCACGAGACGGTCCTCACCGCTGTGGAAGGTAAGGATGGCGACGCGGGCACCCGGATTCAGACAATCCGGCAGCTTCTCGAGGAAGTCATAGAGCACCTCGAACTCACTGTTTACGTCGATGCGCAGTGCCTGAAAGACACGCTGGCAGGACTTCTTCACGGCGTCCTTCTGCTCCTTCTCCGGAAGGAAGGCGAGGGCCTTCGCGATGGTGCCCCGAAGCTCAGTCGTCGTTTCAAACTTCATCCCCTTATGGAGACCGCGGTCGATCTCCCTCGCGATACGCTCAGCATACGGCTCATCGGAATTCTCGATGAACATGTTCACCATGTCGTCATAGGACAGCGTGCGCAGGCGCTCGGAAGCCGATTCGCCGGCTTCCGGATTGAGTCTCAGGTCCAGCGGACCGTCGGTCTTATAGCTGAAGCCCCGCTCCGGATTATCGATCTGCATCGAGGAGACGCCGAGATCCGCGAGGACGAAATCGAATTTGTCGCCATTCCCCGTGACCTGGTCGATGTCCCGGAAATTCAGATGACGGATGGTGAGAATATCCTCCCCGTAGCCCTTCTCACGGAGACGCTTCTCGGTCTTCGCCGACTCGATCGGATCGACGTCCGTCGCGTAGAGGTGCCCCTGTCCATGGAGCTGCTCGAGCATCTTCTCCGTGTGCCCGCCGTAGCCGAGGGTGGCATCCATGCCGATCTCGCCCGGCTGAATCTTCAGCACATCGAGGATCTCCTTCACCATGATCGAGATGTGCATCCCTGCCGGAGTCTTCCCCTTCTGGATGATCTTCACGATGTCGTCCTGGTACTTCTCCGGGTTCAGCTCTTTATACTTTTCGTCGAAGCGGCGCGGATACTTCCCGCTGTAGCGCTTCCGCCGCTGATGCTTCACTGGCTCTCCGCCTGCCGTAGAAGTAGTGGCAGACATCATTGTGTCAGCATTGTCCGCTGACTGTGCGCTGGCACCTGCTTCCGCGTCGTGCCGGATGTCGGCATTGCCCGCCTCCTGTGTATCGTTGGTCAAATGTTCGATTCTCTTCTCTGTCATGAATCCAGAAACTCCACTCTATAATATGGGACGGCATTGCCATCCATCGGGCGACTGAAGAAGTAGCCCTGAACGTCGTCACAGCCGAGGGCCGTGGCGAGGTCATACTGCGCGCGATTCTCGACACCCTCGATACAGAGTGTCATATTGAGGTCATGCGCGATGTTGACGATGTTCTTGATGATGTTGGTCTTTCCCTGCTGGAGGTAGGTGTCCGTCATCTTCTTATCCAGCTTGATACGGTCCGCCGGGATGAAGGTGAGGTAGTTCAGCGACGAATAGCCCGTGCCGAAGTCGTCGAGGGCGAGGCCGATCCCGAGCTCCCGAAGCTGCCGGAAGAGCGTGTTCGTCTGCTCCTTATACTCCATATAGAGGCTCTCCGTAACCTCGATCTCGATGAGATCCGGCGAGATGTTTTCCTTCTGAAGCAGGGACTTCAGGTACTGCACGTACTCTTCATCCTGCAGCTGCTTCGCCGAGTAGTTGATGGACACCTTCTGAATCTCCACGCCCTGGGCGCGCCAGACGGCCATCTGATGGATGACCTTTTCGGTGACGATACGGCCGATCCGGATGATCATGCCGTACTTCTCTGCTGGGGCAATGAAGCGGTCCGGATAGTATGCACCGCTCTTCAGGCGTACGAGGGCCTCGTAGCCGATGACCTTGCCGGTTTTCGTCGAGATCTGCGGCTGGTAGACGATCCGGAAACCGTCGTGATCACAGGCATCATGCAGGGTCAGGACGATATTGTCCTCCTCGAGGATGCGCTCATGCATCGTCGCATCGAAGAATACCGCCGTATGCTTGCCGCGGCTCTTCGCCTCTGTCAGCGCCTTGTCTGCCTCGGAGAAAAGCTCATTGATGAGGTGTTCCTTCCCGGCCGACGTCGTTACACCGATGCTGGAGGTAACGGTCAGATGCTGCTCTTCATAGATGTATGGTTCATTCAGGATGTTTCGGAGATACGATAGCATCTCGCCGCTGTCCTGGTTGATTTCATTCGCAAACAGGATGGCGAACTCATCACCTCCGTAACGGGAAACAAAGCCCTGGTACTTCACCGCGACGAGGCGGAGGCGACGGGCCATCTCCTTCAGTACATAATCGCCGGCGCCGTGGCCGAAGGTATCGTTCAGGGTTTTAAAGTTATCGATATCGATGAGCATGAGGGTATGGGTGCCGCCCTCCTGCAGCAGCTCCTGCATGCGCACATCGGCATGGCTCCGGTTCGGCAGCTGTGTCGTCGTATCATGCTCATACATATACTGCAGCTTGTTTCTGGAGTAGGTCAGCTCGCGGGTCTTGCGCCGCTTCTCTTCGTTTGAGATTTCGAGAACGATCAGCCCGATAAAGAGACCGGTCATGATGTAGGCACTCGGCAGGATGATCGCCTTATATTGCCTGAAGTAGCTCAGCGGCTCGTTGATGAATTCGGTATCCTTCGGAAGGACATAGGTGCTCAGTCCATGCTTCTTCAGGACATCATAATCGAAGGCATAGTGGCTGACGTTCTCATAGTCCACCGGCATAGCATCCGCCGATGCACCATTCAGGATGTCAATGACGGTACGCGCAGCGATCTCTCCTGCCGCTTCGTAGTCGAAGTAATGTCCGCCGGCGAGGCCGCAGCCAAGACCGCCGATCGAGGCACGGAAAACCGGCACCGGACAGTGCTCTGTGATGAACGCTGCACTCGTTTCGACATCATAAATCGAGCCATCTGCATTTTCGAAGGCATCCATGAAGATTACGATGGAATCCTGGTCGATGCTTTCGAGCTGCTGTGTCAGCTCGTCGGTATAGAGCATCGAGGTATTGATATACTGGAAGCTATAGTCCGGGAAATCGGCTTCGAGCTTCTGCATCTGCTTTAAGTCACCGAGTCCGGAGTCGGTTTCATCATAGATGGTGACGATCGTATCCGCCTTCGGAAGAAGCTTTGCCGCGACTTCGATCGTGCCCTTCAGGTCGAAATTCTCCGTTTTACCGGTGACATCATGATAGTTCATCGCGCCACGTGCGTGGTCGAAATCATTGATGCACATAAAGACCATCGGGCTGCCCTTAAAGAGGGTATCGCGATAGCGGAGACCGAACTTCAGTGCAGCATCATCCGCGAGGATGATGGCGTCAAACGCATCCTGATTCCGATACTTATAGAGCAGACTGTTGTAGACATTCTGCAGATTCCCTTCCGCCGGGTAGTTTCGGGTATCCATGAACTCCTCGGTCACGTTGATCCCCGGGTACTGGTCGAACACCTTCAGCATCCCCTTCTCCTGATCCGGCACGGTGATGAAGCTCCGGCTGTAGGAGCTCAGAAAGAGAACGTCCGCACTCGAAAAAGAAGCCTCCTGCACGGTGGCAGCAGACGTATCCGGCGCATAGGTCGAGTTGTAGAAGTCCTGGATGAGCATCACGAGGCCACAGAGGATAAAGCCGGCCGAGAGGGTACACAGGATGATATGGATATGTTTTCTTGAGAATTCTTTCAACGCTCTATTTCGTCTCAGGGATGCGAGACGCTCCTATTAATCATTTTAACGTAGAACGTTGATTCGGGCAAGTTGATTGTGCAGAATGACCGGAGCCACGGAGGGGCGACAACGGAGGCCATACGTAGAGAACGTGTGAAATCAAGTCGGGTGAGTTTTCATCAAGAAAACTCAGCGATTGCAGAGGGCCTAGTGCCGCTTAGGGTCCCCGGCTTAGATTGAACCGGTCTCGGAGTACTGTGCCTCCGTTGTCGCCCCTCCGGGGCTCCGGTCATCAGATTGATTTCAGCAGATTCACATTTCCTTCGTCGTGCTCGACCTCCTTCGAGAAGAGGTGCGCGACGTCGATGATGTCCGCGACGTCGAGCTGCTGCTGTCCGGTCCAGCGGCTGTAGAGCATGAAGAGGATCATCATGAGGCTACGGTGGACGAGGCAGAGCTCGATTTCGATATCGCCGTCGATGCAGGTGTCGATGAAGTAGCGGTAGACGAAGTAGACGGCGAGCTTCGTGAACCAGCGGTCGAGCTGCGCGGCTTCCGCCTGCATGAACAGAGGAAGTGCATCGAGGAAGTGCGGATCTGCGATCTTCTGCTCGTAGTCTTCGACGAGGGCATCCCACTCCGGACGGAGGGAATCGAGATGCTTCATGCACTCGACGAGGGCCGGGAAATCCTCCTTCAGATAGCTTCGCTCCGCGTCGGCTTCCTTCGGATCGAGGCCCTGCGCTTCGGCGACGAGGGCGCGTACGGCCTGCCATGCATCGAGGAAGGCACCGTCGTGATCCTGCAGGAGTGCGATGCAGCGGTTTCGAAGTGCGAGCACCTCGATGAGGGTCGCCTGTTCTTCTTCACTGATCTCCTCACCCGGGATCTCATTCTCGGAGCGGATATACTCGATCCGCGCACACTCCGTGAAGAAGATGCGACCGAGCTCCATGCAGCTCAGGCTCATGTCGATCTGCTCATAATTTCCGATGTCCATGAAGTAGCGCGGGTACTCCGTGCAGGTCTGACAGAGACTCTCCTCCCCGAGCTGTATATACATCTCACAGAGAAGGTCCTTCCGAAGAAACGGGCAGCGACCTTCCTTCGTGAGCGGGAAGAAGCAGTCGCCGTCCTCTTCCCGTATATGGGCGCGCAGCGTATCTCCGAAGCTGCCCTCCACGCTGCGGTAGTATGCGCTCGACGCCTCGTCGACGTCGACCTCCCAGCCGGCACAGCAGGTGTCCGGGCAGCGACCGCCGATGCAGCGGAACTTTTCATAGTAGGATGGATATTCGATGATCATGATGTCTTACACCTCTCCCTTCAGTGGACAGTTCGCGAGCAGCTTTCGTACCGCCGCACGGTAGCGCACGATAGTATCTGCCTTCCGGATCTCCTTCATGCAGCGATCGCTGCCTTCGAAGGACTGACTCAGCCAGTTCCAGTACTCCTTCATCTTAAACAGGGTGTTCCGTTCACTCTGCATCTCCGTCATGTAATTCTCGAGCAGCTGCTCGTGGAAGGCCTTCAGCTCCTCGAGCGTCGCCGCTGCCCCGCCCCGGATCTCACGCACCAGCGCCGGATTTGTGAGGAGTCCGCGGCCGATCATGATACTGTCAATCTCCGGGAACATCCGGGTGATCCGCTCATAGTCTGCGACGGTGACGATGTCTCCGTTATACACGAGGTGATGCTTCGACGCCTCGACGAACTGCCGGAAGACGTCGAGATGCACCTCTCCGCGGTAGATCTGCTTCTGCACACGCGGGTGAACGATGAGATCCTTCAGCGGGTAACGGTTGTAGACACGGATCAGCTCGCCGGCTTCGTCCGGTTCCCAGCCGCCGATCCGGGTCTTCACGGAGATGCAGACATGCGTCCGGCCATCTGCGGTCTTCACCGGCTTCGGGCGGATCGCGCCGTCTCCCTCTTCCGAGGCCAATGTCTCTGCCGCTTCGTTCATCTCGTCGCGCGATGCCTCGGATGCCTCCGCGTATTTCGAGTCCAATATCTCTGCCGAAGGCATCTTCACGAAGAGCGGTACCTCAGGTGCGTCCGCGACATCATAGCAGATACCTTCTTTCTCCAGAAGCTCGAAGGTCTGATCGAGGAACTCGTCGAGGCGATCCGGGTCCCGGAGCAGACCGGCGCCTTTCCCCTTCGCGACGACCGTGCCACTCGGGCAGCCTGCATTGAGATTCACCTCGGTATAACCGAGCTTCGCCATCTCCCGGATGGCCCAGACGAACATCTCTGCGTTATTCGTGATGATCTGCGGCACGACGCGCATGCCGAGATTATGCTCCGGTGCGACATCGCGCTCCTCACGGTGTGTAAACTGGAAGGTATCATTCGCCGAGAGAAACGGCGTATAGAAGCGATCGAGGCCTGGGAACGCGGCGTTGTACGCGGTCCGAAAATAATAGCCGGTGACGCCCTCCATCGGTGCGAAATAGAAGTTCATAAAGTAAATCCTTTTGTTTGCAATAGGCGGAGTTATGGTTCAGATGTAGTTAAGTCAAGGCGTGGCCCGGAGGGACGGCAACGGTGGCCATACGTAGAGACCGTGTGAAATCAAGCCGGGGACCCTTAGCGGCACTTGGTACTATTTTCCTTAGCACCCTCTGCAATCACTGAGTTTTCATAAAGAAAACTCAGTGATTGCAGAGGGCCTAGTGCCGCTAAGGGTCCCCGGCTTAGATTGAACCGGTCTCGAAGTACTGTGCCTCCGTTGCCGCCCCTCCGGCCCCTTGGCTGAACTGCAATGATCTATCACTGTGCACATCTCAGCCGAGAAAGGCACGGACCTCCTCCAGTCGCTTCTCTGCCTCGCTGCGTCCGATCTGGTATACGCGCTCGAGTGCCTCCGGATCGTGCTCGACGCGGTGGATGCCGAGAGGCGCTGGCGGCTGGATGACCAGTACCTGACCGGTGGTCTCCTTCGCGTGCACATCCGCGAGCTGATCGTTGTACATGAAGTGACGATTCTTCATCGCCTCATAGCAGAGCGGATACTGCTTCTGCAGCTTGCGGAAGGCCTGCATGCCCGCCTGCGGTTTCTTCTGGTAGCTCCGGTCCTGTGTGAGGATGACGACATTGCGCTCATAGCCGATATGCTCCATGAAGGAGAGCGGGATCGCGTTGCTGATACCGCCATCGAGGAGCGTCTGGCCACGGATCACGACCGGCTTCGACACGAGCGGCATGGAGGCACTCGCACGGAACCACTCCATCTCCTCCGGATTCGAGCTCTTACACTCATGGTAGACCGGACGCCCGGTATCACAGTCCGTCGCGACCATGTAGAACTTCATCGGATTCGCGAGGAAGCTGTCCCAGTCGAAGAGATCGATCGTTTCCGGAAGCGTATGATAGCAGAACTCGGCATTGTAGAGGTTTCCGGTCTTCAGCAGGGACTCAATGCTGCAGTAGCGGCGGTCCTTCGCGAAGCGCTTATTGTAGCGGATCGTGCGTCCGATCTGCCGCGACTTGAAATTGCAGCCGAAGGTAGCACCCGCCGACACTCCGACCATACCGTCGAAGCGGATCCCCTCCTCCAAAAATACATCGAGCACACCCGCGGTGAACATCCCGCGCATCGCGCCGCCTTCACATACCAGGCCCGTACGGACCGTCTTTTCTTCTTCCATCCTTCTGCCTCCACTTTTCCGTCTGTTTCTGCTCCGTCTCCTATGCGGAAACGAAATTCTCCTGCCTGAGCTGTCCGGCCCGGCTTATGACGTCGTGACCGGATCCTCCTGTCTGGACGGTTCGCCTCACGACATCTTTTTCATTCGGCGGACGATTTCCGCCGGAACAGGCTACCGAGCTCCTTAGAAATTCGCGATCGACGCCTCGTTCGGCACGATCATCATGTAGCAGCCGTTATGACACTGCTGCAGCAGCGCGATCATATCCGCTTCCTCGACGGAAACGCAGCCCGCCGAGCCCCAGTCTGCCGGATTCTTGCAGTGCAGGAAGATCGCAGACCCGCGCTTGTAGACGGTCGGGTTCACATTGAAGCCGACGGCCATCGCATACTTATAGCAGATCGTGTACTCGCTGAGATGCTCTCCGCTGATCGGCGTCGCGCTCTCGACCCATGTGTTATACGTCGCCTGCTCGCCGGACCAGTAGGAGTTCGGCGTCACATCGCGCCAGCTCATCTGCGTGCCCGGATTCGGGGAGATGCCGAACGCATGGAGGATCGGGAAGGAGCCGACCGGCGTCGTCTGGTCGCCCTCGTGCCGCTCGTTCCAGGCCTTCAGTCCGTTTCGCCCATAGCCGCAGTAGGTTTCCATCGCCTTCTGCCAGCTGCCGTCCGCCTGCTTATTATAGAGGGAGAGGCTGTGGTCCACGACGAGGATGATCTGGTCTGTGATCTGTGCGGTCAGCGTTTTCGCCAATGCTTCTGCCTTCGCATCGTCACCGCTCGGAGCGCTCGTCACAGGCCCCGTGGTGTCGATGATGGTTGGTCCGAACTCTGCCAGTGAAGTAAATGCGCTGCTTACGAAAAGCATCACTGCGATCAGACAGGTGCCGATAAGCTTCTTATATTTCTTCATAGCACATCCTCCATTAATCATAGTCGACCTTCATCAGGCAGAGCCCCTTCGCTTCCATCGTGACGCCGGCCATCTTCCGGTCACGGGAGGCGATGATGTCCTTCATCGATTCCGGACTCCGCTTTCCGAAGCCAACCTCGAGGAGGGTGCCGGTCATGATGCGGATCTGGTTCTGCAGGAAGCCGGTGCCATGGAAGTAGAGACGGATGTAAGGGCCGTTCTCCGTGATCTCCACGGTATCGATCTTTCGCACGGTCGACTTTTTCATCTTGCTGTTACCGCAGAAGCACCTGAAGTCATGCTCCCCGATGAGGTACGCGGCAGCCTCCCGCATCGCTGCGAGGTCCGGGTGCTTCTCGAGAACCGAGACATACTTCCGCTCGAAGACCGGCTTCTGATCACTGTACCAGCAGCTGTAGCGGTAGGTCTTGCCTGACGCCTTGAAGCGGCTGTGAAAGCGATCTGCGCAGAGCTTCAGCTCGTTGATGCTGATATCATCCGGGAGGTACTGGTTCATGTAGCTCCGGATCTCCTCTTCTGTTTTATCGGTATCGAGCAGCACATTGGCAGTCATCGCACGTGCATGCACACCGGCGTCGGTCCGTCCCGCGCCGATGACGGTGATCGGGAAGGAGGCACAGTCCGCTGCCTGATACTGGTCGCCGTAGATCATGCGGGTCAGCACCTGCTCAAGCTTTCCCTGGATCGTGAGCTCGGTGTTCGGCTGGTGCTCCCAGCCATAGTAGCGGGAACCGTCGTAGCTTAGAATCATCTTATAGTTTCTGGTCATAGTATGCTCCGTTTTTTTGTTTGGGAACATTGTAGCGCACTCGGGCGGTGAAGGTCAATTTACAAAATCCGGTCAATGTTCATTCGAATCTCCGAAGGGCAGCAACAGAAACACAGTACTCCAAGACCGGTTCAATCTAAGCCGGGGACCTTAAGCGGCACTAGGCCCTCTGGGGATTCGATCTGAACAGTAGGCGAGTAACAAAAGAGCTTCGGGACATGCCCGAAGCTCTGGTGAAATTATCATCTTTGAAGATTAGTTCTTCTTTGCAGCTGCCTGCTGTGCAGCAACCTCTGCTGCGAAGTCCTCGCTCTTCTTCTCGAGGCCCTCACCGGTCTCATAACGTACGAAGGTTACGAGCTGGATCTTCGCGCCCTGAGCCTTGGCTACAGAATCAACATACTGCTGAACGCTCTGCTTGCCATCCTCTGCTTTTACGTAGGTCTGATCTACGAGGCAGATCTCCTTGAGCTCCTTGTTGAGACGACCCTGAACCATACCGTTGAGAACCTTCTCCGGTGCGTTCGGCTTCTCGTTCTTGGCAGCCTCTGTAAGGATTGCGGTCTCGTGTGCGAGATACTCCTGGTCAACCTCTGCACGAGTGGTGTACTTCGGGTTCAGAGCAGCGATCTGCATCGCGATGTTCTTCGCCATCTCAGCGACAGCGTCGTTGACAACGTCGGACTTCACCTGAAGGATGACACCGATACGTCCACCAGCGTGGATGTAAGCGGATACGAGACCCTCGTTCTCAACGAGCTTGTGGAAACGACGGATGTGCATGTTCTCACCGATGATGGAGATCTCCTCGGAAAGCTGCTCAGCGACGGTTCTGGTCTCATCGAGGTTCCACTTCTCAGCGAGGAAAGCGTCGATGTCTGCAGCGGAAGTTGTAAGAGCCTGATCACAAACCTGATCAACGTAAGCCTGGAACTTTGCGTTCTTTGCTACGAAATCGGTCTCAGCGTTAACCTCTACGACAACACCAGTGTGCATGTCCTCAGAAACCTTTGCGAAGGAAACACCCTCTGCTGCGATTCTGCCGGCCTTCTTCTCAGCGCCTGCAAGGCCCTGCTCTCTAAGGAACTCTACGGCCTTATCCATGTCACCCTCGGTAGCAGCGAGTGCCTTCTTACAAGCCATCATACCTGCACCGGTAATATCTCTTAACTCCTTAACCTGAGCTGCTGTAATTGCCATCTTTTTATCCTCCTGGATGTTTATTTGATGGAAGCCCCACCGGCTCCCTTTGAAACAAGAAAAGCCAGCATTCTGCAATTTATGAAATTGTCGAATGCTGGCGTTATCAATTAATTAAGCCTCAGTAGAAACGACAGTCTCGTCGCCAGCAGTTGCTGCTGCAGCCTCTTCCTCTGTCATATCGCCCTGCTTAGCCTCGATGACAGCATCTGCCATCTTGCCGACGATCAGCTTGATCGCACGGATAGCGTCATCGTTACCCGGGATTACATAATCAAGCTCCTCAGGATCAGCGTTGGTATCTGCGATACCGAAAAGGGTGATGCCGAGGTTATGAGCCTCCTTCACGCAGATCTTCTCCTTCTTAGGATCTACAACGAAGATCGCGTCCGGAAGAACCTTCATCTCCTTGATGCCACCGATGTTAGCCTCAAGCTTCTCCCACTCCTTCTTGATCAGCGCAACTTCCTTCTTCGGAAGAACGTCGAAGGTGCCATCCTCTGCCATCTTCTCGATCTGCTTCAGACGCTCGATACGAGTCTCGATGGTCTTGAAGTTTGTAAGCATACCGCCGAGCCATCTCTCGTTTACGTAGAACTCACCACAACGAAGAGCCTCTGCCTTTACAGCATCCTGTGCCTGCTTCTTGGTACCTACGAAAAGAACAGTACCACCGTCCTGTACGATCTTTACCATCGCGTTGTAGGCATCGTCTACCATCTTTACGGTCTGCTGAAGATCGATGATGTGGATACCGTTACGCTGTGTGTAGATGTACGGAGCCATCTTAGGGTTCCATCTTCTGGTCTGATGACCAAAGTGTACGCCAGCCTCAAGGAGCTGCTTCATTCCAATTGCACTCATTTTAATACCTCCTGGTTGTTTCTTCCATCTCAGCCTTCGTGCTTACCGGCTTTCGCCCTGTGCGGGTACCTTCCGGTGTTTGCTGAGATGTGCTGTTTATGTTCTTCTATAAAAGAAGCCGCGTCTCAAAAAGACGCGACTTATAATATAACATAAAGCTTTGATTGCTGTCAATATTTTAGACGGTCGATTTTTCGTGAATTTGTAATCCTCGCTGCTGTCCGCCGAGCCATATCTGAACGGTAACGAATCCTCGATCAGTCCGGCATCACCGGCTCTGGATTCGTATCGGTGGATGGTGCCACGAAGATGTCGCCATCCTTCTTCTCACCGACGACGGCTTCCTTCGGCTTGCTCCAGGTCATGTATTCACACTCCGGATAGCGGGAGCAGCTGTAGAAGATCCGGCCCTTCTTCGAACGACGCTTCACGCACTCTGCGCCGCAGTCCGGGCAGGTGAAGCCGGCATACTCGACATACGGCTTCGTGTTCCGACACTCCGGGAAGCCCGGGCATGCCAGGAACTTGCCATGTGGACCGTACTTGATGACCATGTGGCGTCCGCACTTATCACAGAGCACATCGGTCTCCTCATCACGAATCGTGATCTTCTCGACCTCCGCCTGTGCCTTCTCGACGGCTTCCTCGAGATCCGGGTAGAAGTTCTCGACGATCGTCTTCCACTTCGTCTTACCAGCTGCGACACTATCAAGCAGGGACTCCATATTCGCGGTGAATGCGGTATCGATGATGGTCGGGAAGTTCTTCTGCATCATATCGTCGACCGCGAGACCGAGCTCGGTGACGAAGATGTTCTTCTTTTCCTTCGCGATATAACGGCGCGCCAGCAGGGTGCCGATGGTCGGTGCATAGGTTGACGGACGACCGATGCCATCCTCCTCGAGGGCCTTCACGAGTGAAGCCTCGGTATAGTGTGCCGGCGGCTGTGTGAAGTGCTGCTCCTTATCGAAGCTGTCGAGCGAAAGCTGCTCGCCGACCGTAAGCTCCGGGAGCGAAACATCCTTCTCCGCCTTATCCTCCTCCGTCATGTAGACCGAGAGGAAACCATCGAAGCTGAGCTTCGAGCCGTTCAGTGTGAAGACATACTCGCCAGCACGCAGCTTTACGGACTCGGTGCTGTAGAGCGCAGCCGACATACGGCTCGCGAGGAAGCGCTTATAGATCAGCTGGTACAGGCGGAACTCGTCACGCGGGAGCTTCGCCTTCGCCTCCTCGGGACTAAGCTCGAGGCTCGTCGGACGGATCGCCTCGTGTGCGTCCTGGATCTTCACTTCGGCCTGTGCCTTCGACTGTACGCTGGAACCACCGTTCACATAATGCTCGCCGAACTGTGCCGCGATGAAGCTTCTGGCCGCCGCATCCGCCTCGTCGGCGATACGTGTACTATCGGTACGCAGGTAGGTGATATAACCATCCTCATACAGGGTCTGTGCGAGCTTCATGGTCTTACTGGTGGCGAAGCCGAGGGACTTCGCCGCCTCCTGCTGCATCGTCGAGGTCGTAAATGGCAGCGGTGCCTTCTTGCGACGCTCGGACTTTCGGATGTCACTCACGATGAAATCATCCTTCCCGATCTTCCGCAGGATCGCATCGACCTCAGCCTCTGAGCTCAGTGCCTGCTTCTTCTCGCCACCGTAGAAGGCGGCGGTGAGCTTCTTCTTTCCGTGCAGGAGGATTGCATCGAGGGACCAGTACTCCTCCGGTATGAAGGCCGCGATCTGGGCTTCACGGTCACAGATCATACGGAGTGCGACGGACTGTACACGTCCGGCAGAGAGGCCCTTACGGATTTTCTTCCATAATAATGGACTGATGGTATAACCCACGAGACGGTCGATGACACGACGCGCCTGCTGCGCATCCACGAGGTCCATATCGATATCGCGCGGACTTTTCAGCGCGTTCTTAACGGCATTCTTCGTGATCTCGTTAAAGGTGATACGTGTGATCTTCGCTTTATTCTTCTCATCCTTCTCGAGCTCGTTACGGAGATGCCAGCTGATGGCCTCCCCCTCACGATCCGGGTCGGTTGCGAGATAGATGCGATCCGCCTTCTTCGCTTCTTTCTTCAGCTTCGCGAGGAGCTCGCCCTTGCCGCGGATCGTGATGTACTTCGGCTCATAATCATGCTCGACATCGACGCCGAGGGAGCTCTTCGGCATATCGATGAGATGTCCCATGGTGGCATCGACCGTATACTGCTTGCCGAGAAATTTTTTGATCGTTTTCACCTTTGCAGGCGACTCTACGATAATCAGATTGTTTGTACTTGCCATTCAGACTCACCTTTTATTTATACAAGATCTGCGCCGGATGGCTGATTTCATACAGAAACCGTCGAAACCGGTATACCGGTGCAGATAAACGTTCTTTCCCGAAAGGGTAAATCTCAGACAATATACAACACTCTTTTTTGTTTTGCAAGACGCGCATCTGGTATACAAGGCATTCCGGCGTCACAAAACCGGTTTGGATTCAGCAGGAAACCCGGCGGGACCCTTGTACTGTCTGTTTCTAAATTCGTCGCCGGTAGAATCCCAGCTTCGGGCTCTCAGAGAAGCCGAGGATCTCAAGCTCGAGGAGGATGGAGCTGAGCTCCTGTACCGACATCGAGAGCTTTCCGATCAGCTGGTCGAGATGCTTCGCCTCGACATCGAGGGCCGCATAGACCCTCTGCTGCTTCGGATTCAGCATCGAGACATCCTTCTCGAGCATCTGCTGTTCCTTATGATATGTCAGATGCAGGTACTCGAGCACATCCTCCGGACTCGTCAGGATGTCGGCCCCCTGCCGGATCAGCTGGTTGCAGCCCTTCGAGAGTCCGTCCGTGACCCGCCCGGGCAGGGCGAAGATCTGCTTCCCCTGGTCGAGGGCATCCCCGACGGTGATGAAGGTACCGGATTTTTCACGGGCTTCGAGGACGAGCACGGCATCTGCGAGGCCGGCGATGATGCGGTTCCGGCTTGCGAACTGCTTTCCGATCGGCGGCGCATCCAGCGGAAGCTCCGAGATCGCGCCACCGCCATACTCGAGGATCTTGTCGTAGAGCAGAAAGTTGCGGGCCGGGTAGCAGACATTGAGGCCACAGCCGAAGACGGCATAGGTTTTCGCCTCCGCATCGACGGCACCCCACTGCCCTGCACTGTCGATCCCCGCCGCCATCCCGCTGATGATGCCGATCCCCTGCATCGCCAGCGCTCGACCGAAGGAGCGGGCGACTTGCAGCCCGTAATCGCTCGCGCTTCGTGCGCCGATGATGGCGACGGTCGGCCTGTCGTCCGGCGGAAGGCTGCCGCGGACATAGAGTGTCCGTGGCGGATCCGGTATGTTTCGGAGACGCTCCGGATAATCCGCATCCAGCGGCGTCAGTTCTCGTATCTCCTGTTTAAAATGTAAATCTCTCACCGTCATGGTTTTCCTCCTGTCCCGTACAGCTGATCCTCGATGCCGCGGTAGTTCACGGCCTCACTCAGATGGGCGATCTGGATCCGTTCCTCCTCTTCGAGGTCCGCGATCGTCCGGGCGACCTTCAGGACCTTATGATAGGTGCGCATCGACATCGATCTAAGCTGAAAAATACGCCCGATAAAGGCGAGTTCCTTCGATCCGAGCGTGCAGTAGCGTTCGATTTCCCGTATACCCATCTCTGCATTCACCCGTATCTTCGATTCTCCACGGAAGCGTGCCGTCTGGATCTCCCGCGCCCGGAGCACCTGTGCGCGGAGTTCTGCCGAGCTCGGACCACTGTCCTTCGAAACTGCATCTGCGAAGGCCACCGGTGAGGCTTCGACGCAGAGGTCGATGCGCTCGAGGATCGGCTTACTGATGCCGCGCTGGTACTGACGGATCTGGCTTTCGGTGCACTGGCACTTATTCCGGTCCGGAAAGTAGCCGCACGGGCAGGGGTTCATCGTAACCACCATTTTGATACAATCCAACGGTTGCACCCCCTAATGCACCCCCTAAACACAGGAGATGCATCACCCTCTATCCGGGCATTGGATTAGACTACTTTTCATTCTATGGAGGGTTGCAGAGTAGTCTTTTCTTTCACGAAAAAAGAGATATTACAACGCTGGGGAAGTGATATCTCTTTCTTCTTATTATAATTCACTTGTCAAGCATCAAATCGTCAAACTGAAATTTGCACCTTACTTGTTTGATTGTTTCCAATAGTTTAGCTGTGGTAACATTTCTTTCATATATACTCGTACCTGCTCAGAAGTCCAATTTTCATTTGACATATGTTCGGCACAGAAGTTAATCAAATCATCCATGCTACTATATGTAAACTTTCCATCGACATAGCACCACTTGCAGTATTCTTCATTAAAAATACCATCTGTTTCTTTACTAATGGTAGAATCCTCCAAAGGCATTCCACAACATTGACAAATCAGCTGTCGTGGAGAACCTAAAAGTGTATTGATTGAAACATCAAACAGTTTTGATAATAACTTCAAGGTTTCTGTGTTTGGTGTCGTTTCTCCATTCTCCCAGCGTGATACAGCTTGACGAGTAACATATACTTTTTCTGCAAGCTCATCCTGTGATAAGCCTGCTTTTTCTCTCAACTCTAATATAATACTCTTTGTTTCCATGATTACTTTCACCTCCACAACTATTATATACTCGACATATCAAACTGCAAAGCAACTCGCTGTTGCTATACTCAAATTCATCGCTCCGTATTATTGAAACTTTGCTTCTCCAATAATTTCAAAAACCTCTTGTCATTCATCTGCTCATTTGTGATATAGTCGCCGTCTGAAAACAGCGCGTATGTCGTGATCGGTGTCGGAACGTTCTGTGCTTCTTCTTTACTCCGCAAATGTATTGCCTTAAATTTTACGGATCTTTCTTTTGCGATATTTTCAATTACAGGAACATATTTCGCATTGAA
>SFND01000033.1 GCA_004554245.1 Oribacterium sp. | reverse complement strand
TTCGCACATCTTGGCAACTTCTAATACTTTAATATCCATAAGTCATCAGCTTCCATTCTCCACCATCACTCCGCGCAAGCCACCAGGACCAGTCTGTATACTCTTCATCTGGATTCCAGGCCCCAGAATCCGTCTTCGGCGAGTGAAAGCTACTGTCAAATGCGATGCATTGCGTAAACACTTCCGAATCATCGTTTGACTTTAATCGATTCATCCAGGCGATATTCTCTGCCGTGTTGCACTCTTCATCCGATGCATACGAAAGACTGTGTAATTCGCAGCCTTCAAATGCTTCGAACTCTTTCATTATAATCTTTATCGCTACATCCTTATCCGCTTTAGAATATATAGAGGATGTGCCATAATCCATTTTGATAACTGATGGATTTCCTTTTGAACTTCCGGCTTTCAGATTCTTTGCTGCTACCGATGCATCTTCTGCACTTTCTTCGTTATGTGTCTCCGTTTCTTCATATGCAGAATCTATAGGCGCAATCGTAGTTGTTTCCGGTATCGTCTCGTGAGCAGCCTGACAGCCGGTCATAAGCAAGCAGACAAGCCCGAGCGTTATAAATCGTTTTTTCATGTTATCACCTCCAGAATCACGCGCGCTCAAATGACAAGTATCTCGTTCCCTGAAAAGTTAGTTTTCCGATGTCTCCTTCCGCCAGCATTCCATATTCTCTTCCTGAAACCTGTAGTTCCATCCGGTCACCGCTCTCTACCTGAAACGTGACATAGTAGCTGGTACTTGAAGTCGAATGAAATCCATGAGCTCCAGACAGGTCACCCGCATTTGCATGGTTATAATGTGTGATATTTTCTCGCTTTGCGACGATGGTTGCACTCACCGACAAACGCGGTGACTGATTGTTTTTATGCCATCCCGGAATCAAACACAAAATATAGGAATCCGGTCGGTTTTCGTCTTTTTTATTAAGTTTACGTACGCAAAAAGACCTGTAAGTTTCTCAACTTACAGGTCTGAAAAATCAAGATGAGGCTGACGGGATTCGAACTCGCGACAACTTGATTAAAAGTCAAGTGCTCTACCGACTGAGCTACAGCCTCGCAAAACAGGGCCAGTTGGATTCGAACCAACGAGTGCAGGCGTCAAAGGCCTGTGCCTTACCGCTTGGCGATAGCCCCTCGATAAGCCTGCTGGCTAGGGTGGGTAATGGAATTCGAATCCATGATCTCCAGAACCACAATCTGGCGCGATAACCAACTACGCTATACCCACCATATTACGGCTGCTTTTCAGCAAACCAGTATGTAAATCTCTCGAGATGTCTCGAGAATGAGCCCGGGGGGATTCGAACCCCCGACCCACGGCTTAGAAGGCCGTTGCTCTATCCAGCTGAGCTACGGACTCAGACAACTCTTTATGAGCGACTCGTATATATTAACGAATAAGCTTCATTTTGTCAACCATAATTTCACTCATCGGAAAATAATTTGTACAAGTCACTTGAAGCACAGAGCTTCGTGCGTCTGTTTTCTGTTCTTCTTATTACCGTGCTTTCCTAGAATACAAAAAAAAGCACCGGAATGCAAGTCTTCATTTCGATGTTGCTTCTACTTCGTTTCTTCATCTCCGGCCCATCTTCAATAAAAATCCGAAGGCCTTCTTTCGAAGTCCTCCGGATTTTCCGTTCATATATATGATTTTGATATACAGAGATTGATGCGCTTATGCCTTATGTGTAAGGTCGTACGCTTCCTGGCAGAGCTTGGTGATACCAGCCCAGTCCTTATTTACAAGCATATCCTTCTTGCATACCCATGTTCCACCTACACCGATAATCTTATCGAAGGCAAGATACTCGAGCACGTTGTCGAGGTTAACGCCACCGGTAGGCATGAACTTGAGCTGTGGGAATACAGGAGAAAGTGCCTTCAGGGTCTTGAGTCCGCCGTATGCAGCCGCCGGGAAGAACTTTACCATCGGAAGGTTATAACGAAGTGCGTTTGTGATATCGGTCGGTGTGCAGGTACCTGGGCAGTAAGCTACGCCGTGGCCGAGTGCGCACTGCGCAACCTCATCTGAGAAAGACGGGGAAACGATGAACTGAGCACCAGCGTTGATCGCACGTGTGCACTGCTCACGATCGAGAACAGTACCAGCACCAACAACGACATTCGGGCACTCCTTTACCATCGCTGCGATCGCATCTGCAGCAGCTGCTGTACGGAAGGTAACCTCCGCCATCGGAAGATGACCAGCCTCGAGCGCCTGTGCGAGAGGAACGGCATCCTCCACGTGATCGATAACTACGACTGGACAAACCTTAATCTCGGCAAGCTTCTCCATGAAATCTTTCTGTGTCATATCAAATCTCCTTTGAATATTATCAAGCCCGAAGGAATTTCAGGCTTTGTAAACGCTTACAGTCTTTATTATATATGATTTATTTTTCACATACAAGAGTGAATCGCCTAGTCTTTTATGTAAACCTGGCGGAACTCGAAATCTCCCTCTTCGCTGACGTCGATCACCATATAGGATGGACGACGGTCGACCTGGCGCGGATAGCTGATGGAACCCGGATTCAGGCAGGTCACGCCATCGACCGTTTTCAGGAACGGCTTATGCGTATGACCGAACATCACGACATCACAGTCGCGGTTCTTCGCTTCATCGACGATGCCGGATACGCCCATATTTACCCCGTAGTAGTGGCCATGGGTCAGAAGGCAGCGATGCTTTCCGATCTTCACGACGATCTCCTTCGGAAGCGAAGTGAAGAAGTCGTTGTTTCCCTGCACGAAGTAGCACTTCACGCCATCACCGGCATACTGCTGGATCATCCCCTCCGAGCCCTCGGCATCTCCGAGATGGATGAGGATATCGATCATCCCGATGCGGCTCAGTACATCCTTCAGGTTCGCGTCGTTCCGGTGGGAATCACTTACGACGAGGACGGTCTGAAAGGGGCGGACAAGTCCGCTTTCCTCCCGGGCCTCTGCCTCGTCTTCCGACGTCGTGCCGCGTCTCGCGGCATCCTTTTCCAGGACATCCTTCAGAAGCTCACGCATCGCACGGAGTGCCTTGCCGCGATGAGAAATCGCATTCTTTTCCTCCGGCGTCAGCTCCGCAGAGGTCTTGCCATACTCCGGAAGGTAGAGAATCGGATCATATCCGAAACCATGCGCCCCCTTCGGTTCATGGGCGATCAGGCCCTCGAAGATGCCTTCTGCGTGGAGGACACGTCCGTCTGCAAATGCAGCGCAGATATCGCAGGTGAAGTGTGCCGCGCGTTCATCTCCCTCCGCATAGCGAAGCTCATGGATGATGCGTGCATTCTTTACATCATACGAGGTATCCTCACCGAGGTAGCGGGCACTGTAGATGCCCGGCAGTCCCAGCATGTAATTAACACAAAGGCCGGAGTCGTCCGACATGATGATGTCATCGTCCTCCAGCATATGATGTGCAAGCATATAGCTGCGAATGCCGACGGCCTTCAGCTCTGCGTTCTCCGCAAAGGTCTTACCGGTCTCGACGGGCTCGAAATCGATTCCGAGCTCACTCTTCGCAACGATATCGGTGGCCAGATCCCCCAGGATCTGGCGCACCTCTATCATTTTATTTTTATTATGGGTAGCAAATATGATTCGCATGCTTCACTCGTCTCTTTCTGCCCATATGCCTGATTTAAAGATCAGTCAAGGTACTTCTTGAGGGTGGCTCTCACGGCACCAGGGCCTGCCAGCTCCTCCTTAAAGAGATCCTCGATCAGTTCGCCGATACCAGCCTCATAAAGGTCAGAGCCGAAAATGTTCACGTTGCTGAGGATCGGACGAACCTTGTCGCCGACACTCTCTGGATGTCCGAGAGTGATGCCTTCCATCTGCTGAGACAGCGTCTCCAGCATCGGATCTGCGGAACGCTCGAAAGCCTGACCCTCATCATCCACACCAAGAAGATAACGCAGCCAGCCTGCGATTGCAAGCGGAATCGCCTTCAGCTTCTTCGCATCGCCATACTTCGCAACATAGCTCTTGATAGTCTCGCCGTAACGAATGCCGACCTTCTGAGAGGTATCGGTCGCGATACGCTGTGGCGTATCCGGCATGAACGGGTTCGGGATACGAACATTGATAACCTCGTCAACGAACGCCTCCGGAGAAAGAATGCCAGGGTTCGTCACAACCGGCATACCCTCCACCGGGCCGATCTCATGAACGAGCTTGTTGAGCTCGGTGTCCTTCATCTCATCTGCGATCAGCGTGTAGCCGAGTACACAGCCGTATACAGCCAGTGCCGTGTGCAGCGGGTTGAGGCAGGTGGTGACCTTCATACGCTCTACCTTATTGACAGTATCACGGTCAGTCATGTATACACCAGCGTCCTCAAGCTTCGGTCTGCCGTTCGGGAATTTGTCCTCGATGACGAGATACTGAGGGCCCTCTGCATTGACGAAAGGTGCGATGTAGGTATGCTTCGAGGTGATGACCGGCGCCATATCCTCGATGCCGAGTGCCTCGAGCTCCTTCTCTACAGACTCTGCTGGACGCGGGGTGATCTTATCGATCATGGACCACGGGAAGCCGACCTTGTTCTCATCCTTCAGATACTCTACGAAGGCTGCCGGAACGAAGCCCTTCTTCTCCCACTCCTCGGCCATGGTCACGATGGAGCTCATGAGCTTCTCACCGTTGTGTGAGCAGTTATCACAGGAAACAATCGCTACCGGATACTGTCCAGCCTTGAAACGCTCGAACAGAAGTGCAGTGACGATGGCCATCGCAGCGCCCGGCTTCTCCGGACCGTTATCGATGTCTGCCTGTACGAACGGGAAGTACTGGCCGTCTGCATTCTTCAGTGCATAGCCCTTCTCGGTGATGGTGAAGGTTGCCATCTGGAAATCCGGATTTGTGAAGATCTCCTTGAGGCGGTTCCACTCCTCCGGAACAGCGGACTGTGCCTTGATCGCCTCGGTCAGCGAGCCGATGACGCGCTTCTCAGTATTGCCGTCTGCCTTCAGGGTGACACCCAGTACGAGGTTGTCGTATGGCATGTAGATCTTATCGACTACATCGAAGTCGAAGGTCTCGACACAGGTGATGCCCTTATCGAGCTCACCCTTCTCGATCAGTGTATCTGCGATGCTTCCGAGGAAGATACGGAAGATGTTACCGATACCGAAGTGTACCCAGCGTGGGGACTTCTTCGTATTCTCTGCAAGTGCAGTCACATCATAGGATGGAAGTGTTACACCGGCCTGTGCCCATGCAGCTGTATCCTTTAAACCCTCAAGTGTTAATTTCATTTTGCAAACTCCTTTCTCGTCTCAGCCTTCTCGATGGCCTCCCAGAGACCCTGGATGTACGTTGCACCAAGTGCACGATCATAGAGACCATATCCTGGGATAACGCCTGGCTTATCAACCTCATCCCAGATCATGCGGCCGTGATCCGGACGGATCGGTCCATCGAAGCCAGTCTCATAGAGTGCACGAACGATCTCGTACATATCGAAGTTACCATCCTTGGAAATGTGGCAAGCCTCCTGGAAATCATAATTCTCACGAGAGGTATCGTTGAAACGAAGGTTACGTACATGTGCAAAATGAATTCTGCCCTTCAGTACACGGATCATGTGCGGAAGGTCATTCTCGAGGTTGGTGCCGTAGGAACCAGAGCAGAAGGTCACGCCGTTATGTACATCGTCGACAGCATTCATCAGACGAAGGATACCTGCCTCGGAGTTGATGATTCTGGTGAGACCGAAGACGGACCATGCCGGATCATCCGGGTGGATCGCCATCTTGATGTCATACTTGTTGCAGACCGGCATGATGGCCTTCAGGAAGTATACGAGATTCTGGAACAGCTTCTCGCCGTCAACATCCTTATACATCTCGAAGAGCTCCTTGATCTTCGCCATACGCTCCGGCTCCCAGCCTGGCATAACCGCGCCGTTTGACATCTTCTCCATAGAAGCAGCGAGGTTATCCGGATCGATGGCATCGATGGCCTTCTGATTATAAGCAAGTACTGTAGAGCCATCCGGGTTCTTACGTGCCAGCTCGGTTCTGGTCCAGTCAAATACAGGCATGAAGTTGTAGCATACGAGGTGGATGTCCTCCTTACCGAGGTTCTCAAGTGTCTCGATGTAGTTTGCGATGTACTTATCACGGTTCTCATCGCCGACCTTGATGGAGTCGCAGACATTGACAGACTCGATACCGCTCAGGCGAAGACCTGCAGCCTCGATCTCTTCCTTTAATGCATGGATTCTCTCCTGTGACCATACCTCACCCGGGGTGGTGTCATACAGTGTAGAGATAACTCCGGTTACGCCCGGAATCTGGCGGATCTGCTGTAAAGTTACGGTATCAAACTTAGAGCCGTACCAACGTAATGTCATTTCCATTATTATACCCTCCGTACAAAATGTATACTAGTTTCTGTAGTTCCTAGAATAACCCGCTCTACTTTATCTGTCAACGAGATTTCAAAGAAAAGCCGAATTTTATCAATTTCAATGTCTCTTTGTGTATAATTTCACAAGTCTTTCTTCATTCCGTCTCCATTTTCGTTCATTTTACCTCTCCGTCGTGAATGTATACTAGATTTTCCGGGCTTTTCGAGTATAATGAAGCTATAACTATTTAATTTTCAGGAGTCCCTCATGAACGAGAACACGCGCGAAGTATTTGAATCTACGGCAGATGCCACGGCCATATCGAAGCCAGAGGAGATCCATCCATTTGAATCCACAGCAGATGCCACGGCCATATCGAAGCCGGAGGAAATCCATCATTATCTGTGGGATCGTATCGCGACGCTCGAGCTCCAGCCAGGCACGAAGCTCAGTGAAGTGAAGCTGGCACAGATGTTCAGCTGCAGCCGTATCCCTGTTCGAGAGGCGGTGCGGCGGCTGAACGCGGAAGGTGCGTTGGACTCTCAGCCACAGCGTGGCAGCTTCGTGAGCCGCATCGACATGAATCGTGTACGACAGGTACGCTATCTTCGCGAGGTCCTGGAAACCCGTGTGGTCATGGATGCCTATGATGCCGGCCTCCTGCAGCCGCTTCTTCCTCTCCTTCGCAATATGCTGCAGGAGCAGCAGGATATGATCCGATTCAATGAGCTCATCAAGCTGACCGACGCCGACACCCGCTTCCATGATCTCTTCTATCAGCTGCAGAATAAGGAGTTCGTTCAGCAGCACACCGGCCGCCACGACATCCACTATATCCGTGCACGCCGCTTCGCCCTCGGCATCGAGCGCAGTGATGATGAGCGGATGGACGATAGTGTAAACATCGTCTCCCAGCATGTGCGCATGGTGCACGCCATCGAACAGGGCGATCGTGCCGCACTCGAGCAGGAGCTCGTTCATCACTTCCGGAACATCAATCACACGCTGGAACGCGTGGTAAATGACGAAGCCTTCAAAACGGTGTTTCAGGTGAATGACTAAGTTCAGATAATCGCAGAGCCGCATGCGCAGTCTATCGCAGGAACATCCGCACGCAAAAAGACCGATGGTCTGTTTCACGAACAGGTCACCGGTCTTTCTTTATGTTTCTGTATCGATGTAATCGTCTGCCTACAGATCTGCGATTATAATCAGCACATTTCCGCAGCCCCATCTGTTTCGATACGACGTATGGATCGCTCATCGAGGCGCTGAATGCGGACGTGATTAACATCTGTTTCGATACGACGTATGGAACTTCAGCGCTTCATAAAACGCTGTTCATAATCCCTGAGTGACGCGATCGCCTCCTTCGACATCGGGATCAGCGCGAGCATGTTGAAGATCGTCATGAGGCCAATGCCTACATCGCCGAGCTCCCACACGAAGGTGTAGGCCGCCATGCAGCCGATGAAGAGGTTGATCAGCGCGATGATCTTATATACATTCTGTGATTTCCAGCTGTCACCGAACACATACGCGACGTTCGAACGTGCATAGAACAGGACGCCGATGAAGGTCGAGAAGCTGAAGAGCCAGAGCGTGATGGCGATGAAGATCACACCGGCCTGACCGAAATGGTAGCGCATCGCTGCCTGGAGAAGATCCATACCACCGAGGCCGGCCACCACTTCCTCCGGAACGAGAAGCATCACGAAGGCGGTACAGCTGCAGATCACGATGGTGTCGATGAAGACGCCGAGCGCCTGCAGAAGTCCGGACTTCACTGGATGATCGACATCTGCCGCAGCCGCTGCACATGGCGCAGAGCCGGAGCCTGCTTCGTTGGAGAAGAGGCCACGCTTCACACCGTTCATAAGGACGGCACCGAAGCCACCCGCCACCGCCTGACGCAGGCCGAAGGCCTCACGAAAGATACGTGAAAATACCGCTGGCAGCTGAGTGAAGTTGTTGATGATCACGAACACGGTCAGGAAGATATAGAAGCCGGCCATGACTGGAACGATGATGTCGAGTGCCTTGACCGTGATATTCTTCCGGAACACGATCACCGCAGACAGGAGGCAGAGAAGCACCGCGGAAGCGATCGGTGGCACGTGAAACGCATTGTCAAAGGCAGACGCGACGGAGTTACCGATGACCTGGCTGATGCCACACCAGCACAGGAGGCCGGACAGCGTGAACAGGATCGCGATGACGCTCTTTCGCTTCTTTCCGGCAAACATCTTATGGATATAGTAGGCCGGACCGCCTCGGTAACCACCGTACAGAGGATCTTCTTCCTTATATAACTGGGCGAGTGTCGCCTCGACGAACGCCGTGCTGGAGCCGATCAGCGCTGTCAGCCACATCCAGAACACGGCACCGGCACCACCGGCAGATACCGCTGCAACGACGCCGACGAGATTACCCATGCCGACACGTGTTGCGGTCGAAACGATGAGGGCCTCGAGTCCAGAAACCTTACTGTTCTTTTCCGGATCGACACTCTTCTCTCTTGCCACACGACACATCTCCGGGAAGAGACGGATCGGGAGGAAGCGGGTGCGGACGGTACAGAAGATACCTGCCGGAATCAAAAGAAGAACCAGGAGTGACAGCCCGAGTGTCGAGCCTCCTGGTAGTGGAATCGTGATGAGGTCTCCCCAGAGGAGATTGTAGATAAACTGAATTACTGCCATAACACTTTCATCCTTTAAACTATTAATTACTTTAAAGTATAGCAGATATTCCTCGAGAAACAAGAAAGAAAACGACGATGTCCGGAAATGCGCCTTCGCGCGGGCATCGTCGTACTGTGTGATCCGATATGGGACGGCGTGTCACAGCCGTTTAAAGTATAAAAAAAGCGGAAAGCCGACTTCTCAGCTTTCCGCGTGATGCGGGAGATGGGACTTGAACCCACACGTCCTATCGGACACAAGATCCTTAGTCTTGCCTGTCTGCCAATTTCAGCACTCCCGCAGACGACCCGGGACGGAATCGAACCGACGACCTCCGCCGTGACAGGGCGGCGCTCTAACCAACTGAGCCACCGGGCCACATGGTATCGTGCCCTGAAAACTGTATATCGCTCATATATTATTCTGTAGATAAAACATCAAACCTACCAGCACATCTACTGTCGTAGATGCCGCATACTCGTGAATGTAGAAGTAAACCTTCACGCTTCACTCGTCTTGCGCACATTGGATA
>SFND01000021.1 GCA_004554245.1 Oribacterium sp. | reverse complement strand
CTCTGCAAACGACTGAGTTTTCTTTATGAAAACTCAGTGTTGCAGAGAGTGCTAAGGAAAATTACTCCAACTGGTTCTAAGGGGGACAATTTTGATTCTACTCGAACTCTACGTATGGCTTCTGTTGCCGGTCCTCCAGGCTTTCGTGTATTTATCGCTACGAGACTTTTGCCGTTTTCTGTCTGCTGTTGAAATCAGTGATTGACGAGAAGCGGCAGTTTCCTTGATAATATGAAATGACTGAACATTTGTTGTACTGGTCATGCTTATAGAAAAATGGTCATGTTTACAGAAAATACAGGAGATGGAAGCGTATGAAGGAAGGAAAAAAGGGAATCCTGAGAGCGATTCCGATGTTTCTATGTGTGGGTGCGGCGTGTTGTGCGCTACAGTCGTTTTACCGGGTGTCCGAGCAGGAGCAGGCGGTCGTGACGCGGTTTGGGAAGGTTAATGACATCAAAACCGCTGGTATGTACTTTAAGATCCCGTTTATCGACCAGGTGCAGAAGGTGGACACGACGACCTATGGTATGCCGATCGGCTACACGATCACGAACGAGCGGAATGGTGAGAATCCGGACTATGAAACGACGAGTGACTCGCTGACCATCACCTCGGATTTTAATCTGGTCAACACGGATTTTTATCTCGAGTATAAGGTGTCGGATCCGGTGAAGTATCTCTATAATTCGAACGAGCCGGTTCGTTTCATCTCGAACATGGCCGCGGCGGCGATCCGTTCGACGGTGTCGGATTTCACGGTCGATGATGTCATGACGACGGAGAAGTCGAAGATTCAGGCGGAGGTGCGGGATCAGCTGACGAAATCGCTGGAGGAAGCGGATATCGGGATTCAGATCGTAAATCTGTCGATTCAGGATGTGGAGCCGCCGACTTCGGATGTCGTTGCGGCATTCAAGTCCGTCGAGACGGCGAAGCAGGAAGCGGATACCACGATCAACAAAGCGAAGCAGTATAAGTCAGAGCAGATTCCAGCCGCAGACGCGACGGCCGACAGCATTGTCCAGAAGGCAGAAGCAGAGAAGGAGGCGCGTATCGCGGAAGCCAGCGGACAGGTCGCCCGTTTTAACGCGATGTACGATCAGTATAAGCTGAATCCGCTGATCACGAAGAAGCGTATTTTCTATGAGGCGATGGAGGATGTGCTGCCGGAGCTGAAGGTGATCATCAGTGATGGCAGTACCCAGACGATGCTGCCGCTGGAGAGCTTCGCGGATATCTCGGTCGAGGCCGCAGATGGAGGTGACGAGAATGGAAAATAATGAGAAGAAGGAAGCGCTCGAGCGGGTAAAGAAGGCGGTGAAAAGTGTCGTCACCATCCTCGTGGCCTGCGCGGTTTTCCTGGTCGTCCTGCCGCTGCTTTCCCGAGGGGTATTCTATTCGGTGTCTGAAAATCAGTACGCGGTCGTGACGCGCTTCGGAAAGATCGTGGATGTCAAGGATGCAGCGGGCTTATATACGAAGATGCCGGTGGCCGACAACATCCGTTTCGTGACGAAGGCGATGCAGCTCTATGATGTGAAGCCGTCGGATGTCATCACGAAGGATAAAAAGTCGATGATCGCAGATAACTACATCGTCTGGAAGATCACGGATCCGACGAAGTTCATGCAGACCCTGAACGGGTCGACGAGTGGGGCAGAGGATCGTGTCGGCGTGGCCGTATACAACGCCACCAAGAATATCATTTCCTCGATGAGTCAGGATGATATCATCGCTGCGCGCGGCGATAAGCTGACCGATATGATCACCGCGGAGGCGAATTCCGATATCGGCGGATACGGGATCGTGATCACGAAGGCGGAGATCAAGGCCCTCGATCTGCCGGATGATAACAAGGATGCCGTTTATCAGCGCATGATTTCGGAGCGTGAAAACATCGCGGCATCCTATACTGCGGAAGGTGCCGCCAGGGCTCAGAAGATCCGGAACGAGACCGATAAGGAGGTTTCCATCCGGAAGGCGGAAGCTGAAAAGCAGGCCGCGGAGCTGTCCGGTGAAGGCGAGGCGAAGTACATGGAGATCCTCGCGGACGCCTATAATACCGAGGAAAAAGCCTCCTTCTATAACTATATCTGCTCCGTCGAAGCCATGAAGAAATCCCTGAGCGGAAGCGGAGACAAGACTATCATCCTCGACATCTCTGCAAACGACTGAGTTTTCTTTATGAAAACTCAGTGTTGCAGAGAGTGCTAAGGAAAAATTACTCCAACTGGTTCTAAGGGGGACAATTTTGATTTTTCACGAACTCTTCGTATGGCTTCTGTTGCCGGCCCTCCTCGGGCTCTTGCATAAAACATGTGATCTATGGTATCATTTTTAAGATTAGGCCTTCGCAGGTGTTCGATGCCTGTGGAGTTGAAATAGAGTAAAAACAGGAGTGTTTATGGCAGAGAAGTATGATGCGTCGAGTATTACGGTCCTCGAGGGGCTGGAGCCGGTCCGTGTGCGACCGGGTATGTACATCGGTTCGGTGGGACAGCGTGGTCTCAATCACCTGATCTACGAGATCGTAGATAACTCGGTCGATGAGCATCTGGCAGGATACTGTAGAAATATATGGGTAACGCTGACCGCGGATGGCGCATGTACCGTGCGCGATGATGGTCGTGGTATCCCGGTCGGGATGCACCAGAAGGGTGTGTCTGCGGAGCGTATCGTCCTGACGACACTGCATGCGGGTGGAAAGTTCGACGATAAGGCATATAAGACCTCCGGTGGTCTCCATGGCGTTGGCTCGTCCGTGGTCAATGCTCTCTCACAGATGATGCGCGTGCGGGTCTATCAGGGCGGAAAGATCTATGAGGACTCCTACGAGCGCGGTAAGCCGACGACGGAGCTCGTGAACGGACTTCTTCCAGTGGTCGGAAAGACGAAGGAGACCGGTACAGAGATCAGCTTCATCCCGGATCCGGAGATCTTCGAGAAGACACGTTTCAAGGAGGAGTGGCTGAAGTCCCGCCTGCATGAGACCGCGTACCTCAACCCGCAGCTGACGATCCACTATGCGGATCAGCGCGGAGAGCTGCCGGAGACGATCGAATACCATGAGCCGGAGGGCATCATCGCCTTCGTAAAGGAGCTCAATAAGGACAGCGAACCGGTGACCCCGGAGATCTACTTCCGCGGGGAGAGCGAGGGGACGACCCTCGAGTGCTGTATCCAGTTCTGTGATAATTTCGAGGAGAACATCCTCGGCTTCTGTAATAACATCTTCACCCAGGAGGGCGGTACACATATCGTGGGCTTCAAGACGAAGTTCACGCAGCTCATCAACAGCTACGCACGCCAGCTCGGGATCCTGAAGGAGAAGGATGCGAACTTCACCGGTGCGGATACCCGTAACGGTATGACCGCGGTCATCGGCATCAAGTTCCCGGACCCGGTTTTCGAGGGCCAGACGAAGACGAAGCTCGCGAGTGCGGATGCTGCAAAGTATGTGCAGAGCATCGTCGATGCGGAGCTGCAGCACTACTTCGATCGAAACGTCGAGGTAGTGAAGGCCATCATCAGCTGCGCCGAGAAGTCCGCGAAGATCCGTCGCGCCGAGGAAAAGGCGAAGACGAACATGCTGAGCAAGTCGAAGTACAGCTTCGATTCAAATGGCAAGCTTGCGAACTGCATCTCGAAGGACCCGGAGAAGTGTGAGATCTTCATCGTCGAGGGTGATTCGGCGGGCGGCTCTGCGAAGACCTGCCGCGACCGTCAGACCCAGGCGATCCTGCCGCTTCGCGGTAAGATCTTGAACGTCGAGAAGGCGTCGATGGATAAGGTCCTCGCGAACGCGGAGATCAAGACCATGATCAACACCTTCGGCTGCGGCTTCTCCGAGGGCTACGGCAACGACTTCGACATCTCGAAGCTGCGCTACAACAAGATCATCTTGATGACGGATGCCGATGTCGATGGTTCGCACATCGACACCCTGCTGTTGACCTTCCTGTACCGCTTCATGCCGGATCTCATCCGTGAGGGACATGTGTACGTGTCGATGCCGCCGCTCTACCAGGCGATCCCGCACAGTAAGAAGGAGGCGCCGGAGTACCTCTACGACGAGGCGGCGCTCACGAAGTATCAGAAGAAGCATAAGACCGGCTCCTATGAGCTGAAGCGCTTCAAGGGTCTCGGTGAGATGAACCCGGAGCAGCTCTGGGAGACGACCCTGAACCCGGAAAACCGCGTACTGAAGCGCGTAGAGATCGAGGACGGCCGCATGGCCTCCGAGGTGACGTCTATGCTGATGGGCTCCGACGTAGGACCGCGCCGCGACTTCATCCACGACCACGCAAACGAAGCAGTTATTGATTCGTAATCACATCGGGTGGCCCGAAGGGACGGGACTGCCCTAAACTCGGGCTTTGGAGACCCGAGTTTAGCCCTGCGGGCACAGATCACAGCTCTGTGGGATATCGTTTCGGAGTTTGTCTTATACAAACTCCTACACTCCGTGTGATGCCCCCGGGCGGCGAGGCCGTTTTGCCGCCATTGCGGCAAAATCAAACGACAATGCCCGCGCCGTAGGCGCATCAAATGGCATTGTCTCCTTATAAAAAATAAAGGGAATATTATGGCTGAACAGATTTTAACAACTGAATTTTCCGAGGAGATGCAGAAATCCTACCTCGATTACTCGATGTCTGTCATCACTTCGCGTGCGGTGCCGGACATCCGTGACGGACTGAAGCCGGTACAGCGGCGCGTGCTCTATGATATGAACGAGCTGCATGCAAACCATGACCGCCCGACCTACAAGTCGGCGCGTATCTGTGGTGATACGATGGGTAAGTACCATCCGCACGGTGATTCCTCGATCTACGACACCCTGGTCGTCATGGCGCAGGACTTCAAGCGTATGCAGCCGGTGGTGCATGGCCAGGGTAACTTCGGTTCGATCGAGGGTGACTCTGCAGCCGCACCGCGATACACCGAGGCGAAGCTCGAGAAGTTCACGGATGACTGCATGCTGGCGGACCTCGATACGATGGTGCCGTTTCAGCCGAACTACGATGAGACATTGCGGGAGCCGGTGGTGCTGCCGGCACGTATCCCGTACTTCCTGCTGAACGGTTCCGAGGGCATCGCGGTCGGCATGACGACTTCCACCCCGAGCCACAATCTCGGTGAGATCATCGACCTCATCCTCGCGTACCTGCGCAACCCGGCGATGGAGACCGCGGACATGATGCAGTACCTGAAGGGACCGGATTTTCCGACCGGCGGCATCATCGCCAACAAGTCCGAGCTCGTCGACATTTACCGCAGTGGTACGGGCCGCCTCAAGCTCCGCGGCAAGCTGCAGTTTGAGAAGAAGGAGGGGCGTTCCGACCGCGATAAGCTCGTCGTGACCGAGATTCCGTATACGATGATCGGTCAGGGCATCATGAAGTTCATGCAGGATGTCGCCCAGCTCGTCGAGGATAAGATCCTCCCGGAGATCGTCGATATCTCGAACCAGTCCGACAAAAACGGCATCCGTATCGTACTCGAGCTGAAGGCTGGTGCGGACATCGAGCGCATCCAGAATATACTGTATAAGAAAACGAGACTCGAGGATACCTTCGGCGTGAACATGCTGGCCATACACGAGGGTCGGCCGGAGACCATGACGCTCCGGGGCATCCTGAAGGCCTATCTCAAGTTCCAGTACGAGATCCTCACGAACAAGTACCAGAACCTGCTCGAGAAGGAGCTCGCACGTAAAGAGATCCAGGATGGTCTCATCAAGGCCGTCGACCTGATCGACGCCATCATTGCCCTCCTCCGGAACTCGAAGAACCAGGCCGATGCGAAGCAGGCACTTATGAGCGGTGAGATCGCGGGCATCAAGTTCCGTGAGCGGGACCGCGAGTTCATGTCGACGATCGAGACCTTCCACTTCACGGAGCGGCAGGCACAGGCGATCCTCGATATGCGTCTCAGCAAGCTCATCGGTCTCGAGCTGATCGAGCTGAAGAAGCAGCATGCCGAGACGCTCCGAAACATCAAGGAGTACCGCGGGATCCTCGGCAGTCGCGAGCGCATGAACGAGGTGCTGTCCGAGGACCTCATGATGATCCGAGCCGCGTATGCCGTGCCGCGTCGCACCGTGCTCGAGGATGGTAAGGAAGCCGTCTTCAACGAGAACGAGGTGCAGGAGATCAGCTGCTACTACATCCAGGACAAGTTCGGCTACTGCAAGCTCATGGATGAGGCAACCTACCAGCGGAACCAGGAGGCCGTCGAGTCGGACAACCGTTTCGTGCTGAAGTGCAAGAACACGGACCGCGTGCTGCTGTTCACTGATAAGGGCAATATGCACCAGATCAAGTGCCAGGATGTGCCGCTCGGAAAGTTCAAGGACAAGGGCGTACCGATCGACAACATCAGTAAGTACAACGCGAACCAGGAGGAGATCATCTATGCCAATGTGAAGTCCGCCCTGGCCGGGAAGACCCTGATCTTCGCGACGAGAGACGCGATGGTGAAGCTCGTCGAGACCTCGGAATTCGAGACTGCGAACAAGCTCGTCGCCGCAACGAAGCTGGGCGAGGGCGATCGACTGATCGAGATTCGGGAGATGGCTTACGAAACCGACATCGTCTTCGAGACACATGACGGCTACTTCCTCCGCTGCTCCCTGAGCGATATCCCGCTCCAGAAGAAGAACAGCAAAGGTGTCATCGGCATCCGACTCGGCAAGTGCGACACCCTCGAGCACTTCTACCTCCTCGGCACCGAGCCGGTGGAGATCACGTACCGGAAGAAGCCGCTCAGCTTAAACCGCCTGAAGCTCGCCGGCCGCGCCGGAAAAGGCACGAAGCACTGATTACGGGGATGTCACCTGTTGCTGTTCGGGCGAAACTCGACGGATGGCAGCCGAGCCATGCCTGGACATAATTACGTTTTGACAGTAGTTGTCCGGGCGGCGAAAGGCTGCTATTCGAAAATGTTATATTGCCACTGACAGTTAAAAGTAATACAATACGGAAACATATACGTGCCTGCGGGGTGAAGAAACAGCTGTATGTCGAAATCCTGCAGGATGTATGCATCTGAGAGTAAAAATACGGATAGAAGTTGACGAGGAGACTGAAATGGAAAAGTTAAAGGTTGGTGTTCTTGGTGCGACTGGAATGGTTGGCCAGCGTTTTATCACATTGCTTGTAAACCATCCATGGTTCGAGCTGACGACGCTTGCAGCGTCCCCGAGATCTGCGGGTAAGACCTATGCAGAGGCTGTAGAAGGTAAGTGGAAGCTGGATATTCCGATTCCGGAGGAAGTAAAGGACATGATCGTCCTGGACGTTTCAAAGGTAGAAGATGTTGCAAAGGATGTCGACTTCGTATTTTCCGCAGTGGATATGAAGAAGGACGAGATCAAGGCCATCGAGGAAGCGTATGCGAAGACGGAGACCCCGGTCGTTTCGAACAACTCTGCACACCGCTGGACGACCGATGTTCCGATGGTCGTTCCGGAGATCAACCCGGATCACTATCAGCTCATCGAGGCACAGAAGAAGCGTCTCGGCACCACACGTGGCTTCATCGCTGTAAAGCCGAACTGCTCGATCCAGTCCTACACACCAGCCCTCGCTGCATGGATGCAGTTCGAGCCGTATGAGGTGATCGTTTCCACCTACCAGGCGATTTCCGGTGCCGGCAAGAACTTCGAGTCTTGGCCGGAGATGGAGCACAACATCATCCCGTACATCGGTGGTGAGGAAGAGAAGTCCGAGAAGGAGCCGCTCCGCGTACTCGGCAGCCTCGCGGGAGATCACATCGATCTTATCGAAGGTCTGAAGATCTCTGCACAGTGCATCCGTGTACCGATTCTGAACGGTCACACCGCGACGGTTTTCGTCAAGTTCCATAAGAAGCCGACGAAGGAAGAGCTCGTCGAGGCACTCCGCAGCTACCGCGGTGAGCCACAGGAGCTCGAGCTGCCGTCTGCACCGAAGCAGTTCATCCAGTACCTCGAGGAGGACGATCGTCCACAGGTTTCCCTCGACGTGAACTACGAGAACGGCATGGGCATCTCGATCGGCCGTCTCCGTGAGGACTCCATTTATGACTGGAAGTTCGTCGGTCTCAGCCACAACACCCTCCGTGGCGCTGCCGGCGGCGGTGTAGAAGCTGCCGAGTACCTCGCAAAGAAGGGCTATATCACAAAGAAATAAGCGGATCATCAAATTTTGATGGTTACTGATCTTTTTTAAACCGGAGTGACGATTCACTCCGGATTTTTTATGGTTTGAATGGTACCCATTGCCAAGGACACCGGAGATTTTAGCTGCCCCAATTTTCAGACAGCTATGAGTCTCTTTTCTCTGGTAGAAACGAGCCTGAAAATAGAGTATAATACTTGCAGTTTATGGGCGGTGCCGATGACGCGCTTGCTATTCCCAGACCCTGCAGAAGGGGATGGGAGAGTTGCGTGAGTGTCGATGAAAAGCTGCCCTTGCATTTTCGGTATTGAATCTTCGATGGGAGGGACATGCGATGTCAGTGAGAGAATCAGTGCTTGGAACACTGAAGGATGGCCGCGAGGTGAAGCGATATACGATTACAAATCAGCATGGTACGGAGGCGAGCTTTACGAATCTCGGTGCCATCTGGCTTACGATGCTGGTACGTGATAAGGACGGAAAGATGCGGGATGTCGTACTCGGTGTCGATCAGGCGGAGCTTCTGCTTGAGAATCCGGGTCACATGGGTGAGCCGGTCGGTCGAAACGCGAACCGTATCGGTCAGGCGGGCTTCGATTTGAATGGAAAGCATTATGCGCTCGCCGTCAATGACAATGGTGCCAACAATCTCCATTCCGGACCGGATTACTGGCGTACGCGCATCTGGGAGGCAGACTATGCAGACGCTGGCCTCGGCAGCTACGTGATCTTCTCTCTGCATTCCCCGGACGGTGATCAGGGCTTCCCTGGCGCTGCCGAGGTGGCCGTGACCTACACCCTGACCGAGGACGACGCGCTCGAGATCCACTATCAGGCGACCGCCGACCAGGACACCGTCTTCAATATGACGAACCACGCGTACTTCAACCTGAACGGCTATGACAGTGGTGACGCGATGAATCAGCGTGTCTGGATTCATGCAGACAGCTATACACCGGCCAGCGAGATTTCGATCCCGTACGGTCGTATCGAGCCGGTGGCCGGCACCCCGATGGACTTCACCACCGAGAAGGTGATCGCACGCGATATCGATGCGGACTTCGATCAGCTGAAGTTTGCGCACGGCTTCGATCATAACTGGGTGCTCAATGACTATGACGGGGACGTACGTCTCGTCGCCTCTGCGTATGCGGAGGAGTCCGGCATCCGGATGTCCATCTATACCGATCTCGAGGGCTTGCAGTTCTATACCGCGAACTTCATGGGCAGTGATTTCGAGGGCAAAAACGGGGCGCACTTCGGACCACGCCATGCGTACTGCTTCGAGACCCAGCACTATCCGGACTGCCTGCATAAGCCAGAGTGGCCGACCAGCATCGTGAAGGCCGGCGAGGAATACGACACAACGACGATCTACAAGTGGGAGCTTCAGTAAACAGAAGTACTTCTTTTCGAAGCACCCACAGAACATCCACGGGCGGTGCGCGGCGCGCATTCGCTGAAGCGGCTTCACATGAAGCCGGCGCTCGTACATGGATCAGTGGGAGGCGAATTGAAGAAATTATTTATCGCAGAGAAGCCGTCGGTGGCGCAGCAGTTTGCACAGGCGCTCGGGATGAAGAATGTCCGGCGCGGCGACGGCTTCCTGGAAAATGAAGATTATGTGGTGACCTGGTGCGTGGGTCACCTCGTACAGCTCAGCTACCCGGCAGCGTATGACGAGAAGTACCAGAAGTGGAGCTTTGACACGCTCCCGTTCATCCCAAAGGCGGATGAGTGGAAATACGAGGTCAGTAAGAGCACGGCAAAGCAGTTCGCGGTCGTCGCGAAGCAGCTGAACCGTCCGGATGTCGAAACCATCTACATCTGCACCGATAGTGCCCGCGAGGGAGAGTACATCTACCGGCTCGTCGACAGGATGGCAGAGGTGCCGAAGGAGAAGGAGCGTCGCCGTGTCTGGATCGATTCCCAGACGAACGAGGAGATCCTCCGCGGCATCCGCGAGGCGAAGCTCGACAGCGAGTATGACCACCTGTCGGCGGCGGCCTTCAGTCGGGCGAAGGAAGACTACCTCATAGGCATCAACTTCAGCCGCGCGCTGTCGCTCAAGTACCGCTACCGGATCAAGCAGCAGCTCGGCATGAAGCCGGAGGAGAAGATGACCGTGGCCGTCGGCCGCGTCATGACCTGCGTCCTCGGCATGATCGTCAAGCGGGAGCAGGAGATCCGGGCCTTCCAGAAGACGACCTTCTACCGCATCCTCGGCGATTTCGATCTCGGGGAAGGCGCGAAGCTGAGTGCGGACTGGAAGCCGTCGGAGCAGTCGTCACGCTACAGCCCGACGGACATCTACGACGGCAAGGGCTTCCTGAGGCCGGAGCGCGCCGCCGAATTCATGAAGAGCTTCATGCCGTTTCCGTGTGAAGCGACGGTGACGGCTGTCACGAAGAAGAAGGAGACGAAGAATCCGCCACTGCTCTACAACCTCGCGGAGCTGCAGAACGACTGCGCGAAGATGTTTAAGATCAGCCCGGATGAGACCCTCGCCATCGCGCAGGAGCTCTACGAGAAGAAGCTGACCACCTACCCGCGTACCGATGCGCGTGTGCTCTCGACCGCCGTTTCGAAGGAGATCGAGAAGAACATCCGCGGCATCGCGAGTTACGCACCGGTGGCCCCGCAGGCGCAGGAGATCCTGTCGTCCGGCAGCTTCCGAAGCATCGCGAAGACCCGCTACGTCGACGACAAGAAGATCGCCGACCACTACGCGATCATCCCGACCGGTCAGGGCCAGCGCGAGTACCAGTCGCTGAAGCCGCTTTCGAAGAAGGTATACGAGCTCATCTGCCGTCGCTTCCTCTCGATTTTCTTCCCGCCGGCGATCTACGAGCGCATCGCGCTGATGATCGACTGCCAGGGCGAGACCTTCAGCGTGAGCTCCCGTGCCCTGAAGGACGAGGGCTATCGGAAGGTTGCTGACCTGCGTCGGAGCGCGGCCCTTGGCGGTGCGTCCCCGACAGCGGATCCGGCCAATGCAGGCGCCGGATCGTCGATGGCTTCTACCATGGCGACGGCGGCCTCGGCCAGTCACACGGCCAATGCAGGAGGCACCACGTCGGATGCCTCGACCATGGCTTCTTCGGCCATGGGACCGGACGGCGTCGCGACGACGCGAGCGGACGGAAGCATTGGCCTGGAAAACGGTGGAGAGAGCGAAGAGGAGGGCGACAACCGAAGCCTGAGTGAGGCACTGCTGAAGCTCCGGAAGGGGCAGAAGCTGCAGCTCGAGACGCTGCGCGTGAAGGAGGGCGAGACGGCACCGCCGAAGCGCTACACCTCCGGATCGATGATCCTCGCGATGGAAAACGCCGGCAACCTCATCGAGGACGAGGAGCTGCGGGCGCAGATCAAGGGCGCGGGCATCGGCACCAGTGCGACGCGTGCAGGTATCCTCACGAAGCTCGTGGACAATAAGTACATCGCGCTGCAGAAGAAGACGCAGGTGCTGTCACCGACGAAGCTCGGCGAGTACATCGCGTATTATGTGAAGATTTCGGTGCCGCATCTGCTGAATCCGAAGCTGACCGCCTCCTGGGAGATGGGGCTGTCGGAGGTGGCGGACGGCACGATCACCGAGGCCGAGTACATGGAGAAGCTCGAGGAGTTCGTTCGAAGTCGGACGGAAAAGATCCGGGCGCTCTGATGGACGTATCTGAGAAGCGGATCAGATAGATGGAGACTTCCACATGAAGGTTTCCGACACCAGATGATACTAGTTTAGAAAGCCCGAAGCCTCACGGGATGAGGCAGCTTGAGCTCTCTGGAAAGAAGAGAATTATGAAAAAACAAGATGTAACGATTGCGGCGATGTATGACCTTCAGTATACGGAGGCGGGGGCGATCTTCGAGGGACTCACCTATCCGTGGGAGGCGCTTCCGAAGATCCACGATTTCATCGCGGCGTACGGTCCGACGCTTCCGAAGGACGAGTACACGGAGGTGAAGCCGCATGTCTGGATCCATAAGAGTGCGACGGTATTTGAGTCCGCGTACCTCGCGGAGTATATCATCATCGGGCCGGAGACCGAGGTGCGCCAGTGTGCATTCCTCCGTGGCAACATTATGGTCGGAAAGCACTGCGTGATCGGCAACAGCTGCGAGCTGAAAAATGTCGTGATCTTCGACAACGTGCAGGTTCCGCACTATAATTATGTCGGGGATTCGATCCTCGGCTACAAGTCCCACATGGGTGCGGCGTCCCTGACCTCGAACGTGAAGTCGGACAAGAAGCTCGTCGTGGTACACACCGAGGACGGTGACATCGAGACCGGACTCAAGAAGTTCGGCGCGATGCTGAGCGACCATGTCGAGGTGGGCTGCGGCTCTATCCTGAATCCGGGCACGGTGATCGGACGCAACACGAACGTCTATCCGCTGAGCTCGGTGCGCGGCTGCGTGGATGCAGACAGCATCTACAAGTCGAAGGGCGAGGTGGAGATCGTCGCGAAGCACTGATGCGATCACAGCGTCGCCAGGGACCTCTGCCTGAATGCTGACCTGATTCGTTTTCTACCGGCTGCGGCCGGAACATATATCAAAGGAGTTTACTATGGAACATAATTTCGGAGCAAATGTACACATCATGAACCACCCACTGCTTACGCACAAGATCTCCCTTCTGCGTGACAAGCACACCGGAACCAACGAGTTCCGTCAGCTCGTCGAGGAGATCGCGATGCTGATGGGCTTCGAGGCGCTGTCAGATCTGCCGACGAAGAAGGTCGAGCTCGACACACCGATCGAGACCGCTGAGGTCGAGATGCTCGCTGGTCGTAAGCTCGCCATCGTGCCGATCCTTCGTGCCGGCCTCGGCATGGTATCCGGCCTGACTGCACTCGTTCCGAGCGCAAAGATCGGCCACATCGGCATGTATCGTGATGAGACCACGCATCAGCCGGTCGAGTACTTCTGCAAGCTGCCGAACCCGATCGAGGAGCGTCAGATCGTCGTCTGTGATCCGATGCTGGCGACCGGTGGCTCTGCGGTTGATGCCATCGACCAGATCAAGAAGCACGGCGGAAGAAAGATCAAGTTCATCTGCATCATCGCGGCACCGGAAGGCGTGAAGCGTCTCGCTGAGGCACATCCGGATGTACAGATCTACGTCGGAAACCTCGATCGCTGCCTGAACGAGAACGCATACATCTGCCCGGGTCTGGGCGATGCCGGCGACCGTATCTTCGGTACGAAGTAAATAGCAGCCTGGTTGCGGTGTCCGGAGGGCAACCCCCGGAAGCACAGTACTACGAGCTCGGACTCTGCAAACGACTGAGTTTTCTTTATGAAAACTCAGTGTTGCAGAGAGTGCTAAGGAAAATTACTCCAACTGGTTCTAAGGGGGACAATTTTGATTCTTCACGACCTCTTCGTATGGCTTCCGGTGGCTGTCCTCAGGAATTTGCATACGTATGGCTCAAATGCTCTTCTTGATTAATCGATGGGGATATTCTAAACTAAGGATACTTTTAATGGGATGGCTTAAATAACATCGAGCTCGGACCATAGGTCCGAGCTCGATGCCGCCAGTGGGACTTGAACCCACACAATGTTACCATTATCAGATTTTGAGTCTGACGCGTCTGCCATTCCGCCATGACGGCGAGTCCTGTGTTACGCGAGGACAACATACAGAATTTAGCATATAATTGCGAGGTTTTCAAGTCGATTATGACCTGTCTGGAAGCACGGAAGTGCATTTACGATTATCTGAATAACAAGCTGTCGGATGAGAAGCTGCAGGAGTTTATGGAGCATATTTCGGAGTGCGATGAGTGCATGGAGGAGCTGCGGATCACGCATATGGTCTACAGTGGTGTACAGAAGCTGGATGCGGTGGATGATTCGAATCTGAACATCGACGGGTCCTTCCGGCGGCAGCTGATGGATACGCGCTTTTATCTGTTTCGTATCCACGCGATCCGGATCATCCGGATGGCAGCGGATTCGGTCGTGTTCTGGGCGGTACTGGTGACGCTGCTTCTGCAGCTTCGGATCTGGTTTCTGTAGCCAGTGGTTTCGTGACTGTCTGATATCGGCAGTCACGGATGTTCAGGACAGCTGCCTATGGCGGCGTCCGGTTCTGATCGCTTCAGATGTTCAGGACAGCTGTTTTCAATGCAATCTGCTTTTGAACGCATCAGGTTTTGATCATATATGGTTTCAATCGTTAGAGGAGGAAGAGAGTTGACGGATAAGATTTTACTGATCGATGGACACAGCATCATGTCCCGGGCGTTTTACGGGATCCCGGAGCTGACGAATTCGCAGGGGCTGCATACAAATGCGGTCTATGGTTTCCTGAATATCCTTCTGAAGGTGCTGGATCAGGAGCAGGCGGATCATCTGGCGGTGGCCTTCGATGTGCACGAGCCGACCTTCCGCCATAAGATGTTTGCTGACTATAAGGGGACGCGGAAGCCGATGCCGCCGGAGCTGCACGAGCAGATTCCGCTGATGCAGGAGGTGCTTCGGTCGATGCACATTCCGCTCCTCATGAAGGGCGGCTATGAGGCGGATGACCTTCTCGGTACCATCGCAAAGCGCTGCCAGAAGGAGGGCGTGGAGGTGACGATCGTCTCTGGTGACCGTGACCTCCTGCAGCTTGCGGATGAGAAGATCAAGATCTGTCTTCCGAAGACGGCGAAGGGCGTGACGACGGTCTACAACTACTATCCGGACGATGTGATGAAGGAGTGGAACGTGACGCCGCTCGAGTTCATCGACCTGAAGGCCCTGATGGGTGACACCTCCGATAACATCCCGGGTGTGCCGGGCCTCGGTCCGAAGTCTGCGGAGTGGATCATCACGAAGTATCACACCATCGAGGCGGCGCATGCAGCGGCGCTGGCGGGCGACCCGGAGTTCAAGGTCCCGCGGAAGCCGAAGGCCGCGCAGATGCTGATCGATGAGTGGGAGAGCGCCGCGTTGTCGAAGACCCTCGCGACCATCTGCATTGACGCCCCGATCGACTTCGATTATGATGACGCCCGCGTCGAGAACATGTTCAATGCAGACTCCTTCGAGTTTGTGAAGCGGCTGGAGCTGAAGTCGCTCCTGAAGCGCTTCGATGTGTCGAGCCTCGACCTCGCGGCGGAGCAGCAGCTGGATCTGTCGGGCCTCAAGGAGGTCGACGACCCGTACCTGGCGCGCATTGCCTTCCGGGACGCGGCGAGTGAGGGCCAGGCCGGCTTCGCCATCGCCGGGGAAGACCTTTACTTCGCGCTGGCCGGTGACCGCAGCTACCATTTCTACGGCTTCGACTGGCAGACGGAGCTGCAGGCGCTGGCACAGAAAAAGGGCGTCGAGCTCTACACCATGAACCTGAAGCAGGCGCTCTACCACTGTGCCTTCGCGCCGGAGAGCCCGGTCTATGACCTCGCGCTCGCGGCGTACGTCATCAATCCGCTGAAGGACAGCTACAGCTACGAGGACCTCGCCCGCGATTTCATGGGCCTCACGCTGCCGTCAGAAAAGGAACTCCGTGACGATCTGAAGGATCGACCGCATTGTCCGAATCCGTTTACGGACGACGCGGCCAATGCAGGCGACGGTGCGCAGGTGGCGGGCTTCAACACGGACGCTGACGGCAGCTCGGCGGATCCGGTGGCGTGCACCATGGCGGCGTACAGCGCGATCGTGGCGCTTCGCAGTGCGAAGAAGATTTTCGCGAAGCTGGAGGAGCTCGAGGAGCGGACACTCTATGAGGAGATCGAGATGCCGCTCGTGTATACACTGTATGACATGCAGCGGGCCGGTATCCTGGTTGATAAGCAGGCGCTCGTCGACTATGGCGTCGAGCTTCGGGCCGGCATCGAAGAGCTGCAGGCGCGCATCTACGAAGAGGCGGGGGAGGAGTTCAACATCAACTCGCCGAAGCAGCTCGGGGAGATTCTATTCGTGAAGCTCGGCATGAAGGGCGGCAAGAAGACGAAGTCCGGGTATTCGACCGCGGCGGATGTGCTCGAGAAGCTCGCCGAGGACCACGAGATCGTGGCGGATATCCTGAATTACCGTACGCTTACGAAGCTGAACTCGACCTATGCGGAGGGACTTCTGAACTTTATTCAGGCGGATGGCCGCATCCATGGAGAGTTCAATCAGATGGTGACGGCGACGGGCCGTATCTCGTCGACGAATCCGAACTTGCAGAACATCCCGGTGCGTACGGAGCTTGGTCGACGCTTCCGCACCGTTTTCGTGCCGAAGCCGGGCTGCGTCTTCATCGACGCCGACTATTCCCAGGTCGAGCTCCGTATCCTCGCATCGCTCTCGGGTGATGCGAAGCTGATCGCAGCGTATAAGGATGCGAGCGATATTCATGCCGTGACGGCCTCGCAGGTCTTCCATGTGCCGCTCGAGGAGGTGACGCCGGAGCTTCGTCGGAACGCGAAGGCGGTCAACTTTGGTATCGTCTACGGTATCTCGGCCTTCGGTCTCAGTGAGGGTCTCAGCATCAGTCGGAGTGAGGCGAAGGAGTACATCGAGCGGTACTTCGCGGCGTATCCGGATGTCAAGAAGTACCTCGATGGCGAGGTGGCGTTCGCGCATGAGCACGGCTATGTGAAGACGATCTTCGGGCGTCGTCGGCCGGTGCCGGACATCAATGCCTCGAACTTCGCGCGCCGCAGCTTCAGTGAGCGTGTCGCGATGAACTCCCCGATCCAGGGCAGTGCCGCCGACATCATGAAGAAAGCGATGAACGAGGTGAACTGTGCCCTCCGTGCGGGCGGTTATGCATCCCGCATCGTGCTGCAGGTGCACGATGAGCTTCTGATCGAAGCGCCCGTTGCCGAGCAGGAGGCCGTGAAGGCCCTCCTTGTCGATAAGATGCAGCACGCCGTCGACCTCGCCGTCGAGCTCGTCGCCGACGCGAATGTGGGCGAAAACTGGGATGCCGCACACTGAGGTGTTTGCTTCAGCAAACACCGAAGGGGTGAGCAAGGGCTTCCATTGGAAGATAACAGTACCGCTAAGATGCCCGGAGGGGCTGCCGACCCTTACTGTCATATTACATCACTATCTAATATGGTTTGATTTTGAAAAAACTGGATATATTTTTGGACCGAAATAATCGAAATCGATTGTAAAGTATCCACTCTTAGGTGATTTCAAAAATACTGGATATGAAAAGCCTTATTTCATAAGGAGAATTCGGGCTCGAGTATCCAGTATTAAAAAAATGAAGCGTTATTGGATATCTGCTTAAAGAAATGTTTCTATGAAGTTCGAAATCCATATCTACTATTTGAAAAAATGAGGTAGATTGGATAGTACGCATATATGCGTATGCCTGATTTCGCGGAAAAGTATCCAATAAGTGCCTTATTTCAAAATCGTGGATAGTTTAGCTCTGCGCATAAAAATGATAAACGATGTTGAAAGTATCCATGATTTCGAAATCAAGCGGTTATTGGATAGTACCATCAATCTTTGTCAGATTTAGCTAGCTGAATTGTTACTGTTTTGTGCCTGGGCGAGGTGAAAGGAATGGATAGAAAAATGAAAGAAATCCAATCGAACGATATCATGCACATCGGATTCCTGAAGATGGAGCCCTTTGCCGGCTCCTCAGAGGGAATGCGCTTCCGTATGAGTAAGGTGACGTATACGGAGCCGGATACGGAGCTGCTTCAGAAGATCGAGGCGGGGGAGGCGGCATATCCGGTCGATAAAAAGACCGGTGAGACGATCATGAACCCGACGAAGGATCGGTACACGCTCGGTGTCTGGGTCTGGCCGGAGCCGTACAGCTTCGACTTCACGCCGGATGAGTACAAGACCTTCCGTGAGTTTGTCTTCTCGGAGGACGGCGTCATGGAGGGCCTCGCCTGGCTGAACGAGGAGAAGCAAGCGAAGGACTGGGCGGAGGCCGCCCTTTCGTGGACGGACTGGAAGACGATGGCAGGGAAAGCAGATGCTGGGGTCTGACCCCATTAAATTTTTATAAACAAAATCTAAAGTTAAAGTTTATGGGGTCTGACCCCATTAAATTCTTATAAATAAAATCTAAAGTTGGAGTTTATGGGGTCAGACCCCATAAACTGAAAGGAAATCAATGGTGATCGGAGTGATCGGAGGCGTCGGTGCGGGGAAATCCAGTGTGCTGGACGTTCTCACGCAGGAGTATCAGTTTACAGCGTACCGGACGGACGACATTGCGAAGTCGTTTTATGTCCATGGAGATCCGGTGTTTGAGGCACTTAAGGCGCTACTCGGTGCGGATATCGAGCGGGCCGACGGCAGTGTCGATCTGCCGGTTTTCGCGTCGAGAATCTACGGTGTCGGAAAACAGAAGCTGCGGTCACAGGTCGACAGCATCGTCCACCCGGCAGTCTGGAAATACGTCGATGCGCAGGTGCGCGCGGCGCGGAAGAGCGGGGCGGACATCGTCGTCGAAACAGCACTTCCGATCGCCCATTTCGTGGAGCTCTGCGACGAGGTATGGTTCGTCTATACCGAGGAAGCTGTGCGTATCGCCCGCCTCATGGAAACCCGTGGCTACTCCGAAGAGAAAGCCCGCGCGATGATCCACGCCCAGATTCCGGACGACGAGTACGCTGCGATGGCAGATTTCGTGATTGATAACTCAGGAAGCCGCGAAGAGACAGAAACGACGATCAGGGAGCATTTACACGAAGGGTAATATGAAACGTAGCAGCGAATCCGGGGCATGGCGGGCGCAAGGCTTGCGAATGCAAAGAACAGGTTCCGGCGAAATGTCCGTGGCAGATAGACAGAGATTGTCATAGCGGCCACGGACATTTCACCGGGGTCTGTACTGTGCATTGAGTGGGCCGCGCCCACCATGTCCGGATTCGATTTCAAAACATGAAGGACAGAACACTCCAGGTGTAAGCCTCGCAGTACTGTGTCTCCGTTGCTGGTCCTCCGTGTTTACTTGACTGGATTGCTATAAAAGGAAGGATGAAAGCAGTTTTATGAGATTTACGAGTATCGCCAGTGGCTCCGGCGGGAACAGCAGCTACATCGGCACGGACCATACGCATGTGCTGGTGGATGTGGGGGTGACGATGAAGGCTGTCAATCAGGGACTCCACGCGCTGGACCTCGAGCTTTCGGATGTGCAGGCGATTTTCCTCACGCATGAACACATCGATCATATCCGTGCCGTCGGTACGATATCCCGTAAATACCAGATTCCGATCTACGGCACGCTGGGCACGCTTCGTGAGGTGATGCTGAATCGTACGCTCGGTGATTTCGCGACGGATCTGCTGCAGCCGATCCTTCCGGATGCTGTGACCACCGTCGGCGACCTTAGCGTAATCCCGTTTTCCATCGATCATGACGCAGCGGATCCGGTCGGCTACCGTATCGAGGCGGGCGAGAAGCGTGTCGCCATCGCCACCGACATGGGGCACTACGACGATTACATCGTATCGCATCTTGAAAATCTCGACGCGATGGTGGTCGAAGCGAACCACGATGTCCGCATGCTGAGCACGGGCCCGTATCCGATGTCCCTGAAGCGCCGGATCCTGAGTGACCATGGCCACCTCAGTAACGAAAGCTCCGGGCATCTCATCGACCGCATCCTGAATCCGCATGTGAAGCATGTCTTTCTCGGGCATCTCAGTAAGGAGAACAACCTCCCGGAGCTCGCGCTGAAAACCGTACAGCAGGAGATCGACGGATCAGACTCCGACTACCGCGCCGGCGATTTCGACATCAGCGTCGCGCAGCGCGACCGCATCTCGGACATCATCGAACTGTAGACCCCGGCCATCTTAAGAATTTCGTAATGGGGTCAGACCCCATAAACTGGTAAAACTGCAGCTTACACTAATATAAAATCATAGAATGACCGCCATAAGTACGGGCTATCGAGGACAGGGTCACCCTGTCCTTTTTAGCATTTATGGACATGAGAAGCGCGATTTACGCATGGTTTTTTTCATAGACGAAGCGGAAAACAGGTTGCGTTTTACTTTTTTAAATGCTTAGATATTAAGAAAGCATGGAACAGACATGTTCTATACATATACGGGGATTTTATCCCGCATATAAACATGTAAATGTAGTATGTATGCAGAAACCGAGGCGGCGCTGGCACCCGGCAGCAGGCATAAGAGGAGGCTCTATGAAAAAAGCGATTATCACCGTAGTTGGTAAGGACACCGTCGGCATCATTGCGAAGGTTTGTACCTTCCTTTCCGAGAAGAACATCAACATCCTCGATATCTCACAGACCATCACCGGCGGATTCTTTAACATGATGATGATCGTGGATGTGTCGAACTCTACGGAGAGCTTCGACACCGTCGCTGCCGAGATCGCACAGTATGGTAAGGATCAGATTGGCGTCGATATCAAGATGCAGCTCGAAGAGATCTTCACGATGATGCATAGAATTTGAGGGAGATGTTTGTTTCGACAAACATCGACCGTAAATGGCGCAATCTGTGATTGCGTTCCGAAGGAACTGCCGCAGGGTCCATCTCAGGCCCAAGGCAGCCAGCGAAGCGCACGAGACTTTATCATAAACGAAAAGGAGAATCAGAATGGCAAGCTCTTTTGATGCGGTCAATGTCCTGGAGGTCGCGGAGACCAACAATATGATCGAACATAATAACCTCGATGTCCGTACGATCACCATGGGAATCAGTCTTCTCGACTGTGCAGCTGGTGATGTCGACACCTTCTGTGACAACATCTATAAGAAAATCACCCGCTATGCGCGTGACCTTGTGAAGACAGGAGAGGAGATCAGCCGCGAGTACAGTGTGCCGATCGTCAACAAGCGTATCTCCGTCACGCCGATTGCGATCGCGGCCGGCAGTGCCTGCAAGTCCTCTGCGGATTTCGTGAAGGTCGCCCATACCCTTGACAAGGCAGCGAAGGCAGTCGGGGTCAATTTCCTCGGCGGTTTCTCTGCCATCTGCCAGAAGGGCATGACCCCGGCGGATGAGATGCTGATGCGTGCGATCCCACAGGCGCTCGCCGAGACCGACATCGTCTGCTCCAGCGTCAACCTCGGCTCCACGAAGACCGGTATCAATATGGACGCCGTTCGTCTTATGGGTGAGATGATCCGTGAGGCGGCCGAGCGTACCGCCGACACCGACTCGAGCGCCTGCTCGAAGCTTGTCGTTTTCTGTAACGCACCGGATGACAACCCGTTCATGGCCGGCGCCTTCCATGGCGTTTCCGAGGCAGACTGTATCCTGAACGTCGGTGTTTCTGGACCGGGCGTCGTACGTGATGCACTGCAGCACGCGGAGGGCCTTGACTTCGAGGAGTTGTCCGAGCTCATCAAGAAGACCGCGTTTAAGATCACCCGCGTAGGCCAGCTGGTAGCGAAGGAGGCGAGCCGTAAGCTCGGTGTTCCGTTCGGCATCATTGACCTCTCCCTCGCACCGACGCCAGCCATCGGTGATTCGGTTTCGGACATCCTGGAGGCGATGGGACTCGAGCGTACCGGTGCACCGGGCACGACCGCCGCACTGGCGATGCTGAACGACCAGGTGAAGAAGGGCGGTATCATGGCGTCCAGCTCCGTCGGCGGACTCAGCGGCGCGTTCATCCCGGTTTCCGAGGATCAGGGTATGATCAATGCCGTCGAGGCAGGTGCCCTCAACATCGAGAAGCTCGAGGCGATGACCTGCGTATGCTCTGTCGGTCTCGATATGATCGCCATCCCGGGCGACACGCCGGCGACCACGATCTCCGGTATCATCGCGGACGAGGCAGCCCTCGGCATGGTCAACCAGAAAACCACCGCGGTTCGTGTCATCCCGGCCATCGGCAAGAAGGTCGGCGACCACGTCGATTTCGGCGGCCTCCTCGGACACGCACCGGTCATGGCGGTCAACACATTCGATTGCTCCGGCTTCGTGAACCGTAAGGGACGCATCCCGGCACCGATCCACAGCTTTAAGAACTGAGGCACTGATCAGCGGCTCATGTTTATGAGCATCAGAGCGGTTCGAAACGAAACATGATTTCATGCGCATGATGGAAAGTGAGATTTCCGTCGTGCGCTTTTTTTGATATATTTGTCTTGTATCTGAATCATGCAGATGATTCAACACGAATCGACATTATGAAAGATGACCAGGACTGCCGAGACCGCCTTCTGCCGGAAGCAAAGTGCTGTAGAGCGTTCGGATCCTGGCTGTGAGGACACAATGATCAACGGAAAAAAAGTCGTCGGTATCATCACCGAATACAATCCCTTCCATGCGGGACATCAGTACATGATCAATCAGATCCGCGCCGAGTACCATGCGGATGTCATCGTCGCCGCGATGTCCGGCGATTTCGTGCAGCGCGGCGAGCCGGCGATCTTCGACAAGTACGAGCGCGCCCGGGACGCACTCCTGCATGGCGTTGACCTCGTCGTGCAGATCCCGGTCATGTTCTCGACCTCCAGCGCAGAGGATTTCGCGGCCGGTGGTGTCGCGGTTCTGCGTTCCCTCGGCTTCGTGGACCAGCTCGTGTTCGGCTCCGAATCCGCTGACCTCGCGAAGCTCCAGCAGATGGCCGCCCTCGAGCTTTCCACCGGCTCCACCGCCCATGCGAAGTTCAATGCTGTCGTCCGCGACGGTGTGGCCTCCGGCATGAGTTATCCGAAGGCGCGGGCAGAAGCGATGAAGCTCGTCCTCAGCGGTGATGACGAGGAGGCCTTCGAGATGATGCTCGAGAACCGAAGCGCATTTGATCTCCAGTCCAACGACGTGCTCGGACTCGAGTATATCAAAGCAGTGAAACGGCAGGGTGACTGCTTCGAGGTCGCCTGCATTCGCCGAAAGCTGAGTCTGCCGAGCGCCCACTCGATCCGCGACGCGATCCTGCAGAATGAGCTGTCGTGTGTGGCTGCGAAAGAAGAATCGGCCCCGGAGCGTGTCACTTCACAGGAGGTGGAAGAGGGCAGCAGGACGACGACAGCGGAGCTTTCGGCCCCGCCACTCCGTGGCATCCGTGGCGCGGCGCACCAGGGCTACGCGACGCTCGACATGCTGAGCGATATGCTGAGCTACCGTCTGCTGCAGCTCAGCTACCTCGACAGCGTGGCGCCGGAAGCGAATTCTGTGCTCTGCGATTACCTCGACGTCTCGCGTGAGATCGCCGACGCGCTCCGAAAACAGGTACGTGAGCGGATGCGTTTCCGTGAACGCATCGCCGCTGTGAAGTCACGGAACTACACCTACAGCCGTATTTCGAGGGCGCTGCTCCATATCCTCCTCGACCTCCAGCGGAAGGATCACGCCGCCCTCCGCGGTGCCTACTTCGGAGAGGCTGAAACGATGCCGTACGTGCGTGTACTCGGCGTGCGGAAGGAGGCGAAGGAGCTGCTTTCAGCCATCGCCACAACTGCTGTCACCTCCCCGGCGCGCTACCAGCGCACCCTCGACGCGTTTCACCGACAGACCATCGAAAGCCCGGAGGACCTCCTTATGAGCATACGCGCCGGCCACGCCGAGCTCATGTTCCGCAGTGACCTCTACGCCGCCGACCTGTACCGGCTGATCTACCACCCGTACGACAGTGATGTACACTTGGAAAATGAGTTTACAAGACGATTCATGGTGATCGGATAATATACGCAAAGGGGGGAGCCGGAGGGCCGGCCCCTGTCAAAACAGTGCATTCATCCACCACGAAACCCATTTGTTTTGTAGAAAACGCCGCCCGGCTATGATAAAATAGAAGGCAAAATACGTGCTATGCAGGACAGAAAAGAGGTACAGTATGAAACTGATTTATGCGATTGTTCGTAACGATAACGAAGACGATGTGATGGATGCACTGAATAAGGATCACTTCCAGGTGACGAAGCTGGCGTCGACGGGTGGCTTCCTTCGGAAGGGCAACTCGACGCTGATGATCGCGACCCAGGATGATATGGTGGACGAGTGCATCGAGCTCATCAAGAAGCAGTGCGGCAAGCGCCAGAAGATTACGGTGAACATGCCTTACGTTTCCGGCACCTCGATGGGCACCTACACCACGATGCCGATGCCGGTCGAGATCGGCGGCGCGACGATCATGGTGGTCGACCTGGACCGTTTCGAGAAGTACTGAAACGCAGTCGTTCGAGACGACAGGGCGCTGCCGTAGGACGGATTTGTTATGAACTTGTCAGAATGTCCGTGATTTTGTGCACGAAAAGCGCTCCTCATGCATTGCAGAGCGCTTTTTATCGAGTATAATAGCAATGTCAAATTGTATACACGCATACCACGCGTGCGTACCTTCATGAATGAATCAGTGGGTTTCCACTGGTAAAATTGTATAAATAGCATTGAGAGGAGAAATCTGAAATGGCATTTATTGACACAATCAAGGCGAAGGCAAAGGCAGACAAGAAGACCATCGTTCTTCCAGAGTCCATGGATAAGAGAACATTCGAGGCTGCTGAGAAGATCTTAAAGGAGGGCATCGCGAACCTCGTGATCATCGGTACTCCGGAGGAGATCGAGAAGAACGGTGCAGGCTATGACCTCACTGGTGCAACCATCGTTGATCCGTTTACAGATCCGAACCGTCAGAAGTACATCGACAAGTTCGTCGAGCTTCGTGCGAAGAAGGGCCTTACCCCGGAGCAGGCTGAGGAGCAGATGACGAAGGATTACATGTACTATGCATGCCTTATGTGTAAGTGCGGTGACGCAGACGGTGCCGTTTCCGGTGCATGCCACTCCACTGGTAACACCATTCGTCCGGCACTTCAGCTTCTGAAGACCAAGCCAGGCATCAAGTCCGTTTCCGGTTTCTTCCTTATGGAGGTTCCGAACTGTGAGTTCGGTGAGCAGATCGACGGCAACGGCCTCTTCGTATTCGCTGACTGCGCAGTAAATACCGATTTCGATTCCGAGAAGCTGGCGGAGATCGCGTACCTTTCCGCACAGTCCTTCCAGACCTTCGTCGGCCGTGAGCCGAAGGTTGCGATGCTTTCATACTCCTCCAAGGGTTCTGCAAAGCATGATGATGTAACCAAGGTTGCAGAGGCTGTCAAGATCGCAAACGAGCAGCATCCGGAGATCGCCCTCGACGGTGAGCTTCAGCTCGATGCCGCACTCGTTCCTTCTGTAGCAGAGCTCAAGGCTCCGGGCAGCAAGGTTGCAGGCCATGCGAACGTACTTGTATTCCCGTCCCTCGAGGCTGGTAACATCGGCTACAAGCTCGTTCAGAGACTTGCGCACGCGGGTGCTTACGGTCCTGTTCTTCAGGGTCTCAGCATGCCGGTGAACGACCTCAGCCGTGGCTGTTTTGCAGATGATATCGTTGGCGTCGTAGCAATGACTGCGGTACAGGCACAGAACGCGTAATCGATAAGATTTGATTTCTTTTATCTGCTGCGTGTGCCTGGTAGAGTATCAGGTACTGCAGCAGATCATCATTATAAACATTTAGGAGAGTAATACCCATGAAAATTCTTGTACTGAACTGTGGTTCATCATCCCTCAAGTATCAGCTCATCGATATGGAGAATGAGGCCGTTCTTGCAAAGGGTCTCTGCGAGCGTATCGCCATTGAGGGCAGTAAGCTCACACATAAGGTACCGGGCAAGGAGGATTTCGTTATTGAGTCCGCTATGCCGGATCACAGCGTCGCTGTAAAGCTGGTATTTGATGCACTCACCGATGCAGAGCACGGTGTAGTAAAGACCGTTGATGAGATCGGTGCCATCGGACACCGTGTACTCCATGCTGGTCCAAACATCACAGAGTCCTGCATCGTAGACGAGCACGTGAAGGACGTTATCCGTTCCTGCTTCGATCTCGGCCCTCTGCACAACCCTGCAAACCTCATGGGTATCGAGGCATGCGAGAAGGTCGTTCCGGGCAAGCCAAACGTAGCTGTATTTGATACTACCTTCGGTATGACCCTTCCGGAGAAGGCGTACTACTACGCAATCCCGACCGAGTACTATGAGAAGTACGGCATCCGTCGTTACGGCTTCCACGGTACATCTCATGCATTCGTATCGAAGGAGACCATCAGGTTCGGCGGTCTCGATCCGGAGAAGGCAAAGGTGATCGTATGCCATCTCGGCAACGGTGCATCCGTTTCTGCTTCCATCGGCGGTAAGGGCGTAGATACTTCCATGGGTCTCACCCCTCTTGAGGGCCTGATCATGGGTACCCGTTCCGGCGATATCGATCCGGCGGTCGTTCAGTTCATCTGCAACCACGAGAACAAGACCGTGGATGAGGTTCTGAACATCCTCAACAAGAAGTCCGGTGTACTCGGCCTTTCCGGCGGTGTATCCTCTGACTTCCGTGATGTTGAGAACGCAGCGAACGCAGGCAACCACATGGCTAAGGTTGCACTCGACGCATTCCGTTACAGAGTAGCGAAGTACATCGGTGCATACGCTGCAGCTATGAACGGTGTAGATGCCATCGCCTTCACCGCTGGTGTCGGCGAGAACGACAAGCTTTCCCGTCAGATCATCATCGATGAGTACCTCAGCTTCATCGGCGCAAAGATCGATCCGGAGCGTAACAACGTACGCGGTAAGGAGGCTCTGATCTCTGCAGACGATTCGAAGGTCAAGGTCTTCCTGATCCCGACCAACGAGGAGCTCGCGATCGCAAGAGATACACTTCGTCTCGTAGAGGCTCAGTAATCTTTTATATCCCTTCAGACCTGGACGTTGTCCAGGTCTTTTTTTAAGCGGTTAATGGCACTGCTCAACAGAAATACTCGACTTTTTAAGCGTTTTTTTACATTGAAAGTCCTGGAGTTCAGTGCTAGATTTTATTCATCATTCTGTGAGTTTACCGTGGAGAGGAAAGTGGTGCAGGAGCTGAGAAAGGACACATTACTGTGTGGCAATGTGTCTTATTTTAACGAAGAACATCTGAATATGATTTTTGGAGAACAGCCGGTGGTTCTGATGGCGAGAGATCTGGAAACGAGAAGATCCGGACATATCCGCTGGTTTCAGAGTGCGCTGATGGGGGATCATTTCCGCCGTCAGTTTTTCATGTATGATTTTATGACGGTCATTTATGTTTCACGTGCACTTACCTTCGGGCAGAGCCCGGAAGCAGAGCTGATGGAACTTCGGCATGTGCTGGAACTCTGTCGTCAGAAACAGATTGAACGCTTCATTTTTGTGACGACGAATCAGCCAGGTGAAGATGCACCGACGGCTGCGTCGATTTTTCAGAAAACGGCAGAAGATCTGTGTCATGCCTACACGCGTTCGAATCAGATTCAGTTGAAAATCATCCGCAGTCCATATTTTATCAGTGGTACGAACCCGCAGGACTGGCTGTATCAGACCTTTGCGGCCCTGCAGGAGAAGAAAACGGCACACTGGATGATTCCGGTCAATCCGGAGGAGCAGGCATGCTTCATCGATATCGAGGACCTGAGCCTCTTCCTTTACCGTCTGCTGGATCACTGGATGGGTGAACCTGAAGAGCTGGAGCTTATGGCTTATGGACATGCCTCTTTTCAGCATCTCGCAGAACGCCTTCAGGGATATTTTCCGGATACGATCGTCCAGTGCGAAAGCAGCGAGCCAGTGCATCTCGCGTCTACAGAAAATTCGATGGAAAACGTCGCCCGTCGGCTCTATGGATGGTATGCGATGAAAGACTGTGTTGCAGAACTGGACACGTATTTTCAGGCGTATAAGGAGCAGACAGCAGAAAAAAAGAGCTGGAAGGAACGCGTACAGCGCTATGCGATTCTGAGAAATCGTATACTGATTGGGGCGGAGCTGGTACTGGGCGGCCTGTTGGTGGAGCTATTGAATCGACTGGCCGGAAGCAGTGCACAGTTTCGTATGATCGATATACGCCTTCTTTTTGTGGTCATCATGTCGAGTACTTATGGAACCGGTATCGGTCTGATGACGGCCGTGATGGAAGTCCTGTCCCTCAGCGTCGCGTTTTATCGGGAAGGACGAAACTGGGTTCAGCTGTTTTATGATCCGAGCAACTGGCTTCCATTCATCCTTCTTCTTCTGGTAAGTGCAGTCTGTGGCTATCTTTGTGAGCGAAACCGGGATACGGAGCAGGCGCTTCGGAATGAAGCGAAAAAGTATGGTGAAGAACTCCAGTTTGTGACCGGGCTCTATCAGGAAATGCAGGACTATAAAAATGAATATAAGCGAAATCTGATCGAAAGCCGGGACGGTTTCGGACGGATTTTTGAGGTAGTAGAGCGGCTCAGCCATACCATCCCCCAAAAAATCTTTTCGGAGTCGATTCTTGCGATGGAGGAGGTGCTGAATAATCATTCCATCGCCATCTATTCTGTGCCTCAGGAGGATGCCCGTTTCGCACGCCTCGAGGTGTGCAGTCCAGGGGTGACCGGACTGTCCCGCTCCATCGAGCTGGAGGCTTATCGATCCCTGCTTCCGATTCTTGACCGGGACGAGGTATGGGTGAATCGGAAACTGGAAAGCGGTTATCCGATGCTCCTCAGTGGCGTTCGTCAGAACGGTTATTATGCACTGCTGATTATGATTTATCATGTGGATTACAGTCAGATCAGTAGCTATTATATCAACCTGATTCGCATCCTCCGGCGACTGACGGAGCAGTTTCTGACCCGTGCCTATGATTATCAGCAGGCGAATCGTCTGAAAACCTATCTCGGTGATACGATCATCGTCAACGCGGCGTATCTTTGCGAGCAGGAGAAGATACATGAAGAGATGCAGAAGCGTCACGTGAGTACCTATTCCCTGCTTCGGGTTCACCGCGAGCGTCGCTCGCTCAAAGAGATTTCTACGCTTCTCGAGCGCACCATGCGTACGACGGATATCGCAGGACAGGGCAATGACGGCGATATCTACATCATCGCTCCGCAGTCGGATCCGACGACGGCACAGATCATACTGGAGCGCTATCGAAAGCTCGGTCTGGCGGCGGAACTCGTCGAGAAGCTTCCGGGAGGTGGACGATGACGCCGGGGCTCGCCGTACTGTTCCTGCTGCTGCATCTGCTGGTCTGCGTGGGCTTTTATTTTCTGCTGCGCTTCCGTATCCTGGAAGCGGATGTTATGCTGCTCCCGATCTGTGTGTTCGTGCCGGTATTCGGTCCGGTACTGACCCTGCTTGTGTCCTGGGTCAATGTCAACGGCCTTACAGGATCGAAGAACAGGAACCTGGAGGCGATGCGCAAGGATCTTGTAAGTGAGAAGAGTACACCGGATGTCGATCAGGAATCAGGAGAGGCGTTGCCGCTGCAGGATGCGCTCATCCTGAATGACGCTGGTGTGCGTCGAAACGCGATGCTGGAGATTCTCCTGCATGGCGCTTCCGATATGAGCTATGTGCTGCATCAGGCGAAGGATAATGCGGATGTGGAGGTCGTTCATTACGCGACGACGGCACTTTCAGAGCTTCTGAAGAACTATGACCTGCGCCTTCAGAAGCTGAGTAAAGCACATGAGGAGCATCCGGAGGATGCGGAGGTGCTGGCGGACTATATCGATACCCTGGATGAGTACCTCCGAAATGCACTGGCCGAAGGTGAAAATCTCCGGATCCAGCGTACGCGTTACGTGACACTTCTCAAGGAACGCATACAGAAGGAAATGCGCATCGAAGATGTACGGGCACTCATTCGGAGCCTGATGTACTCGAAGAATTATGACCAGGCAGAGCAGTGGCTCGTACAGATGGAGACACGCTGGCCGGAACGGGAGGAAACGATGATGCTCCGCCTACGCTACTACTATGAGCTTCATATGGGTGCAGCATTCACCGCGTATATCGAAAAGCTGAAGACGAGCGGATGCTACCTTTCCAGTCGGCTTCGTCGCGTGATTCAGTTCTGGGAGGAGACCGGATGAAAAAGAACGGGAATACATATCGATTTCATGCCGTCTTTCGCGTGTTTATCGGCTTTTTCGCGATCTTCTGTCTGCTTCTCATGGAACGAAGGGGCATCACATATGAGGGCACCGAGCGTGGGACGAAACTGCTTTCGGCGGAACAGACGCTCGTAAACAAGCCACTCAGCGAAACGGCCGAGTGTCTTCTACTTGTCAACAGCCAGAACATGAACAGTATGTCTGCACGCGCAGAGTATGAGCAGATGCTTACGGATATGCGGATCAGCTATCAGGTCCAGGACGTGCGGGCGCAGGAGACGATCCTCGATTTCGATGACTTCCGGACCGTGGTGCTTCTCTTACCGGATGTGACACCGCTCGGGAATCAGCTTCTCTCGCTTTGCGACTGGGTACAGTCTGGTGGCCGTGTTCTTTTCGGCATGCCGGTAGAGAAAACACATGCGTTTTCTGCGATTCAGAATCATCTCGGGATTCTCGATTCCGGCTATGATTTTAAAATGGTGCCGGATTTTCGAGCGCTGGATACGTTTATGCTGGGGGCCGACCGGATCTATACCTTCGATGATCCATATGAAGCGGCCATGAATGTCGGTCTGGATGATCAGTGCATCCTATATGCCAGTACTTCGGATGAGCGGGTGCCGCTGATCTGGTCCCGTGCGTACGGTGAAGGTCGTTTCGTCTTCTGTAACCTGGCTTACTGTGAGAAGAGCACACGTGGCATCTATGCTTCTGCCTACAGTCTTCTCGAGGATGTCTGCATCTATCCGGTGATCAATGCTTCCGCCTTTTACCTCGATGACTGGCCGTCACCGGTCCCGATGGGCGATGGTCAGTATGTAAAACGCGATTATCAGATGGATATCCAAGAATTTTATTCCCAGGTCTGGTGGCCGGATGTCGCAGAGCTCTGCCGGAAGTACAGTATCCCGTTCACAGGTCTCATCATCGAGAATTATGATGATGAAACGGATGGAGAGGTGGAGCGAAACACGGTCATTTCCGATTACAGCTATTATGGCAACATGCTGCTTGATGAGGGCGGCGAGCTCGGCTATCATGGCTACAACCACCAGCCACTGTGCGGACCGGATTTTCAGTATTCGGTCGACCTCGGCTATCACAACTGGACATCCACCGACGCCATGGCAAAGGCGATGACGGAAGTGAAGGATTTCTCCGAGGGACTGTTTCCGAATACGAAGCTGCAGGTCTATGTGCCGCCATCGAACGTTTTATCACCGGAGGGACGTGCACTGATCGGACAGCGATTCCGGAACATCCGGGCGATTGCGAGCTGTTATCTCCCGGGTGAAAGCGGCTATGATCAGGAGTTTGAGGTCGCAGAGGATGGGGTGGTCGAGACGCCGCGTATCATTTCCTCCTGCGTCCTGGATGAGTCCATGCGCCTCTCGGCGTTTTCAGAGCTCAATATGCATCTCGTGAATTCTCACTTCATGCATCCAGATGATCTTCTCGATGAAGACCGCGGGGCGGCACTCGGCTGGGCGACCCTGAAGGACCGGCTTACAGCGTATATCGAGTGGCTGAACCGGGCGGCACCACCGATCCGGCATGTGACCGGCAGCGGGATGGCGGCAGCGGTGCAGCGCTTCAGTGGTGTTTCGGTCGAACGGACCGTGACGGACGACAGCATTGGCCTGCGCCTCGGCGGGGTGACGGACGATGATTATTTCCTGGTACGTGTCAACGAGGGCAGGATCACGGAGCTGGAGGGCGGTACGCTCGAGCATCTCACAGGAAATCTGTACCTTCTGCATACGACGGGAAGGGAAGTAAGGATGCAGCGTGGAAAATAACAGGAGAAACTATGCGCATTTGTCTTATTCTGGAGGGAAGCTACCCCTATACACACGGCGGTGTTTCCAGCTGGATGCATAATTACATACAGCAGATGCCGGAAACAGAATTCGTGCTCTGGGTCATCGGCGCCTATCATAAGGATCAGGGAAAGTTCTTCGTGCAGCCGCCGGAAAATGTGGTCGAGATCCATGAGGTATTTCTGGACGATGCGCTGAAGGTGCGCATCGAGCAGGATCATCGTTATCATTTTAAGGAAGAGGAGATAGCGGCGCTGCAGGCACTGATGGACTGCGCACATCCGGACTGGCATGTGCTGTGTGATCTGTACCAGACGAAGCAGATAAAGCCGGGGGCCTTTCTCATGAGCGAAGCCTTTCTCGATATTCTGACGAAGCTGTGTACGGAGCAGTATCCGTATGCCGCCTTTTCAGATACCTTCCATACGATCCGCTCCATGCTGCTGCCGGTACTGTATCTGCTGTCCCAGCCGATCCCAGAAGCCGACATGTATCACACGATCTGCACCGGCTATGGCGGAATTCTTGCAACGATGGCGAGCATCGTGAAGAAGAAGCCGCTGGTGCTCACGGAGCACGGTATTTACAGCCGTGAGCGGGAAGAGGAGATCATCCGCGCGGGCTGGGTCCTCCCGACCTTCAAGCGTCAGTGGATAAAGTTTTTCTATATGCTTTCCGATGCAGTCTATCAGCAGGCGACGGTGATCACCTCGCTGTTTCAGCGCGCGAAGGATACGCAGATCGAACTGGGGGCGGCACCGGAGAAGTGCCGCGTCATCGGAAACGGCATAAATTATGCACGTTTTTCCAGGATTCCCATGAAAAAGAAAAACGGTATGATCGATATCGCAGCGGTGATCCGAATTGCTGCCATCAAGGATGTCAAAACCCTGATCTATGCCTATAAGGAGCTGACGATGCGGGTGCCGAATACGCGGCTGCACATCCTGGGTGGGGTCGATGACGAGGAGTATGCGGCGGAGTGTCATGCCCTCGTGCATGAGCTTCGCCTGGAAACGCTCAGCTTCGTCGGTCAGGTGGATGTCGTGAAGTACATGGAGCAGATCGATTTCACGGTCCTGACCTCCATTTCAGAGGGCCAGCCACTGTCGGTGCTCGAATCGTTTGCGGCCGGACGTCCGGCGGTTACGACCGATGTCGGCTGCTGCCGTGAACTGATCAGAGGCGGAGTATATGATCCCTACGGTCCGGCCGGCTACTGTGTGCCGCCGATGAACCGGCAGGCCCTCGCGGATGCGCTGGAGTGGATGTGTCGTGATGATGAAAAACGCCTGGAGATGGGGCGGGCCGGGCAGCAGCGCGCAGAACACTATTTCCGACAGGAGATGATGATGGAAAAATACCGTGCGATGTATGATGAGGTAAACGAAAAGTGGCAGGAATCGGTTTCGAATTAAAGAAATTATTTAAGCAGCAGGGAATTCTGAAGCTGATGCGGGCCTATGGCTATACCGGACTGGTGACGGCCGGCCCGATGCTTCTGGGCGTATGTTTTCTCATGGGCATCGGCTTTATCGGACAGTATTTCGGCCTCGATGCACATCAGCGGGAGCTGCTGAATGCGATGATCACCTATGCACTGCTCGGTTCGCTCGTATTGACCGGTTATGTTTCATTGACGCTCTCCCGCTATATTTCCGATATGCTCTATACAAATAATGAGCGACGGGTTATGCCTTCCCTGAAAGGCGTGCTGGCACTGCTGCTGCCACTGGGGGCCGTGCTGTATGGCACCTTCCTCTGCATGGCGGGAATCAGCATCGGAGAGATCATCCTGAACTTCCTGTTTTTTATGGAGCTTGTGGTGGTCTGGACAGAGATGCATTATATGACCGCCATCAAGGATTATAAGGGGATACTGCTCAGCTATCTGCTGGCCATCGGACTCAGCTTTCTCGCGGCCGCCTTCGGCTGTCGCCTTTTCGGTGCGCGGCTGGAGGTCCTGCTGCTGAGTGTGATTCTCGGCTATGGCGTGATGATGATCCTGAATTATCTCCTGCTGAATGCCTTTTTTCCGCAGGGAAGCGGATACTACTTCGAGTTTCTGGACTGGATGGAGCAGTACCGCTGGCTGAGTGCAAACGGCTTCATGCTGAACATCGGACTTTTTTCACATCTCGTGATCGCCTGGTGCCGACCGGATATCGGAGAACAGATTCAGGGGCTGTTTTACGGGGCACCGCAGCATGATGTTGCTGCGCTCTATGCATTTATGACGATTCTGGTGACGACCATCAACTTCGTCGCTTCGGTGGAAGTGAATTTTTATCCGAAATATCGTGCCTACTATGATCTTTTTAACGGTCGGGGCTCGATCACGGAGATTCAGCTGGCGGAGCAGGAGATGATGTATGTCATGGAGCGGGAGCTTGCCTACACCGCGAAGCGTCAGCTGTATACGACGGCCATCGCGATCTCACTCGGAACGCTCGTCCTGCATGCACTGCCACTCGGTTTTGATGCCCTCATGGATGGCTATTTCCGTATCCTCTGTGTCGGCTATGGACTCTATGCGGTAGGCAACGTGCTGATGCTCATGCTGCTGTATTTCACCGATTATAAGGGGGCCGGCATCGCCAGTATCAGCTATGCTCTGGTGACGACCATCGGCTCCCTCCTGGCGCTTCGGCTGCCGAGCCGTTACGTGGGCTTCGCCTTTGCCATCGGCGGCATGGTCTATTTCTGTGTATCCTGGGTTCGGCTCAATACCTACACCAGGCGCCTTCCCTACCATATTCTGAGTACGCAGCCCTTTGTGGCAGAGCGGAAGCACGGATTTTTCACCTGGCTTCATGAACGACTGGAGGTATTATGCGAGATTTCTTAAAATGGAAAAATGTTGGGTCGATGCTGCTGATCATCGTTCTGCTGCTGGCACTGTCGGTGGGTGGTGCCGTCTATAACGCTGCTCTTTCTGGACAGCATGTACACGAAGAGGCATCGGCGACGAAAAAAGCGGCAGAGACAGCGCACAGAAAAACCGGGGAGGATGTCGCCGCTTCGACAGCAGCGGGCAGCGGGCAGACGACGGATACAGCGGCCGGGGATATCTCTGTCGAAACGGCCGCCGCGATTCCGCATCTCGAAGATAAAAAGACGCTGTATGAAAACGATGTGGAGGACTCGGTGGTCACGATGTACCTCACGGTGCGTCGGGGTAATGCCGGCGACAACACGGATCACAGCTGGGCAGACATCAACAGCTACTCGGCATATGACTATGAGGCGATGGGGGTCGACCGCTACCAGGTAGAGGGACTGCTGCAGGTCGGCGATGAAAACGGACCGGTGGCCGGTGAACTCGGCTTCGGAGAAAGTGCGCCGAATGCGACCGTCCAGATTCGCGGGCAGACATCGAGTAAGTATTCTCAGAAAAATTATAAGATCCGGCTGAAGGATGAGCATGGAAGCTGGCGCGGACAGCAGACGATTGCGCTGAATAAGCATATGACGGATGGGCTACGCTATCGAAATAAGATGGCCTTCGATCTTCTGAAGGAGATCCCGCAGCTCATCTCGCTGCGCACCCAGTTCGTCCATCTCTATGTGAAGGACCAGACGGACGACCCAGCCAATGAGACCTTCCAGGATTACGGGCTCTATACGCAGGTGGAGCAGCTCAATAAAACGGCTTTACGTGCCCACGGGCTCGACCGCTATGGTCAGCTTTATAAGGTGAATTTCTTCGAATTCTATCGCCAGGAAGATACGATCCGGCTGGAGACGGATCCGGATTTTGATCAGAAAGCCTTTGAAAAATTACTGGAAATCAAGGGAGATCATGATCACAGCAAGCTGATCCGTATGCTGGAGGAAATCAATGATTATTCTGTGAATGCAGACCAGCTGCTGTCGGACTGGCTCGATGAGGAGAATATCGCCTACTGGATGGCGTTCCAGATCCTGATGGGAAATTCGGATTCTGAGAACCGGAATTTCTATATCTACAGTCCGAAAAACGTCGATCGCTTCTATATTCTCTCATGGGATTTTGATGGTGCACTGTTTTATGAGCAGCACGCGCTGACCGGACGCAGCGAAAACAGCAGCTGGCAACGTGGTATCTCCAACTACTGGGGCAATATCCTGTTCCGGCGCTGTCTGCAGTCGACGCATTTTCGAAGTGTGCTTGATGAAGCCATCGAGGATCTGCGTACGCATGTGCTGACGAAGGAGCATATGACGAGCATGGCCGGGCGCTATGCGGCGGTTGTGAAAAACTATGTTTATCAGCAGCCGGATATCATGAACGCCCCGCTTACGGAAGCACAGTATGATACACTAAGCGAAAACATCTACCGAAACGTCGAAGAGGCGTACCAGTCGTACCGGGCATCTCTCGATAAACCGATGCCGTTCTATATCGGCGTGCCGGAGCCGGATGGACAGGGGAAGCTGCGGATCGTATGGGATCCATCCTATGCCTTCCGGGAGGGTGCTCTCCTGTATCACGCGAGCATCACTCGAAACAGTGATGGTACAGAAGAGCTGGCGTCCTATGATGGCGCATGGCCGGAATGGACGACCGATATGCTGCCGGCAGGACAGTACTTCCTGAAGGTAAGTGTCCGCGATGAAGCGGGGCATACACAGGACGCGTTTGATTACTATGTGACGGAGAATGGAAAAGTGTACGGTACGAAGTGCTTTTATGTGAATGCAGATGGTACGATTTCAGAGGATATCGTAGAAGAAGGGAATCTTGGGTGATATGAACGCGTGGAAGCTGAAAAGGATGATCGACATGCCGAAGCGCTCGACGAAGCCCTTCCGCCATGAGCTGAAATTCCTCATAAATGAGGGGGAGCGCGAGCTTCTCAAAACCCGGATGCGACCGCTGTTTCAGCTGGATCCGCATGCCGTGAACGGGCAGTATCTGATCCGGAGTCTCTACTTCGATGATTACTGGAACTCCGCGTATGAAGAGAAGGACATGGGCGTGATGGAACGGCAGAAGTACCGGATCCGCATCTATAACTGTAAGGAGGATGTGATTCATCTCGAGCGGAAGCGGAAGTCCGGGCAGTATATTTTTAAGGAATCGGCGAGGCTGACACGGGAGGAGGTCACACAGATCCTCCAAGGGAAGTATGCGTTTCTGCTGCATCATCCGGCACCGCTCTGCAGGGAATTCTATGTGGAGTGTGTATCGCACGTGATGCGTCCGCGCGTCATCGTGGATTATGATCGGGAGCCCTTTATCATGGAGGCGGGCACGGTGCGCGTGACCTTCGATAATGATGTCCGTGCAGCGATCCTCCGTGAGGATATCTTCGATCCGGACTTGCCGACGCTTCCGGTACTGGAGCCGGGGAAGACCGTCATGGAAGTGAAGTTTACTGAGTTTCTGCCGGACATCGTCCGGAATACGATTCTGCCGTCTGCGGCAGAATATACGGCCCTGTCAAAATATGTGCTGTGCTATGAGAAGACACGTTATCTGCATGGCTTCGACTACTGGGCGGAGAGCGAAGGAGTTAAATGATGAGTGTAAAAGACGTTATCAAAAATTCATTTCTGAAGCAGATGGGGACCTATGATATGGGCAGCCTCGCGATTTCACTGCTTGCGGCGATGCTGCTCGGTGTGTTTATCTATCTGGTCTATAAGACCTTTTATTCCGGGGTCATCTACAGCCGCAGCTTCGCGGTCACACTCGTCGGCATGTGCGTACTGACCTGCATGGTGACGCTCGCCATCAGTACGAATGTCGTGATTTCCCTCGGTATGGTCGGTGCACTGTCCATCGTCCGCTTTCGAACGGCTATCAAGGACCCCATGGATCTTCTGTATCTGTTCTGGGCGATCACAGTCGGCATCACGACCGGTGCGACCATGTATGGCCTCGCGCTGATCTCCTCGATCGTGATGGTCGTGATGATCGTGGCCTTTTACTATCATCAGGAAAAGGGACAGATCTACATCGCGGTGATCCATTATGCGGCGCCGGCGCTGGAGGAGGATGTGTTTCGTGCATTTCAGGGACAGAAATATCGGTTGAAGTCACAGACGATGCGGAAGGACCAGACCGAGCTCGCAGCGGAGGTCTTCGTGCGAAACGGTGACACCGGCTTCGCAGAGCGCATGCGTGACATCGATGGCGTTCGGGACGTGACCCTGATTCAGTACAACGGAGAGTATCACGGCTGAGAGGGATGTCCGCTGGCGTTACTCATATGACATAAAGTGGCATGTACGACGATGATCTAGACTTGAGGTTTTTATGATAAAAAAAAGAATCACCGCATTTCTCTGCGGTCTGCTCTGTCTGATGAGCACCGGCTGTGGGCTGCAGACGGCAGCGTCAGAGGAGCGGATCCAGTATCGGAGCTCGGATGCATTTTTCATGAATCCGCTCATCGGCTATATGCAGAATGCGGAGGAGAGCGAACCGTATACGGAGACCTCGCTCGTGTTTATCGACCTTACCTGGCGGGAGCTCGAGCCGGAGCGCGGGCAGTTTAACTGGGATGCGGTCGCAGAAGCGAATCATCTTTCACGCTGGCGGGCGGAAGGGAAGCATGCCGTGCTTCGCTTCGTCTGCGATCTGCCGGGGAAGGAAGCGCACCGCGATATCCCGGACTGGCTCTATGCAGAGACCGGCGACGGGATGGACTACGATATCGACTACGGTCGCGGCTACTGCCCGAACTATGCCAATGCGGTCTTCCGGAAAGAACATCACCGCGCGCTGCGGGAGATCGGGCGCTACTTCGCGGAAAACTGGGGCGCCTTCGTCGCCTATGTGGAGCTTGGCAGCCTCGGACACTGGGGCGAGTGGCATGTGAAGTATGCGGATGGTCTGCCATATCTTCCGAAGACGGAGATACGGAAGGAGTACGTCGATGCGTATACGGAAGCATTCCCGAACGCACGGCTCCTGTCGCGCCGAAGCTTTCAGGAGATGCCGGCGGGCACCGGGATCTATAACGATGTCACGGGCAATGTACCGGAAACGGAACGTCTGCTCCGGGAGCTTTCGGAAGGTGCAGACTTCGGCTCAGCGCAGGAAGAGGGTGCCATAAAGCCACTTTCGAAGATATGGAACAGCGCGCCCGTGGGCGGAGAGTATACCAGCAGTCTGTCGATGGAAAACATGCTGAACCGTGACTTCCGAAGCACCCTGAAGCTGATCAAAGCATCGCATCCCTCCTTCCTCGGCCCGAAGATCCCGGATATGCGGGGCGGAGCAGAAGATGACGAGCAGCTGTCTGCGACAGCCCTCCAAAACGCCCGGAAAATTCAGGGCATGCTCGGCTATCGCTACCGCGTGACGGAGATCCGCATCTCCGACGCTGCCACCGATGACGGAGCATTGGCAACCCTGTATAAACAGTTGACAGGACAGATGGGCAGCCCGCAGACGTATCAATGTGTCCGCGTGACCCTGCGGAATGACGGACGCGCGCCGATGTACTTCGACTGGCCGGTGAAGCTGTATCTCGTGAAGGACGGTGATCGAACGCCGTGCAGCGCGTATCCGCTGGGCGGACTTCAGCTCACGAAGATCCCGGAGGACAGCGAGGCGAGTGCAGAGGTTCTGATCCCCGCCGCAGAGCTTGAGGCCGAAAACACGCAGCTTTACATCGGCATCGAGGATCCGGAAAGCGGAAAACCTTCGGTGCAGCTCGCGATGGACGTACCGATGCTCGACGGCATGTATCTTCTGAGGTGAGAAAGCGTGCCGCGCTCCTCCGCTTCCCCTGCTGAACGATGCCCTTGATTTTCCGGAGATCCGACAGCACGCGAGCACTTCGCTTTCCCTGCTGAGCGATGCCCTGAGCGCACTGGAGCTTACAGCGCAGGCAGAATATAAAATAAAAGATAAGGAGATTCCTCATGGCTGAAATACTGATAAAGGCAGCGTCTTTTGTTGCCATTATATTTATGGGATATCTGTTGCGAAAGAAGGGGTTTTTTAAAGAAGAGGATTTTCATGTGCTTTCAAAAATCGTTTTAAAAATCACCCTTCCCGCAGCGATTGTATCTAATTTTTCAGGGGCGGATGTAAAGGTTTCGCTTCTGACCTTATCTGTGATTGGGCTGGGAGGCGGACTGATCCTTATGGCCGCCGCGTATCTGACCTCAGGAAAGGACAGGGAGGAAAAGGCATTTTTTATGTTAAATGCCTCTGGCTATAATATAGGAAATTTCACCATGCCCTTTGCGCAGAGCTTCCTGGGATCCGCAGGCGTGATCACAACCAGTCTTTTTGATGCGGGAAATGCGTTTATCTGTCTGGGAGGCGCCTACAGCGCGGCAAAAATGGTAAAGGGAGGGGATGGGAAATTTTCCCTGATGCCGATCGTAAAGACGCTGGTACGCTCCGTTCCCTTTGACGCTTATGTCTTGATGACCGTACTGTCCCTGATCCACGTGTCCCTTCCTGCGCCTGTGATCACATTCTCAGGCATTCTGGCCGGAGCAAATGCGTTTCTGGCCATGCTAATGATGGGTGTAGGATTTAAGATTTCCGGCGACACCAGCCAGAAAGGAAAAATCGTGAAAATCCTGACCGTACGCTACAGTATATCCATCGCCATGGCAGCAGCGCTGTATTTTCTCATGCCGCTTCCACTGGAATACCGTCAGGTTCTGGCGATCCTGCCTTTAAGCCCCATCGCATCGGCAGCGCCTGCGTTTACGGCGGATATGAAAAGCGACTTCGGACTCGCCAGTGCAGTCAATTCCATTTCCATCGTCATCAGCATCGTACTGATCACGGCAACGCTCCTGATCATTCTTTGATACGAAATGTATAGGTTTGACAGAAGCGGGGATAAGGAGATGATCACCAAAGAGAAAATACATACTCGTGACAGCATTGCTCCCGCGGAATTTCTGAAATTTCTACTTGCATTTCATCGCATCTCGTAGTATACTTATTCGAGTGTGCAATCGTAAAAACCTTCCAGGTTTTTGCTTGACATAAAAAAGCCGTATGGATATAATTACCCGGTATGACGAAGGAGGTGTAAATATGTCAATTTGTCCTAAGAATCATTCATCGAAGGCTCGCAGAGATTCTAGAAGAGCGAACTGGAAGATGGGAAAGATGAACCTTGTTAAGTGTTCTAAGTGTGGTGCTCTTGTTATGCCTCACAGAGTCTGCAAGGCTTGCGGATCTTACAACAAGCGTGAGATCGTAAAGGTTGAGGACTAATCTCCACCGAATAGAAGATAGAAGCCCGGAGTGAAAGCTCCGGGCTTTTCTTTTAGGTCATGATTTTGTTTTCATACATATCTGATTGGTGTAGACAAGAAACGAAAAACGTGTTAAATTTCGAATCGATAATCGTTATTGATTTGACGATGTTCCGATTTGAATTCTGCGAATTCGATGCTGGAAGCATCGATAAAAGGAGAGACTGCCATGTATTCTATTCGAAATATTACAGATGATGTCGTTTATGTAGGTGTCGAGGATCGTCGCCTGCATCTGTTTGAGAACATTTTCCCGCTGGATCGCGGTGTGACCTATAACGCTTACGTGATCCGGGACGAGAAGACCGCACTCCTCGATACCGCGGATGCGACCGTATCGCGGCAGTTCTTCGAGAACGTGGCGGCGGCGCTCGATGGCCGTGCACTCGACTACCTCATCGTGAACCACATGGAGCCGGATCACTGCGCACTCATCGCGGAGGCACTCGAGAAGTACCCGCAGGCGACGGTCGTGGGCAATGCAAAAACCTTCCAGATGATCACGCAGTTCTTCGCGCTGACGATCCCGGAGGAGCGGAAGCTCGTCGTGAAGGAGGGCGATACCCTCTCCCTCGGTAAGCACCAGCTCAGCTTCGTGATGGCTCCGATGGTCCACTGGCCAGAGGTTATGTTCAGCTATGATGCGACGGAAGGCATCCTGTTCTCCGCCGACGCCTTCGGTGTATTCGGCACGAACAACGGTAACATCTTCGCGGATGAGCTGGATTATAAGGCACAGGACTTCGTAGAGGATGCCCGTCGCTACTACACAAACATCGTCGGCAAGTACGGTATGCAGGTACAGAATGTTCTCAAGAAGGCCGCCGGCATCGACATCCGGATGCTCTGCCCGCTGCACGGACCGATCTGGCGTGAGGACCTCAGCTTCATCCTGAAGCTCTATGATCAGTGGTCCCGCTACGAGGCAGAAGAGAAGGCCGTCGCTGTCTTCTATAACTCCATCTATGGCAACACCGAGTCGGTGATCAATGCTTTCACCATGAAGCTCGCCGCCCGCGGCGTAAAGAACATCAAGGCCTATGATGTATCGAAGACCGACGTCTCCGTGATGATCGCCGAGTGCTTCCGCGTGACGAACCTCGTCTTCGGCGCCACCACCTACAACAACGGCCTCTTCCCGAAGATGGAAAACCTCGTCGCCGACATGAAGGCCCTGAGCGTACAGAATAAGAAGATCTCCATTATCGAAAACGGCAGCTGGGCGCCGACCGCCGGCAAGCTCCTGAAGGCCGAGTTTGACACCCTGAAGAACTGCGCGTACATCGGTGACACCCTCACTATCAAGTCTGCTTCCTTCAGCGCCGAAGCCCTCGACGCCCTCGCGGACGCCGTCGCTGATTCCCTCCAGTAATACATGACATTCAGCCGAAGTCCCACGGGACTTCGGCTTTTGCGTTATCAGAGAAGCCAAGTGGTCTGACCCCCCGCGTAGTGGTCGACGCTCCATGGATTTAGCCAGAAGGGGGTCTGCCCCCCTGGAAAAAGCGGTAAATGGAGGCCGGAAGCCCTAAAAATTTGCCGTTTTCCGAGAAAGTGGTATAATAGCCCAAAAGTTTGAGCAAAACGTTGAGGTTTTATATGAAAAAGCTAAGTAGCATCCTGCTCATCCTTTGCGTCCTGCTCCTCGGATGTCAGCGGCAGAACCCGCTGGTTTATAACGTGAATAAGTCCGACGAGCTCCGGGAATATGAATCCGAATCCGAAGAGGAATCGAGATTCGCCGAATCCCTGGCACAGAAGGAGAGTATGAAAGAGGCAGAAAGTCTCGCTGCAGCAGAAGCGGCGGTCTGGACGAAAAAGCTTCCACAGAAAACAGCAACGCGCGTCAAGGGAATCTACCTTACGGCAGTCACTGCCGGTTCCTCGCGCATGCAGGACATCGTCGGGCACCTCGATGAGACCGAGCTGAACGCCGTCGTGATCGACATCCTCGGCGATAAGGGCCGCATCGAGTACAAGATGTCCTCCCCGCTGATCGACGAGATCGGCTCCGCCGAAGACACCATTCCGGACCTCCCGTCCCTGATGAAGACGCTGAAGGCGCATGGCATCTACACCATCGCCCGCATCGTCACCTTCCGTGACCCCTACCTCGCGACCGTGAAGCCGGAGTGGATGAACCATAACGCCGACGGCAGTGTGTTCACGGATAATTCCGGCATGGCCTGGGTCGACCCGTATAACCGCGACGCCTGGGAATATAAGGTCCAGGTCGCGGAGCAGTGTGCCGACGCCGGCTTCGACGAGATCCAGTTCGACTACGTCCGCTTCTGTACCGAACGTGGCATGAACGGCGTCGTCTACCCGGAGGAGGAAACCCAGGGCATGGATAAGACGGACATCATCACCGAGTTCGTCCGCTTCGCCTCCGATCGCCTCGCAGCGAAAAATGTATTTATGTCTACCGACGTCTTCGGAACCATCATCGGCTCCTACGTCGATACCGTCTCAGTCGGACAGGACTACCCGGTGATGGCCGGTGCGGTCGATTATATGTGTCCGATGATCTACCCATCCCACTATGGAAACGGAAATTTCGGTCTCGAGGTCCCGGATCTCGAACCATATAAGGCCATTCTCGGCGCGTGCAATGCCTCCAGAAAGGACCTCGCCCTCGACTATACCGACGGCGTGCATCAGGCGATCGTGCGCCCGTGGCTGCAGGGCTTCACCGCCAGCTGGCTGAAGAGCTTCAAGCGCTACGGTGCAGCGGAGATCCGCCAGCAGATCCAGGCGGTCTACGACGCCGGCTATGACGAGTGGATCATCTGGAACGCCAGCAACGAATACGACTGGAGTGCCTACCTGAGTGATGAGCAGGCTGCCCAGGAAGATCAGCAGATAAAGGCGAAGCGTGCCGCCGACGCCCAGGCCGCCATCGACGCGAGTCGCGCCGCCGAGGAAAGCGAAGCCGCCAGCCGCGCCGCCGCCCTCGAATCCATCGCCCAGTCGAAGGAGGACGCTGCAAACGCCATCGAGACCGCTGCGGAGTCTTCTGAAAACTGAGTTATAGCGCATATGATGATACATTATGAAAGAGCCCTTTGACGCGGCACGGGTTTCTGTTATAATTGAAATTTGTGGAATAAACGTTAATTCGTAAGAAACTGAATCACAAGGGGATACAGATTATGAAGTATAATTTTAAAAAGATCGAACCGAAGTGGCAGGCGAAGTGGGAAGAAGCCCAGGCCTTCAAGGCGGTAGACTTCAGCGAGAAGCCGAAGTGGTACGGACTCGTCGAGTTCCCATACCCGTCGGGTGCCGGCATGCACGTCGGTCATATCAAGGCATACTCCTCCGTCGAGGTGCTCTCACGTAAGCGCAGAATGCAGGGCTACAACGTCCTCTTCCCGATGGGCTTCGACTCCTTCGGACTGCCGGCAGAGAACTATGCCATCAAGACCAACACCCACCCGCATATCATCACGGAGAAGAACATCCAGCACTTCAAGGATCAGATGGAGAAGGTCGGCTTCTCCTTCGACTGGAGCCGTGAGATCGCAACCTCTCATGAGGATTACTACAAGTGGACCCAGTGGATCTTTGAGAAGCTCTATGAGCATAATCTCGTATTCCGTGCGAAGACCCTCGTCAACTACTGCCCGCACTGCAAGGTCGTTCTCTCGAACGAGGACTCCCAGGGCGGTAAGTGCGACATCTGCCACAGCGATGTCGTACAGCTCTCGAAGGACGTATGGTATCTCCGCATCACACAGTACGCGGACCGTCTCCTGAAGGGACTCGATGATGTCGATTATCCGGAGTCCATCAAGCAGCAGCAGGTGTCCTGGATCGGCCGCAGCACCGGTGCGTTCGTCAACTTCGAGCTCGCCGATCAGGCAGGAAAGGCCGTCGATGACAAGCTCGAGATCTATACCACCCGTTGTGATACCCTCTATGGCGTCACCTTCATGGTCGTCGCTCCGGAGCATCCGACACTCGATAAGTACAAGGATCAGATTACGAACTGGGACGCGGTCATGAACTACCGTGACGAGGCAGCGAAGAAGACCGAGTTCCAGCGTACACAGCTCGTGAAGGAGAAGACCGGCGTACGCATCGAGGGTCTGTCCGCGATCAACCCGATCACCGGTAAGCAGATCCCGATCTTCATCGCCGACTATGTCATGATGGGCTACGGCACCGGTGCGATCATGGCCGTACCGGCACACGATCAGCGTGACTACGACTTCGCAAAGAAGTTCGGTGTTGAGATCGTCGAGGTCATCAAGGGTGGCGATATCTCAAAGGAGGCCTACACCGGCGACGGTGAGATGGTGAACTCCGGCTTCCTCGATGGCTTCACCAACAAGAAGGATTCCATCCACAAGATGCTCGAGGTCCTCACCGAGCGTGGTATCGGTCACGAGGGCGTACAGTATAAGATGAAGGACTGGGCGTTCAACCGTCAGCGCTACTGGGGTGAGCCGATTCCGCTCATTCACTGCCCGAACTGTGGCACCGTGGTCGTTCCGGAGGAGGAGCTTCCGCTGACCCTTCCGGATGTCGAGAACTTCGAGCCGGGTACCGATGGACAGTCCCCGCTGGCGAAGATCGACAGCTTCGTGAACTGCACCTGCCCGAAGTGCGGTGGTGCGGCGAAGCGTGAGACCGATACCATGCCGCAGTGGGCTGGTTCCTCCTGGTACTTCCTCCGTTTCTGTGATCCACACAACGATCGTGCCTTCGCAGATCCGGACAAGCTCAAGTACTGGATGCCGGTCGACCACTACAACGGTGGTATGGAGCACGTAACGCGTCACCTTCTGTACTCGAGATTCTGGCATCAGTTCCTCTATGACATCAAGGAGGTGCCGACACCGGAGCCATACGCGAAGCGTACCTACCAGGGCCTCATCCTCGGACCAGATGGCGAGAAGATGTCGAAGTCAAAGGGCAATGTCATCGACCCGCTGAACATCGTGGACCTCTACGGTGCGGATACCCTTCGTACCTATGTGCTCTTCATGAGTGACTACACCGCCGCTGCGCCATGGAGCGAGGAGGGTGTACGTGGCGTGAAGCGTTTCCTGGACCGTGTGGCCGGTCTTACCGACATCGCGACCCTCGAGAAGGAGGATCCGAGCCTCGAGACGAAGACCCACAAGACCATCAAGAAGGTCTCCGAGGATATCGAGCGTATGAAGTTCAACACCGCGATCGCTGCGCTGATGACCCTCATCAACGACTACACAAAGGCCGGTGCGATCACCCGTGATGACCTCATCACCTTCATCAAGCTCCTTCATCCGTTTGCACCGCACCTCACAGAGGAAATCTATGAGACCATCGGCGGCGAGGGCCTTCTGACCCTGAGTTCATGGCCGGAGTACGACGAGGCGAAGACGAAGGATGCTGTCATCAACATGGGTGTCCAGATCAACGGTAAGGTGCGTGGCAACATCGACATCCCGGCAGAAGCGACGCAGGACGATGCCGTCGCAGCTGCAAAGGCGAACGAGCAGGTAAGCAAGTACTTCGAGGGCAAGAACATCGTGAAGGTGATCTTCGTTCCTGGAAAGATCCTGAACTTCGTCGTGAAGTAAATATCAGTATTCAATCTAAGCCGGGGACCCTAAGCGGCACTAGGCCCTCTGCAATCGCTGAGTTTTCTTGATGAAAACTCAGCGTTGCTAGAGGGTGCTAAGGAAAATTGTACCAAGTGCCGCTAAGGGGACCCGGCTTGATTTCAAACGGTCTCTACGTATGGCCTCCGTTGCCGCCCCCTCCGGGTCCCCTGCCTAAACTGTAAAATATTATGAATATCAAAAGCCGGTGGGCGCGCAAAGCGCACCCACCGGCTATTTCATCACTATGAGAGATAATACGAAATTTAATATCGGGGAGGAGCTCCAGAAGCTGCCGGCGCTCCCGGGCGTCTATATCATGCACGGCCCGAAGGATGAGATCATCTATGTCGGCAAAGCGAAGGTGCTGAAAAACCGCGTCAAGCAGTACTTCCAGAAATCCTATAAGAAATCCGTGAAGATCCAGCAGATGGTGCATCTGGTGGAGCGCTTCGAGTACATCGTCGTCGATTCGGAGCTCGAGGCGCTGATGCTCGAGAATAATCTCATCAAGGAGCATAAGCCGCGCTACAACACCCTGCTGAAGGACGACAAGACCTATCCGTACATCAAGGTGACGAACGAGCTCTACCCGCGGATTCTGAAGGTGCGGAAGCAGTACCAGGACCGCGCCCGTTACTTCGGTCCATACGCGTCGAACGATCAGGTCAATGAGGTCATCGAGCTCATCCGGAAGACCTTCCATATCCGGAACTGCAACAAGTCGTTTACGGAGGATGCGCCGCTTGCGAACAAGTGCATGTACTATGACATCCACCAGTGCGACGGGCCGTGCATCGGGAAGCAGTCGCAGGCGGACTATAAGCTCCAGGTGGACCGAGCCATCGACTTTCTGAACGGAAAGTACGAGGACATCGTGAAGGAGCTGACTCGCCGCATGCAGCGCGCTTCCGATAACCTGGATTTCGAGACGGCACTCGAGATGCGGGATCTGATCCGGGCGATCGAGGCAATCCAGAACCGGCAGAAGATCGTGGCCTATGATGCCGAGGATCGGGACATCATTGGTATGCGCCGCTCCTTCGCGGACTGCATCGTTCAGATCTTTTTCGTACGTGATGGGAAGATCATCGGCCGTGACCATCAGTTCATCGACATTGACCCAGAGGAAAGTGACGAGAGCATCCTGACGAACTTCATCGAGCAGTACTACGACGGCACCCCGTTCGTGCCGCGGGAGATCTTCGTACAGACCGAGCTCGAGGAGAGGGCGGTGCTGGAGCAGTGGCTGAGCCGGGAGAAGGGGAAGCGTGTATACATCGTGACCCCGCAGATCGGGAAGAAGGAGAAGCTCGTCGAGCTCGCCATCACGAACGCCGGTATCCTCATGAACCGCTATCGTCAGCAGTACCGCGAGCAGGATGTGAAGAATGCCCGGGCCCTCGAAGAACTTCAGAAACTGATCGGACTGCCTGGACTTCCTCTTCGCATCGAGTCCTACGATATCTCGAATACGATGGGTGCGCTCAATGTCGGCTCGATGGTCGTCTACCAGAACGGCCGGCCGAAGAACAACGACTACCGGAAGTTCCGCATCCAGTCCGTCCAGGGGACGGATGACGTCCGTTCGATGCGGGAAATGCTGACGCGCCGCTTCGAGCATGGCCTCTCGGAGATGCAGACGAACGCGCGGGACGGCAAGGATGATAAGCTCGGCTCCTTCTCGAACTTCCCGGATCTCATCTGTATGGATGGTGGCAAGGGACAGGTGCATGTCTGCGAGGAGGTACTGCGGGCGCTCGGCATCACGAGCATCACGGTCGTCGGTATGGTGAAGGATGATCATCACCGGACGCGGGCGCTGCTGTACCAGGACGAGGAGCTGCCGATCGCGGAGAACAGCGAGGCCTTCAAGCTTCTGACGCGCATTCAGGACGAGGTGCACCGCTTCGCCATCAGCTACCACCGCTCGCTCCGGGAGCAGAAGCAGATCCGCTCGCTGCTCGACGACATCAAGGGAATCGGTGAAGTACGGAAAAAGGCACTTATGCGGCGGTTCGGAGACATTGACCATATCCGAGTGGCCGGGCTCGAGGAGCTCCGGGACTGCCCGTCGATGGACGAGTATTCTGCGCGGCAGGTGTATGATTTCTTTCACAGTAACCCGGAAACGGCGGTCGGAACCTGGCGCGCCGGCGTCGAAGAAAAGCAGTGATATCGTGGCCGCCGGCATCGGAGAGAAGCGCAGCATCCGCGAGTACGAAAAATTACAAGAAAGCCTTCACAAAACCGTAAAAAATTCGTCATGTATTTCGCGGCTTCTCTCATGTACAAAGATTCGAAATCCTGTTAAGATTATAGGCGTCGTCTTCGGGCGGCGCTTTTTTAGTGAACCTTAAAACTTTGAAATGGCTTCAGGGAGTAAATATAGATAGTATGAGAGACGATTTTGAATATTCTGAGAAATCCAGAGGACAGTCCCGTGCACGCGGACAGTCCCATGCGCGGGGTGCGGCATCGAGAAGCGGCCACAGCAGTACGGGCAGTCACAGCAGCGGATATACGGGACCGCGTTCGTCGGGCAGCCACAGCAGCTATGCAGGCGGGAGCCGGTCCACTGCAGGCACTGGAAGCCGTACCGGTCGTTCGACTGGAAGACCTGGGCGACGCGGCAGTGATTACGGACGGAGATCCCAGGATGGGACGAACATGAAGCTTGTACTCGGCGCGGTGCTGGCATTTCTGATCGTGGGCGGTGGACTCGTGTTTGCCGTGCGCGGCGGATTTGTCGGCGGTTCGCACGAATCTTCGGCGGCTGCGGAAGAGACGACACAGAACGTTCTGTATACCGATACCGATACCATCCATAAGGACATCATCCTCGACCTCCGCGCGATTTCGCCGGACGCACAGAGCCTGAATCTGAATGGTATGAACCGTGAGGCGGTGAAGCAGGCCATCCACGGTGCCTACAGCTGGAACCTCGTCGTGAAGAACGCGAATCCCTCCATCGACAGCTTCAAGATGCCGGATCTTTCGGTCTATGATGAGGTGAAGGAAACCGAGACGAGCAGCGGCTCCGGAGAGAGTGACAATGATGGCTCCGTACAGAAGGTGGCGGTGGATAATCCGTATGCCAGCGTGACGATCCGTCCGGAGGCGAAGAGCTTCACCATCCCGGATCTGATCGGCGATCAGGTGGATGCGCAGGTCGATCAGATCTTCACGGAGTATGCGGCGGCGATCGCGGAAGAATCTGCAACGGCGTCTGCCGGCAGTGAGACCTCGGGCGAAGCAGAGGAGAGTACAGACGCTTCGGGAGCGGAAAGTGAGACCGAGAGCACGACGGGTGCAGGCAGCGATTATACGCTGACACTGCCGGATATGAGCGCGCAGATCTCGGACTACATGAAGCAGCTCGCCATCGTATGGAAGATGAGCCCGAAGAATGGCGACATCACAAGCTACGATAAGGAGAGCGGCGAGTTCGTCTTCGGCGGCTCTGTGGCGGGCTATGCCGTCAATGCGGAGGCGACCGCACAGAAGGTGATGGCGTCGATCGGACAGCATGTCTATGACGCGACCATCGAGTGCGAGGGCGAGAAGATCTCCGCGTCGGATTCCTCCATCAAGGACCTGTATGGTACGATCGGCAGCTTCACGACGAAGACCACGAGCAACGCGACCCGTAATAAGAACGTGAAGCTGGCAGCGGCCGCGATCAACGGTACCGTGCTCCAGCCGGGCGAGGAATTCTCCTTTAATAAGACCGTCGGTCAGCGTACCGAGGCGAAGGGCTATGGTGCGGCCGGCGCGTATAATAACGGCGAGGTCGTGCAGGAGATCGGTGGCGGTGTCTGCCAGGTTTCCTCGACCCTCTATAATGCCGTATTCCGTTCGGGTCTCACGACGACCTATCGTCGCTCTCATACCTTCGCACCGACCTATGTCACACCAGGTGCCGACGCGACGGTTTCCTACCCGGGCCCGGACTATCAGTTTATCAATAATTCGGATCACGCCATCGGTATCCGTGCATGGTATGAGGACCAGACCTGTACCGTTCAGATCTATGGTGTCCGTGTGCTTCCGAAGGGCGAGAGCTGGGAGCTCGTCTGCGAGAAGACCACAGACCTTCCGGTGCCGGCACCGAAGATCATCACCCCGGAGGAGGGAGCAGAGTCTGCGGGCTCTGCGGGCTCCGAGTGGCAGGCCTATAAGGTGATCCATAAGGCCGACGGAACGACCGAGAAGGTGAAGGATCATACGGCACACTACAGTGGTCATACACCGAAGCAGTATGCGCCGGGAACGACGGAGTCGACCGCCGAGTCCTCGATTGCAGAGAGCGGAGAGTCAACCGCGGAGAGTGGAAGCACGGCAGAATCCACGGTAGCCGAGAACGGACCGAAGCCGTCCACCGAAACGAAGCCGTCACCGGCTCCGGAGACGAGTCCGGCCGAGACCGCGAAGAAGCCGGAGGCACCGACCCCGGAGACGAGCGCCTCGAATCATGAGGTCATCGAAGCACCGGGGGCACAGGAAGGCCCGGATGACGATGAGATCATCCAGGACGGCCCGTAAGAATTTCGTAAGGGGGGTCTGACCCCATTAAATTTTTCTAAACAGAATCTAAACAGAAGTTTATGGGGTCAGACCCCATGAAGATTTTCTTAAGAAGAGAGCAGTTGCAGTGGTGTGCGACTGCTCTTTTCTGTTACGTGGGGAAGTGGCTGTACAATATATACTATAGCGGTTTACTAGGATATCATCCTTTTGTGCATTTCCTTGTATTTTATTTAGTAACGCTCCGTTTTTGTTTTGCATTTCATAGCGGAAATGTTATAATTCTTTTCGAGTATGATATCCCACTATGGGTGGGTACATATAACAACCGCTTCAAGTGGTAGTTCATTTTTTCAGGAGGAATTCTTATGGCAAGAAAAATGAAAACCATGGATGGTAACCAGGCTGCTGCACATGCATCATATGCATTTACAGAAGTTGCGGCTATCTATCCTATTACTCCTTCATCCGTCATGCCTGAGCATGTAGATGAGTGGGCCACTGAAGGCAGAAAGAACCTTCTCGGCGAGACCGTACAGGTAACCGAGATGCAGTCGGAGGCTGGTGCTGCTGGTGCAGTTCACGGTTCCCTCGCTGCAGGTGCTCTTACTACAACCTTCACCGCATCACAGGGTCTTCTGCTCATGATCCCGGATATCTACAAGGTAGCCGGCGAGCAGCTTCCAGGCGTATTTGATGTATCTGCACGTGCACTTGCATCGCACGCACTTTCCATCTTCGGTGATCACTCCGACGTTATGGCATGCCGTCAGACCGGTGCTGCTATGCTCTGTGAGTCATCTGTACAGGAAGTTATGGATCTTACTCCGGTAGCTCACCTTGCAGCGCTGAAGGGCCACATTCCGTTCATCAACTTCTTTGATGGTTTCCGTACCTCTCACGAGATCCAGAAGATCGAGGAGTGGGATTACGAGGATCTCAGAGATATGGTTGACTGGGAGTATGTAGATGAGTTCAGAGCGAAGGCTCTTAACCCGAATCACCCGGTTGAGAGAGGATCAGCTCAGAACCCGGATATCTTCTTCCAGGCTCGTGAGGCTTCCAACCCTTACTACGATGCACTTCCTGCAATCGTTCAGGAGTACATGGATAAGGTGAATGCGAAGATCGGTACTGATTACAAGCTCTTCAACTACTACGGCGCAGCAGATGCTGATCACGTCATCGTTGCGATGGGTTCTGTAAATGATACCATCGAGGAGACCATCGACTACCTTGCTAAGCAGGGCGAGAAGGTCGGCGTTGTCAAGGTAAGACTTTACAGACCGTTCAGCAAGGACGCATTCGTAAAGGCACTTCCTGCAACCACCAAGGTGATCTCTGTTCTCGACAGAACGAAGGAGCCGGGCTCCATCGGTGAGCCGCTGTACCTCGATGTCGTAGCTGCTCTTCAGGGCACAGAGTTCGCAAACTGCACCATCCTTTCCGGTCGTTATGGTCTCGGTTCCAAGGATACCACACCTTCTCAGATCGTTGCTGTTTACAACAACGTTGATAAGAAGAGATTCACCATCGGTATCGATGATGATGTTACACACCTTTCTCTGCCGGCTGGTCCAGCACTTGTTACGACTCCTGAGGGAACCGTTAACTGTAAGTTCTGGGGTCTCGGTGCAGATGGTACCGTAGGTGCAAACAAGAACTCCATCAAGATCATCGGTGATAACACAGACATGTACGCACAGGCTTACTTCGATTATGATTCCAAGAAGTCCGGCGGTGTTACCATGTCTCACCTGAGATTCGGTAAGAAGCCGATCAAGTCTACTTACCTGATCCACAGAGCAAACTTCGTAGCCTGCCACAACCCGGCTTACATGACCAAGTTCAACATGGTTCAGGAGCTCGTTGATGGTGGTACCTTCCTCCTCAACTGCGTATGGAACAAGGATGAGATCGCAGAGCACATCCCTGGCCAGGTTAAGAAGTACATGTACGATCACAAGATCAACTTCTACATCATCAACGGTGTAAAGATCGGTATTGAGACCGGCATGGGCCCGACAAGAATCAACACCATCCTTCAGTCTGCATTCTTCACACTGACCGGTATCATCCCGAAGGAAGAGGCTAACAAGCTGATGAAGAACGCTGCACAGAAGACATACGGCCGTAAGGGTGAGGATGTCGTTAAGAAGAACTGGGCAGCAATCGACGCTGGTGCAAACGCATTCGAGAAGATCGAGATCCCTGCAGACTGGGCAAACGCACAGGATGAGGGCCTTGAGTTCAAGGATAAGACCGAGGGTGCCAAGGATGTTCTTGATTTCGTAAACAACATCCAGAATAAGGTTTCCGCTCAGGAGGGTAACTCACTTCCTGTTTCTGCGTTCAATGCTTATGTCGATGGTACAACTCCTTCCGGAACAGCTGCTTACGAGAAGAGAGGTATCGCTGTAAACGTTCCGCAGTGGAATCCGGATAACTGTATCCAGTGTAACTTCTGTTCTTATGTCTGCCCGCACGGCGCAATCCGTCCGTTCGCATTTACTGCTGACGAGGCTGCAAACGCTCCAGAGGGTATGCTGACCAAGGCGATGACCGGTATGCCGGATTACAAGTTCGGTATCCAGGTATCTGTACTTGACTGTACTGGTTGTGGATCCTGCGCAAACGTATGTCCTGGCATGAAGGGCGCGAAGGCACTCGAGATGAAGCCGATCGCTGAGGAGCTCGACAGACAGAAGTTCTTCGACTACGCAGTTAAGCTTCCTGAGAAGGATGACGTCGTTGCGAAGTTCAAGGAGACCACCGTTAAGGGCTCACAGTTCAAGAAGCCGTTACTCGAGTACTCCGGTGCATGTCCTGGCTGTGGTGAGACACCATACGCTAAGCTCATCACTCAGCTCTTCGGTGAGAGAATGTACATCGCAAATGCGACAGGCTGCTCATCAATCTGGGGTAACTCTTCACCTTCTACACCGTACACTGTAAACGCGAAGGGTCAGGGCCCGGCATGGGATAACTCCCTCTTCGAGGATAACGCAGAGTTCGGTTATGGTATGTTACTTGCACAGAACGCAATCCGTACCAGACTGAAGAAGGAAGTAGAGGAGCTCGCTGAGAAGGATGCATCTGTTAAGGATGTCGCTCAGGAGTGGCTTGATACCTTCGGTGTCGGCGCTACCAACGGTGCAGCTACCGATAAGCTCGTTGCAGCACTTGCTGATAAGACCGATGATCTTTCCAAGGATCTCGTAAAGAATAAGGACTTCCTCGCTAAGAAGAGCCAGTGGATCTTCGGTGGTGACGGCTGGGCTTATGATATCGGCTTCGGCGGCCTCGATCATGTACTTGCTTCCGGCAAGGACATCAACGTAATGGTATTCGATACCGAGGTTTACTCCAACACAGGTGGACAGTCCTCCAAGTCGACTCCGACCGGTGCAGTAGCACAGTTCGCTGCAGGTGGTAAGGAGACCGGCAAGAAGGATCTTCCTGGTATCGCAATGTCCTATGGTTATGTATATGTAGCTCATATCGACATGGGCGGCGACATGCAGCAGACTGTAAAGGCGATCGCAGAGGCTGAGGCATATCCAGGACCATCTCTGATCATTGCATACGCACCTTGTATCAACCACGGCATCAAGAAGGGCATGGCGAAGGCTATGACTGAGGAGAAGCTTGCACTCCAGACTGGTTACTGGAACAACTTCAGATACAACCCGCTTGGTGGCGATAAGAAGTTCACTCTCGATTCCAAGGAGCCGGATTTCACCGGATACCAGGATTTCCTGAAGGGTGAGGTTCGTTACCTGTCCCTCGGCCTTAAGAACCCGGAGAGAGCAAAGGCTCTTGACGAGAAGAACCAGGCTGAGTCTCAGGCTAGATATGAGCACCTCAAGAAGCTCATCGACCTGTACAACAATTAATTCACCTGAACTTCGGTTCACGTGATGTGAGAAGGGAGCCGGCGCAAGCCGGCTCCCTTCGTCGTATAGCCCGTGGCCACAGGTTTGAGGACGGATGAACGGAACTTGCCGATTTATGTATCTCATGCTAAAATTATTTAGTTAAATATGTCAATATATAGCATGTGGGCCTTCGGGCACCACGTAGTAAGGTGAAGATATGAGAAAAGTGATGGTGGCGGTGGTGGGCCGTCCAAACGTAGGTAAGTCTACGCTGTTCAACCTGATTGCAGGGAAGCAGATCTCCATCGTGAAGGATACGCCGGGTGTGACCCGTGACCGTATCTATGCGGATGCGGAGTGGCTGAATAACAAGTTTACACTGATCGATACGGGTGGTATCGAGCCAGATTCCCAGGATATCATCCTGTCCCAGATGCGTGCGCAGGCACAGCTGGCGATCGACACGGCGGATGTCATCATTTTCGTCGTGGATGTACGTACCGGTCTCGTCGATGCAGACTATGAGGTGGCGAATATGCTCCGGAAGTCCGGAAAGCCGGTCGTTCTCTGTGTCAATAAGGTCGACAGCTTCCAGAAGTTCGGAAATGATATCTATGAGTTCTATAATCTGGGCCTAGGCGATCCGTTCGGCGTATCCTCGGTAAACCAGCTCGGTGTCGGTGACATGCTCGATGAGGTAATCAAGCACTTCCCGGTCGAGACAGCAGAAGTAGACGAGGATGATTCGGTGAAGGTCGCCCTCATCGGTAAGCCGAATGTCGGAAAGAGCTCCGTCATCAATAAGCTGCTGGGTCAGAACCGCGTGATCGTCTCCAACATTGCCGGCACAACCCGTGACGCGATCGATACGAAGATCGTGCATAACGGAAAGGAATATACCTTCATCGATACGGCGGGTCTTCGCCGGAAGGGAAAGATCGACGATGATATCGAGCGTTACTCTGTCATCCGTACCGTCGCGGCCGTGGATCGCGCGGATATCTGTCTCGTGCTGATCGACGCGACCCAGGGAATCACGGAGGGCGATGCACGCATCGCCGGGATCGCGCATGAGTCCGGAAAGGGCGTCATCATCTGCGTGAACAAGTGGGATGCGGTGCCGGATAAAAATGATAAGACGATGAAGGAATTCCAGACGAAGCTGATGGAGAAGTTCTCCTACATGCCGTATGCGCAGTACCTCTTCATCTCGGCCGAGACCGGACAGCGTCTGAATAAGATCTTCGATCTCGTCAATCAGGTACGGGAGAGCCAGACACTTCGTATCCGTACGGGTGTGCTCAACGACATCATGACGAGAGCGACGGCGATGAAGCAGCCGCCAAGTGATAAGGGCAAGCGTCTCAAGCTGTTCTACATGACGCAGACCGCGGTCGAGCCGCCTACCTTCGTGATCTTCGTGAATGACCAGCAGCTGATGCACTTCTCGTATACGAGATACATCGAGAATCAGATTCGTGAGGCCTTCGGCTTCCCGGGAACACCACTGAAGTTCCTGATCCGTGAGCGCCAGGCCGGAGAGGATGAGTGATGAATATACAGCATATGATCATTTCCCTGGTCGTGGGATATATCTTCGGTAACATACCGAATGGCTATCTGTATGCGAAGTCTCAGGGCATCGATATCTATAAGCAGGGCTCCGGTAATCCGGGCTCGACGAACATCAGCCGGACGCTCGGAAAGAAAGCAGGAGCGACCGTGCTGCTGCTGGATATCGCGAAGACCATCGTTCCGATCCTCATGATGCACATGATCTACAAACCGGCGACGATCGATGAGGGCACCCTCATCACCGTCTTTGCGGGCTTCGGTTCGATCCTCGGACATGATTTTCCGGCACTTCCGATGCTGCACGGCGGAAAGGGAATCGCCTGTACGGGTGCGCTTATCATCGCCTTCGACTGGCGGATGGCCATCGTACTGTTTGCGCTGTTCTTGGTGATCGCGAAGGCCACCGGCTATGTGAGCGTCGGCTCGATCTGCGGCGTATCCCTGCTGTTTATCCTGACTGCCATCTTCGGATACTTCGGCCTTCTTCCGATGTCTATGGCGATCTACCCGATCGTACTCGTCGTGTTTTTCCTGATCGCAGCGCTCGGGGTATGGCAGCATCGCTCAAATATCGTGCGGCTGAAGAATGGTACGGAATCGAAGTTCCACTTTAAGAAGTAATCTGCTTTAAATTGAGGAGATTTTATGAAAGCATCAATCATCGGCGCAGGTACCTGGGGTACGGCCCTCGGCATTCTGCTCGCCCATAACGGACATGAGGTGACCATCTGGTCGAAGTTTCAGCAGGAGGTGGATGCGCTTCAGAAGACCCACCGTCATAAGAATCTGCCGGGTGCCGTGATTCCGGAGAGCATGTGCTTCAGCTCCGATCTGGAGGCTGCACTGAAGGATCAGGAGCTCGTCGTGCTGGCGGTGCCGTCCATCTTCGTGCGTGCGACGGCGCATGAGATGAAGCCGTATGTCGGCGAGGGTCAGGTCATCGTATCCGTGGCGAAGGGCATCGAAGAGGGTACACTCTATACGATGTCGGATATCATCGAAGAGGAAATCCCGCAGGCAGATGTCGCGGTTCTGTCCGGACCGAGCCATGCCGAGGAGGTATCGCGTTTCATTCCGACGACGATCGTGACTGGTGCGCATACCGAGAAGACAGCGCTTTTCGTACAGAACGCGTTCATGTGCGACTGCTTCCGTGTCTACATCAACCCGGATATCAAGGGCATCGAGATCGGCGGCGCGACGAAGAACGTCATCGCGCTGGCGGCCGGTATGGCGGACGGTCTCGGCTATGGAGACAACACGAAGGCAGCGCTGATCACACGCGGTATCGCGGAGATCGAGCGGCTCGGCGTGAAGATGGGCTGCCGCATGGAGACCTTCAACGGCCTGAGCGGTATCGGTGATCTGATCGTGACCTGTGCGTCCATGCACAGCCGGAACCGCCGTGCCGGTATCCTGATGGGCGAGGGCAGAAGCTACGAGGAGGCGATGCAGGAGGTCGGTCAGACGGTCGAGGGTGTGTATGCGGCGAAGGCGGCACGTGCACTCGCGGAGAAGTATGAGGTTTCGATGCCGATCGTCGAGGGCATCAATCAGATTCTCTTCGAAGGCAAGTCGGCCAGGGAAGCGGTCCGTGATCTGATGCTCCGCGACCGGACCATCGAGAACGTGAACGTTCCGTTTGATAAATAATCTTAAATTCACGCAGGGCCCCTCCGGGGCCCTGTGTTGTTCTGAGAAAAATATATTATAATACATATTCTCTAACGTTATAATATGAGCTGTAAATGTGAAAAAATGTTATAAAAGTTGTTGACTTCCATAACTACGAACTTTATAATGATGAAAAGTTTTCAGAAAGCTTGTATTTTAGAAAACTGAGAGGAGAAAAATTATGAAAAAGGTATTAAGTGCAGTACTTGCAGCTTCGATGGTTGCGTCTTTAGCAGCCTGTGGTTCTTCATCTACGCCGGAGGCGACGACAGCCGCTGCCGCTGCAGGCGATACGACAACTGCTGCAGCAGCTGAGGGCACAACCACAGCCGCTGGTTCTTCAGATCTTACATGGAAGATCGGTGCCCAGGGACCGCTGACTGGTGGTGCAGCTATCTATGGTAAGTCTGTCATCAATGGTGCTCAGGTTGCGATCGATGAGATCAATGCAGCCGGCGGTATCAATGGCTACCAGGTAGAGTATAAGACGGCAGATGATGAGCATGATCAGGAGAAGGCCATCAACGCATACAACTCCCTCAAGGACTGGGGCATGCAGATGCTGATCGGACCGACCACTTCCGCACCGACCATCGCGGTTGCCTCTGAGGCACAGAATGATAATATGTTCCTTCTGACTCCGTCAGGTTCTGCAGTTGACTGTACCGCAGCACCGAATGCATACCGTGTATGCTTCTCGGATCCTGCACAGGGTGCCAAGTCCGCAGAGTATATCGGAACACACAAGCTGGCAACCAAGATCGGTATCATCTATGATTCTTCCGATGTTTACTCCTCCGGTATTCACGATTCCTTCGTTACCGAGGCCGGCAACCAGGGTCTTGAGATCGTAGCGGATGAGCAGTTCACGGCGGATTCGAAGACAGATTTCTCTACGCAGCTTCAGAAGATGCAGAGCGCAGGTGCAGAGCTCGTATTCCTTCCGTTCTACTACACAGAGGCAGCACTCGTTCTGACACAGGCAAACACCATGGGTTACAAGCCGACCTTCTTCGGCTGTGATGGTATGGATGGTATCCTCGATGTGGAGAACTTCGATAAGTCTCTCGCAGAGGGCCTCATGCTTCTGACCCCGTTCGCAGCGGATGCGACCGATGAGAAGACCGTAAGCTTCGTAACAGCTTATAAGGATAAGTTCGGTGATACACCGATTCAGTTCGCAGCGGATGCGTATGATGCAGCATACATCATGAAGGCTGCCCTCGAGGCTGGTAATCTGACTCCGGACATGTCTGTATCTGATCTTGGTACAGCGATGGAAGAGCAGATGAAGTCACTCAAGTATGACGGTCTCACCGGTACCGGCATGACATGGAGCGAGAACGGTGATGTCGATAAGGAGCCGAAGGCGGTCATCGTCAAGGATGGTGCCTATACTTCTGCCGACTGATCGGAAAAGTGATGAAGCATCATGAGAAAATCTTCTTTTTCTGCATGATGAAAGAGCATAAAGGGTTGCTTGCTACAAGCAACCCTTTATTGAATTCAGTTTATGGGGTCTGACCCCATTACGAAATGATGAAGGTTCCGTAAGGAATTTGTAAGGGGGTCAGACCCCCATAAATTTTCAAAGAGGTGTTTAGAGATGATGAGTTTCATTTCCTACTTGCTGAGTGGTGTCAGTTTAGGCTCGATCTACGCGATCATCGCCCTGGGCTACACGATGGTATATGGAATCGCAAAGATGCTCAACTTCGCCCATGGTGATATCCTCATGGTCGGTGGTTACGCAGCGTTTATTGCATTGAACCAGCTGGGGCTGCCGATCCTGGTGTCGACCCTCCTGTCGATGGTGATCTGCACCCTGCTGGGCGTCGTCATCGAGAAGGTCGCGTATAAGCCACTCCGTCAGGCCAACTCTCTGAACGTTCTGATCACCGCGATCGGTGTATCGTATCTTCTTCAGAATGTGGCGCTGCTCCTGTTCGGTGCGAATCCGAAGAGTTTTACCTCCTTTGTCCCGATCAAGCCGGTCAAGCTCGCCGGTGGTGCACTGACGATTTCTGGTGAGACCATCGTGACGATCCTGTGCTGTCTGATCATCGTCGGCGGACTGGTGACCTTCATCAACAAGACGAAGGCCGGGCAGGCGATGCTGGCGGTTTCGGAGGATAAGGGCGCGGCGACCCTCATGGGTGTCGATGTCAATAAGACCATCTCGATGACCTTCGCCATCGGTTCTGCACTGGCGGCGATCGGCGGTATCCTGATGTGCTCTGCGTACCCGACGCTGACGCCAACCACCGGTGCCATGCCGGGCATCAAGGCCTTCGTTGCGGCCGTGCTTGGAGGCATTGGCTCCATCCCGGGCGCGTTCATCGGCGGGATCATCCTCGGTGTGCTTGAGAATCTGTCGAAGGCGTACATCTCCTCGAAGCTGAGTGACGCCATCGTATTTTCAGTACTGATCATCGTTCTTCTGGTGAAGCCGACGGGTATCCTCGGTAAGAAGATCATGGAGAAAGTGTGAGTCGGCATGAAAATGAAAACTACATCTATGTCAATGTCTACAGCGAAGGCGAAGACCTTCCGCTCAAATATGATCACCTACGGTATGGTGATTCTCGCGTATATCATCGTCGAGATCTTCCTGAATGCCGGACAGGTCAGCTCCCTTATCAAGGGACTGCTCGTTCCGCTCACGATCTACAGCATCATGGCGGTGAGCCTGAACCTCGTGGTCGGTATCTCTGGTGAGCTGTCGCTCGGCCATGCCGGCTTCATGTGCGTCGGTGCCTTCGCCTCCGCGACCTGGACGATGCTGATGAAGAGCAGTGCGATGCCACCGCTTCTTCGTTTCATCATCGCGATTCTGATCGGTGCAGCGGCTGCGGCTGTCTTCGGTTTCCTGATCGGTATCCCGGTCCTTCGTTTGAAGGGCGACTACCTCGCGATCGTCACCCTCGCGTTCAGTGAGATCATCAAGAACATCATCAACGCACTGTACTTCGGTATCGACGATCACGGCGCGCACTTCTCGCTGAAGGATTCGCTTTCTCTCGGTATGGATGGCGGCACCGTCATCATCAAGGGTGCGCAGGGCATCACCGGTACCCCGAAACAGGCGACCTTCACGATCGGCGTGATCCTTCTGCTGGTCGCACTTTTCGTGGTACTCAACCTCATCAACTCGAGAACCGGACGTGCCATCATGGCCATCCGTGATAATCGTATCGCCGCCGAGTCGATCGGGCTCAATGTTACCCGCTATAAGCTGATGGCCTTCACCATCTCTGCAGCGATCGCGGGTGCAGCCGGCGTACTGTATGCACACAACCTGAGCTCGCTCCAGGCGCTGCCGAAGAACTTCGGCTACAACCAGTCCATCATGATCCTCGTTTTCGTCGTCATGGGTGGCATCGGTAATGTCCGTGGCTCCGTCATCGCGGCGGTCATCCTGACGCTCCTGCCAGAGGTTCTGCGCGGACTCAACGACTATCGTATGCTCATGTATGCGATCGTCCTGATTCTCATGATGCTGTTTACCTCGGCACCATCCCTGATCGCGCTTCGCCAGCAGATCATGGCCCGTTTCAGTAAGAAGAGTGACGAAGGAAAGGAGACGACGTAAGCATGGCTATGTTAGACATTGAAGCACTGGGCATCTCCTTCGGTGGTCTGAAGGCAGTTGATAATTTCCATGTGCAGATCGAAAAGAATGAGCTTTACGGTCTGATCGGCCCGAACGGTGCCGGAAAGACGACCGTATTTAACCTTCTGACCGGTGTATATAAGCCGACCAGTGGTCAGATCCTTCTCGACGGAGACAACATCACGGGTCTCAGCTGTGAGGAGATCAACAAGAAGGGCATCGCACGTACCTTCCAGAACATCCGTCTCTTCCACAACATGTCCGTGCTGGACAATGTAAAGGCCGGACTGCATAACCATTACACCTATTCTACGCTGGACGGTATTCTGAGAACACCGAAGTACCGTAAGCTTGAGAAGGAGATGGATGCGAAGGCACTGGAGATTCTCAAGGTATTCGACCTTCAGGACTTTGTGGACTATAAGGCCTCCAACCTCCCGTATGGTCAGCAGCGTAAGCTCGAGATCGCCCGCGCGCTCGCAACCGAGCCGAAGCTCCTCCTGCTGGATGAGCCGGCTGCCGGTATGAACCCGAGTGAGACCGAGGAGCTGATGCGTACCATCCGTCTCGTACGGGATGAGTTCGATATGACGATCCTTCTGATCGAGCATGATATGAAGCTGGTATCCGGTATCTGTGACCGTCTGACCGTCCTCAATTTCGGTCAGGTACTGAAGCAGGGTAAGACCGCCGATGTACTGCATGATCCGGAAGTCATCAAGGCATATCTCGGAGATTAAGGAGGAGAAGACATGAGTACGATTTTAGATGTACAGGATCTCAACGTATACTACGGTGTGATCCATGCATTAAAGGGCATTTCCTTCCATGTAGATAAGGGCGAGATCGTCACCCTGATCGGTGCCAATGGTGCCGGCAAGACGACGACGCTGCAGACCATCACGGGGCTGATTCCGGCGCGTTCCGGTCATGTATTCTATAACGGGAAGGAAATCACGCATACACCGGGCCATAAGATGGTCGGTGCGGGACTCGCCCATGTACCGGAGGGCCGGCGTGTATTTGCACAGCTTTCGGTCTATCAGAACCTGATGCTCGGTGCCTATACCCGGAAGGATAAGGATGGCATCGCAGAGTCGCTCGAGACGGTCTATAAGCATTTCCCGAGACTGGAGGAGCGTAAGAATCAGGTCGCAGGAACGCTTTCCGGTGGTGAGCAGCAGATGCTCGCGATGGGGCGTGCGCTGATGAGTAATCCGGAGATGATCGTCATGGATGAGCCGTCCATGGGTCTGTCCCCGATTTATGTAAACGAGATCTTCAACATCATCGAGAAGATTCACGAGACCGGTGTGACGGTGCTTCTCGTCGAGCAGAATGCGAATAAGGCACTCGCGATCGCGGATCGTGCGTATGTGCTGGAGACCGGTAAAATCACGATCGAGGGTCGGGCGCAGGATCTTGCGAATGATACGAAGGTCAAGGCGGCTTACCTTTCTGAATGATAAACGCGGAGGGACATCCCTCCGCGTTTTCTTTATATGAAATCCATACAGACATGTGAATATGTTTATAGAAAAGAAATATTCACTCTGCTATAATGAAAACAGCGAAATTAATTTTCATTTGAGAGAGGGAGGCCTGTATGAAGCTTCATTTTATAGGTGCGGATCATGAGGTGACGGGGTCGCTGCATTATGTAGAGGCAGCGGGGCTCAGGATTCTGGTGGACTGTGGTATGGAGCAGGGGCGAAATTACTATGAGAATGCGCCGCTGCCGATCAAGTATTCGGAGGTCGACTACATCCTTCTGACGCATGCGCATATCGATCATGCGGGGATGATCCCGATGGCCTATAAGAAGGGCTTCAACGGGACGGTGCTGACGACGAAGGCGACGCAGGCACTGTCGGAGATCATGCTGCGGGACTCGGCGCATATCCAGATGCAGGAGTGTGAGTGGAAGAACCGGAAGGGGCGTCGTGCGGGTCTGCCGGAGGTGGAGCCGATCTATGATCTTACGGATGCGGCGAATGTGCTGCAGCACTTCCGCGGGGTGAACTATCATGAGATGATCGAGCTCGGGGATGGCGTTCGTGTACGTTTCATCGATGCGGGTCATCTGCTCGGTTCTGCATCCATCGAGATGTGGCTGACGGAAGAGGGCGTTACGAAGAAGCTCGTGTTCTCCGGTGATATCGGAAACTTTGATAAGCCGCTGATTCGGGATCCGGAGTACATCAAGGAGGCGGATTATGTGCTGATGGAGTCGACCTATGGATCCCGCTTCCACGATACGACGGTCAACCATCTGCAGGATCTCCTGAACATCACGCAGCGGACCCTCGATCGGGGCGGCAATGTCGTGATGCCGGCGTTTGCGGTGGGCCGTACGCAGGAGCTGCTGTATCTTTTCCGCCAGATCAAGCAGGAGCATCTCATCGTCGGGCATGACAACTTCCCGGTCTATGTCGACAGTCCACTGGCGGTCGATGCGACGCATGTCTTCTCGCAGAATCTCGATGAGTGCTACGATGATGAGACGCGTGCCATCGTTGATAAAGGTATCAACCCGATTTCCTTCCGGGGACTTAACCTCGCCATCACGCTCGAGGAGTCGAAGGCCATCAACTTCGATGAGACCCCGAAGGTGATCATCTCGGCCTCCGGCATGTGTGATGCCGGTCGTATCCGCCATCATATCAAGTACAATCTCTGGCGTCCGGAGTCGACCATCGTCTTCGCCGGCTATCAGGCGGAGGGAACGCTGGGACGGGCACTGATAGATGGTGCTGATCACGTGAAGCTCTTCGGTGAGGAGGTGGCGGTAAAGGCGGAGATCGCGCAGATGGCCGATATGTCGAGCCATGCGGATCAGTTCGGCCTCATGAACTGGATCCGTGCCTACGAGCAGGCGCCGGACCGTGTCTTCCTCGTGCATGGCAATGATGACGGCATGGAGGTACTCTCGAAGCTGATCGAGGACGAGCTCCACTACACGGTGAACTGTCCGTACTCCGGTTCGGTTTTCGACCTCCTGAAGAATGAGTGGGAGACCGTGGCAGAGCCGAAGAAGATCGAGAAGCCGACGTATGTACTGGTGGAGGATGGCTCCTCGAAGCGGAAGAAGACGAGCGATGCCGCCTACGATCGCCTGCTGGCCGCCTACACGAAGCTGTTGGCCGCCGTCAAGGCAAACTATGGTGGTGCCAATAAGGACCTCGCACGCTTTACAAACCAGCTGCTCAGCCTGTATGATAAGTGGATACGATGATGACCGGTTCCCTCCGCCTGTGATTCCTGCAGGTGGAGGAGTATACGTATGGGGCGAAGGCATTGGCCGGGTCAGAAAGAAAGGACGTAAAGCTCCATACGGGGAGCTTCTGATATACAGATGAGAAAACATGTTTCAAGCCGAATGCTCCGGGGGATTGCACTTCTGGTACTGATCCTTGCGGCGATCACCCTGGGGATTCGGATCTATCTTGATCAGGCGCTGATCCGCCATGCGTCGATGGTGACGACGGAAGCTGCTCCCTCCGAAACGAGGGAGCAGCTGATCGTTGCAGAGACGACGCCGGTGCAGGAAAGTGAGGCAGCGGAAGCGTCTGTCGACCAGATCGCGCAGTTCGAGTCTGCCTTCGCCGAGATCCGGGCACTCGAGGACATCGCCGCCGTCGAACAGCAGGGGAGTGCGCTGAAGGAGGACTATACGACGATCGCGAAGCTCTGGAACCGGGAGCTCGAGGCGCTCGGCCGTGCCATCACCGCGAACATGACAGAGAGCGAAAAGGACGCCTACATCGCCTCGGCGAGCGCGTTTCTGATCTCGCGGAACCACGAGTGCATGAAAGAGCTCGACCAGGATAAGCTCAGCGTGATGGAGAACATCGATTACCTGAGCCGTGAGATCGCCCTCACACGCGAACGCTGCTACGACCTCCTGAAGGATTACCGCTCCTATCTTGCAAGTTTCTGAGCGCTGTGCTATATTTTACGAGTTAATGTCTAAGATGCCCGTAAAGGGCTTATATATGAAACAAAGCAAGGAGAGAACGAGAATGCAGTACAGAGGCGTAAATGAGCTGCGTGAGCTGTTCCTGAGCTACTTCGAGGAGAAGGGATGCTTACGGATCAACAGTTTTTCACTGGTTCCGCATAATGACAATTCACTGCTCATTATCAATTCCGGAATGGCACCGATGAAGCCATGGTTTACAGGACAGGAGATTCCGCCGAGACGCAGAGTCACCACCTGCCAGAAGTGCATCCGTACCGGTGACCTGGAGAATGTTGGTAAGACAGCCCGCCACGGTACCTTCTTTGAGATGCTCGGAAACTTCTCTTTCGGTGATTACTTCAAGAAGGAAGCGATTCCATGGGCATGGGAGTTTCTGACCGAGCGTGTCGGCCTGGATCCGGACCGTCTGTATCCGTCTGTCTATGTAGACGATCAGGAGGCGTATGACATCTGGAAGAATGTGATGCATATCCCGGAGGACCACATCTACAAGTTCGGCAAGGAAGACAACTTCTGGGAGCACGGCTCCGGACCTTGCGGACCATGTACCGAGATCTACTATGATCGTGGTGAGAAGTACGGAAACGGCCCGGAGGACGTTATGGGCGGCGAGGGCGACCGTTACATGGAAGTCTGGAACGTCGTATTCTCTCAGTTTAACAATGATGGTAAGGGCAACTACAGTGACCTCGCGCAGAAGAACATCGATACCGGTATGGGTCTCGAGCGTCTCGCCGTCGCTGTTCAGGATGTAGGATCCATCTTCGACGTCGATACGCTGAAGGATCTTCGTGATCTCATCTGCGAGCTCGCCGGTGGCGTCAAGTATGAGGCACCGGGCTGCGAGGAGAGCGACGTATCGGTACGTATCGTGACAGATCACTCCCGTGCGATGACCTTCATGATCTCCGATGGTATCATGCCGTCCAACAACGGCCGTGGCTATGTACTCCGTCGTATCATCCGTCGTGCCGTACGTCATGGACGTAAGCTCGGCATCGGTGGCTCCTTCCTGCCGACGCTGGCAAGCCGTGTCATCGAGACCTCGAAGGACGGTTATCCTGAGCTTGAAGAGAAGAAGGACTTCATCCTGAGCGTTATCAAGGCGGAGGAAGAGAAGTTCGAGAAGACCTACGAGCAGGGCATGGCGATCCTCGAGGAGATGGAGGCGAAGCTCGCCGCAAGCGGTGCGCATGAGCTTTCCGGCGAGGATGCGTTCAAGCTTTATGATACCTATGGCTTCCCGCTCGATAATACGAAGGAGATCCTCGAGGAGAAGGGCTTCACCATTGATGAGGCGGCCTTCCAGGAGGCGATGGACAGCCAGAAGAAGCAGGCACGTAACGATCGTCTCGCTTCCGGTAAGATGGCAGATTACAGCGGCCACGCAGCGACCGTATATGATGAGCTCGATCCGGCAATCGCAAGCAGCTTCGTCGGCTACGACAAGCTTGAGGCGGATTCGAAGATCGTGGCGATGGTTTCCCTCGCAGCAGGCGATGCCGATGCAGAGGATGCCGTCGTAGAGGCACTTTCCGATGGCGAGCATGGCGCGATCATCACGGCGGAGACCCCGTTCTATGGCACCATGGGTGGCCAGGTCGGTGATACCGGTGTGATCGAGCTCGGCAGCGAGGCCGCGTTCGAGGTGACATCCACGGAGCATGTCGGCGGCAACAAGATCGCCCACATCGGTGTGATGCGCAAGGGTATGCTGAAGCTCGGCGATACCGTGACCCTGAAGGTCGACGAGAAGAATCACATGGCGACCTGCCGTAACCACAGCGCGACCCACCTTCTTCAGAAGGCACTGCGTGAGGTACTCGGTACCCATGTTGAGCAGGCCGGCTCCTTCCAGGATGCAGGCAGAACCCGTTTCGACTTCTCACACTTCCAGGCGATGACGAGAGAAGAGCTTCAGAAGGTCGAGGACATGGTGAACGAGAAGATCCAGGAGGGTCTCGAGGTTCGTACCGATGTCATGACCCTCGAGGAGGCGAAGAAGTCCGGTGCGATGGCGCTCTTCGGCGAGAAGTACGGTGCAGAGGTGCGTGTCGTTCGCATGGGCGATTTCTCAACCGAGCTCTGCGGTGGTACCCATGTGAAGAACACCCTGCAGATCGGTCAGTTCAAGATCCTGTCCGAGACCGGTGTTGCAGCCGGTGTGCGTCGTATCGAGGCACTGACCGGGGACAATGTTCGTAAGTACTACGAGAATCTCGAGCATGAGATGATCGCGGCCGCTGAGCTCGTGAAGGCGACGCCGGCGACCCTGAAGGAACACATCCAGTCCCTTCAGAAGGAAGTGAAGGAGCTTCGCAGCGAGAATGAGGCCCTGAAGAGCAAGGAGGCGCAGAACGCACTCGGAAACGTCATGGATTCCGTGGTCGAGATCAAGGGCGTGAAGTTCCTCGGTGCACACGTATCCGGCGTGGATATGAACGAGCTTCGTAATCTCGGCGATGATCTGAAGACAAAGCTCGGTGAGGGCGTGATCCTCCTGATCTCCGACAAGGACGGCAAGGTGTCCATGGTTGCCATGGCGACCGATGGCGCTGTGAAGAGCGGTGCCCATGCCGGTAACCTCATCAAGCAGATCGCACCGATCGTCGGAGGCGGCGGTGGCGGACGTCCGAACATGGCACAGGCCGGTGGTAAGGATGCTGCAAAGATCGATGAGGCGATCGCAGCCGCTTCTGCAGCTGTCGAGGCGCAGATCAAGTGATAAATTAAGCAGATGCCCCGGAGAGACCGGTCACGGATACGCAGTACTCCGAGACCGGTGAACTCTAAGCCGGGGACCCTAAGCGGCACTAGGCCCTCTGCAATCACTGAGTTTTCTTTATGAAAACTCAGTGATTGCAGAGGGTTCCAGGGAGAGATAACACCAAGTGCCGCTAAGGGAACCCAGCTTGATTTCACACGGTCTCTCCGTATGGCATCCGTGGCCGGTCCCTCCGGGACCTTGGCTGATTTGTCACGAAAATCTGAAGAATTTCCTTGACGAAGCGATTTTATGTGCTATACTACATATTAAGTTTGCACCCGAAGGGAGGTTTGGGTTTCAGCATGTCAAATGTTATCGTAAAAGAGAACGAGTCTCTGGACAGCGCACTGCGTAGATTCAAGAGAAACTGCGCGAAGGCAGGCATCCAGCAGGAGATTCGCAAGAGAGAGCATTACGAGAAGCCATCTGTAAGACGCAAGAAGAAGTCTGAGGCGGCCAGAAAGCGTAAGTTCAACTAATTATAGATGATTCTTAATAGATGATTCATGTAGCCCTGATTCAGTGATGAATTAGGGCTATCTTTTTTGGTATTTTTATTTTATTATTCGGGATAGGGTCACGCTGGCGCAGAGACACGCCGTCCGCGGCGTGTAGCCCGAAGTGTGATTATAGTCCACGAAAGACCGTCGAAGGGCGGCGAGGAGGAAGCCATTGGCAAGCGTAGAAACAATTTTTGATATCCCGATGGAGCACGAGCAGAATGTTCTCGGGCTTCTCGACAGCAACCTGAAGAAAATCGAGCGTAGCTTTCATGTCACGATCATCGATCGAAACGGCGTTCTGAAAATCATCGGTGAGGAGAGGGATACCGAAAAGGCGAGAGCCGTGCTGAAGAATCTTCTCGAGCTCAGCCAGCGCGGGAACGACCTGACGGAGCAAAACGTAGATTATGCGATCTCTCTCAGCTTCTCCGAGAAGAGCTCGGGCAGCGACATGGTAGAGATCGACAAGGACATCCTCGCACGCACCGCACTGGGCAAGCCGGTCAAGCCGAAGACCCTCGGCCAGAAGGACTACGTGGATGCGATCCGTGAGAACATGATCACCTTCGGCATCGGTCCGGCGGGTACCGGTAAGACCTACCTCGGCATGGCGATGGCCATCACGGCCTTCCGTCAGCAGGAGGTGCAGCGCATCATCCTGACCCGTCCGGCGATCGAGGCCGGTGAGAAGCTCGGCTTCCTGCCGGGTGATCTCCAGTCGAAGGTGGATCCGTACATGCGTCCGGTCTACGACGCGCTCTACAGTATCATGGGTGCCGAGCAGTACCAGGCGAACGCCGAGAAGGGACTCATCGAGGTCGCACCACTCGCCTATATGCGTGGACGTACGCTGGACAATGCCTACATCATCCTCGATGAGGCACAGAATACGACACCGGCGCAGATGAAGATGTTCCTTACCCGTATCGGCTTCGGCTCGAAGGTCATCGTCACGGGTGACCTCACGCAGAAGGACCTCGAGGAGGGCAAGAAGTCCGGTCTCGAGGACGCGATGCGCGTCCTCCGTGGCGTGGAGGGCATCTCCTTCATTGAGCTGACCAGCGCAGACGTCGTCCGTCACCCGCTGGTACAGCGCATCGTCAACGCCTACGAGAAGGACGAGGCGAAGCGTGCGCGTCGCGCGCAGGCGATGCAGAGTCCGCGAAGCTACGGCGAGCATCGAAACGAAAACCGCCATCGCAGCGAGTAAGGGCGGGTACATAAGGTCTGCATTGGCCGAACGGTGTGCGGGCGGGTGCACAAGATCTGCATTGGTCGAACGGCGCACGGGCAGGTGCATAAGATGTGCATTGGCCGAATATAGAAGAGCTCTCGAACTGGTCAGGCGGGAGAGGAAGGAAGCTATGACGATTAATATCGATTTTGATACAGAGAAGAAGCTGGATCTCGATTTCGAGGCGATCATCCGGGACATCATCGCGGCGGCGATCGAGTATGAGCACTGTCCGTATGAGTGTGAGCTCAGCGTGATGATCACGGACGACGACGGGATCCACGAGCTGAACCGCGAGACCCGCGGGATCGACCGGCCGACGGATGTGCTGTCCTATCCGATGGTCGACTGGGCGCGCCCGGCCGATTTCGACGCGATCGACGAGGACGATGACGATATCTTCAATCCCGACAGTGGAGAGCTGCTGCTCGGGGATATCGTGCTGAATCAGGACCGCATCGCGTCGCAGGCAGCAGAGTATGGTCATCCGGAGCGTCGGGAGCTGGCCTTTCTCGTGGCCCACAGCATGCTGCACCTCTTCGGCTATGACCACATGGAGGACGAGGAGCGCATCGAGATGGAGCGTCGCCAGAAGGAGATTCTGGAAGGAAGGGGCTACTTCAGATGAATGAACGACCATCCAGACGTCCATCGACGCGTCGGCAGGTGAACCCGCAGAGCGTGCGCGTGCAGCGGACCGCCGGTGAGCAGCAGCGGCAGAACCGCCGGAACAACTTCATCGTGCAGGGCTCCCTCCTCGCCATCGCGAGCATCATCGTGCGCATCATCGGTATGGTGTACCGGGTGCCGCTCACGGCAATCATCGGCGATGAAGGAAACGGCTACTACACCAGTGCCTTCAGTATCTATACACTCCTGCTGATCCTCAGCAGCTTTTCCATGCCGACCGCGGTGTCGAAGATCGTATCGGCGAACCTCGTGAACCGGCAGTACCGAAATACCGCTCGCGTGCTTCGTGCCGCCTTTTTCTACGCGACGATCGCCGGTGCCGCGATGTGCGGTGTCCTCTGGTTCGGTGCAGATGCCATCGCCGAGGTCTTCCTGAAGAAGCCGTTCTGCTCCTTCGCGCTGCGTGCGCTGGCGCCGACGGTCTGGCTCATGGCCTACCTCGGTATCCTGCGCGGCTACTTCCAGGGCAGCGGCAACATGGTGCCGACGGCGATCTCTCAGATTCTCGAGCAGATCGTCAATGCTGCCATCTCGGTGCTCGCCGCGAGCATCCTGTTTCACCGCGGAGAGACGGCGAACGTCCTCTACCAGAGTGAGGAGTACAGCTATGCCTTCGGTGCCGCGGGTGGTGCGATCGGTACCGGTGCGGGTGCGCTGACGGCGCTGCTGTTTTTCGTGATCCTCTTCCTCAGCCAGGTGCCGGCGATGCGCCGGGATATGCGCGAGGATACGAGTGAGGTCGACAGCTATGCCTCCATCGGCTTCCTGCTGCTCGGCACGATGCTCCCGATCCTCATTTCCTCGACGGTCTACAACATTTCCTCCGTCATGGACGACGCCATCTTCGGAAACGTGATGGCGAAGCTCGGCCACGGCGACGAGATCGTCACGCAGTGGGGCATCTTCGGCGAGTACCACATCCTCTTTAATATTCCAGTGGCCCTGGCCAATGCTCTGTCATCGTCACTGATCCCGAGTCTGACGCGGGCGGTCGCGGAGCATAACCGGCGCGATACGGTGACCCGTGTGCGCTACAGTATCCGCTTCACGATGCTGATCGCGATTCCGTCGACGGTGGGGCTCTGCGCGCTGGCGGATCCGATCTGTCGCATGCTGTTCCCTGGAAAGCATGTCGCGATGCTCATCATGCTGACACGGATCGGTTCGCTGGCCGTCGCGTTCTACAGTCTCAGTACCATCAGTAATGCGATCCTGCAGGGACTCGGACACCTGAATGTGCCGCTGGTGAATGCGCTGATTTCCCTCGTGTTCCACGTGGTCTGCCTGCTGCTTCTCCTGATGACGGGCATGGGCGTATATGCGGTCGTGATCTCAAACATCCTCTTTGCGTTCATGATGTGCTTCCTGAACCAGCTGGCGATCCGGAAGCACGTGCGTTTCCGCCAGGGTGTGGCGAAGACCTATGTGATGCCGGCCATCGCGAGTGTGGTGATGGGCATCGTGGCCTTCGCAATTTCAACCGGGGTGCGGATCGTGCTGCCGGAGGCAGAGAAGTACTCGCGGATCGGCTCGGTGCTGATGGTGGTGCCGGCGGTGATCGTGGCGATCGTGCTGTACTTCGGTATGTTACTGGCGATGCATGCGTTTACGCGTGAGGATCTGGATCATATGCCGATGGGTGGACGGCTGAAGCGCTTTGTTTCGTAATTTAACAGGCCCCGGTGGGCAGCCTGTAGAAACACAGTACTTCGAGGCCGGAAAAATCACATTATTAAGGCCCCCTGTGGGCTGGCTGCAGAAGCACAGTACTGCGAGCTCGGAAAACTCTAAGTCGAGCTCCCTAAGCGGCACTAGGCCCTCTGCAATCACTGAGTTTTCTTTATGAAAACTCAGCGTTGCAGAGGGTTCCAAGGAGAGATAACACCAAGTGCCGCTAAGGGAACCCGACTTGATTTTTCACGACCTCTTCGTATGGCTTCTGCAGTCAGTCCACAGGGGGCCTTGATTGTATGGCGTTTTTCGGTGTCTATGTATGGCTTCCACTCAAGTTTTAGGAGCGTTAAGTATGGAAAGTAAGAGAAATGAAAACAGGAAGACGACAGTGGCGGTGATCGGTGGTGGAGCGGCCGGGATGATGGCGGCGATCGAGGCGGCGCGGGCCGGGGCGATCGTAACGCTGATCGAGAAGAATCCGCAGCTGGGGAAGAAGCTGGCGACGACGGGTAACGGGCGCTGCAATTACACGAATCTCGATATGAGTGATCGGATCGGTGGGAAGTTCCGGGGCTTTCATCCGGAGTTTGCGGCACCGGCGCTGGATGCGCTGCCGCCGGAGGCGGTGCTGGACTGGTTCCGGGCGATCGGGGTGGAGCCGCGTTTCCGTGGAAGCTATGTCTATCCGAATTCGGATCAGGCGAGTGCCGTCGTGGATGCGCTCCGGGAGGAGCTTCACCGTCTGTCGGTGAAGGTGTACTATAACGCGGAGGTGAAGAATATTCAGCGCATCGAGAAAGATGCGGGATATTTTATGATTCAGTGTACGGATGCGGTGGTGAAGGCGGATCGAGTGATCCTCGCGGCGGGTTCGAAGGCGGCACCGAAGACGGGCTCAAACGGGGACGGATACTTCATCGCGCGGAAGCTGGGGCACACCATCGTGCCGTATGTGCCGGCGCTCTGCGGGATCCGCTGCGCCGGAGATGCGTTCCGGGCACTCGCCGGGATCCGTACAGAGGCGGCGCTCGAGCTGAGTGTCGATGGTTGCTGCGTCGACCGTGAGGCCGGGGAGCTTCAGCTCGTCGATTATGGGATCTCGGGCATCCCGGTGTTCCAGCTGTCCCGTTATGCGGCGTATGCGCTGCAGGAGGGGAAGAAGGCTGCGGTCTATATCAATTTCCTGCCGGGATTCACAGAAGCAGGTGCAGCAGTACGAAATTCGAAACGAGCGTCTTCGGCTTCTGGGATTTCGACGATCGAAGTATCGGCTGCAAAAAATGCACAGAATGCGAGGACAGAGGTGTCGTGCTGTGCTGCAAAGGCAGAGGACCCGAAGGACCTCGCGGTTCAGCTGTACCGGCAGCGGCAGGAGCGGCTCCCGGGGCGGAAGATGGAGAGCTTCTTTACGGGGCTGCTGCACCAGAAGCTTGGGCAGCTTCTGCTTCGGATGGCGAGCGTGCGTCCGGAGCTTCCGGTCGCGGAGCTCAGTGAGAAGCAGCTTCGAAGCCTCGCATCCCTCAGCGTTCGCTTCAAGGCAGAGTGCGTCGAGATGAACGGCTTCCTGCAGGCGCAGGTTGTGGCCGGCGGTGTCGACACGACGGAGGTTGATCCGGGTACCATGGCTTCCCGTCTCGTCCCGGGCCTCTACTTCGCCGGTGAAGTCCTCGACATCGACGGCATCTGCGGCGGCTACAACCTCCAGTGGGCCTGGGCCTCCGGCTTCGTCGCCGGGCGGCACGCCGCAGTGTGACCGTTCAGACAGGGGGCCCGGCGGGACGACAACGGAGGCACAGTACTACGAGACCGGTTCAATCTAAGCCGGGGACCCTAAGCGGCACTAGGCCCTCTGCAATCGCTGAGTTTTCCTGATGAAAACTCAGCGTTGACAGAGGGTGCTAAGGAAAACAGACAAGGAGACGATGCCATTAGATGCGCCTACGGCGCGGGCATCGTCGCTTGATTTTGCCACCTTGGTGGCAAAACGGCCTCGCCGCCCGGGGGCATCCATGCGCCAAAGGCGCATGGATATTTACCAAGTGCCGCTAAGGGGACCCGGCTTGATTTCACACGGTCTCTACGTATGGCCTCCGTTGTCGCCCCGCCTGGTCCCCTTGTCTGAACAGTCACGCTGCTGTCTGTATTTTTCGTGAAACGCAGTCGTAAATCTTGCGTATATTTAAAATTAATAGTAAAATATTTATAAAATTTAGTGATCGGGTACATGATTTGTTGTAATAGGATCAAACATGCACTGTAAATGTCCGGGTTTTAGTACTCTGTCTGATGAGTGTTTCGCGATATAGAGGGGAGTATCACGCGTGAACAAAATGTTGCATAAGATCCAGCTGACGATGACCATCATCTTTTCGCTCGGTATCCTGATGGTGGCGATCGTCGTGACGGGTCTTACGTTGTCCAGCTCGAATACGACCCTGCGGCAGCAGGTGTCGGTGCTGGTGTCGGCGAATTCGAAGCAGCTGGAACTGAATATCGATAGTTATATCCGGGAGGTTCAGCAGAAGGCGGCCCTCCTTTTTTCCAGTGAGGAGTACTATGGCTATGATCCGCTGGATACGACGCTTGATGATTATAAAAAGCTGCAGCGGGAGAAGGCCATCAACGAGAAGATCGTCGATCTCGGGATCATGGAGAACTTCTCGGATTTCGGCATCATCTACAGTGATGAAAGCACGATCGGCTGGATCTCACAGGTGACGAAGGCGATGTTCCCGAAGGGCGGCATGTATGAGACCTTCGCGAAGACCATACAGAATCCGCAGACGTCGGACGGTTGGTCCTTCGGCATCAACGGAAATTATGACCGTCTCTACTACACGAAGCGTCTGAATCCGCATGCGCTCGTCGTGGCGTCCATCTATAACCGCGAGCTCGAGAGTGTGTTCGAGCTCCCGAAGGCACTGAACGATATGACGGTACGTCTGGTCAATGCAGACGACCAGATCCTGTACTCGAGCCGTCAGGATGAGGTTTCCTCCAGGCTTCCGGAGCATATCGTATCGCTTTTGAGTGGTGTCGAGAGCGGCAGCGTAATGGACAGCGAGTATCTCGTGACGAAGGATAGCTGCCAGAACGGCTGGCACGTCATCTGTACGATTTCCGTGGAGTCGATGACACGTGAAAATTCCATCGCCGCGCAGAAGACGATCTTGATCGTCGCCTGCATCTGCTGTGTGCTGATCCTCGGCGGTATCTTCGTCTATACCGTATTTAACCGTTCAGTATCCGGCATCGTAACCGACTTGAATGATAAGGCGAGTCATGATCTCATGACCGGACTTCTGAATAAAGCTTCCTTCGAGAGCTTCGTCACGAACGAGATCGCTGCGGTTTCCGAAACGCAGGTGAGCAGCTTCATCATGCTCGATCTCGATAACTTCAAGAAGGTGAACGACCAGCTCGGCCACAGTGTCGGGGATGAGGTCATCATCCGAATGGCGAAGCTGCTCCAGAATGCCTTCACCGAGAATGTGCTGATCGGACGTATGGGCGGTGATGAGTTCGCCATCTACCGAAACTATCCGGAACTTTCCTTCGAGGAGGCGAACGAGATGGCGCATGACGAGATCCATCATCTCTATAACTGCTTCAAGCGGGAGTTCGAGAAGGAACGGGATATCTGCCAGATTTCCGTGAGCTCCGGCATCTATCTGATGGATAAGGGAAAATATCATTTCGAGGACGTCTATAAGCGTGCAGACAGTGCCCTCTATGAGGCGAAGCGCAGCGGAAAGGCGCGTCCGAACTATGTTTCGTAAGGTGGTGAGACGGGATGAGAAAAATCGCATGGAAAAAATTACTGGCATGCACCCTGATCTCAGCATTGGCCCTCAGCACCGGTGGCTGCAGCTTCTGGCACCAGCGCGTGCTCGGTGAGGGCACGCAGACGATCTACCGGCAGGATACGGAGCAGACGGCGATTTCCTACGCCTGGTGGGGAAATGACGCACGCCACCAGTACACGCTGACCGGTATCCAGGTCTTCGAGGAGAAGAATCCGGACATCCGTGTGAACCACACCTATGGTGTGTGGGACGGCTACGAGACGCGCAATCAGGTGTTCATGAAGAGCCATACGAACGCAGACGTCATGCAGATCAACTATTCCTGGCTGCATACCTACTCGCCGGATGGGACAGGCTACTATAACCTCAACTACCTGACGGATGTGCTGGATCTCAGCCGCTATACGGAGGTGGATCTCGCACTCGGTACGGTGAACGGGCATCTGAATGCGATCCCGATCGCCTACAATATGTCGGTGTTCTTCTATAACAAGGATGTCTATGACCGCTATGGGCTCGACATCCCGGAGACCTGGGATGATCTTTTCCAGGCGGCGGAGCAGATGTCGAAGGATGGGATCTATCCGATCGGCATGGTGAAGAAGCATTTGTTTCTGTGCCTCGTTGCGCATTTCGAGCAGACGACGGGCCGGGTGCTGTTCACGGCGGATGGAAGCTACTGCGGAACAGCGGAGGACTGGGTGGAGATCCTCGACTTCTATAAGCAGCTGCTGGAGAAGAAGGTCATTCCGCGGGTCGAGGATTTCGACGCGACGGATTTCGAAAACGGGACGACGGCAGGAGCCGGCTGCTGGGCGAGTGATGCGACGCGCTACTGCGCGGAGCTCTCTAAGTCCGGGGTCAATGTCGTCATCGGGAACAACATCATGGAGCCGGGGGCGCTTCGCAGCGGCTGGTACACGAAGCCGGCGACGCTCTATGCGATCAGTGCGACGACGCAGCACCCGAAGGAGGCGGCGCGCTTCCTGAACTTCCTCATCAACGACGCAGATATGGCGCGGCTGCAGGGAACGGAGAAGGGGGTACCGATTTCGGAGCGGGCGCTGGATGCGCTGAAGAGCTCGCGGCAGCTGGATTCGCTCGAGTATGCGGCGGCGCAGGAGATCAGGGAGATGCAGGATGAAAACGCGATCATGATTCCGCAGCTGGAATCGTCGACCGTGATGGATGCCTTCAAGAACACGGCGGATAAGTATTTATATGGGAAGGAGAGCCTGGAGGCGTGCGCGGCGGAGATCAACGCGCAGCTGCAGGGAAACTCCTAAAAAAATAAACAGTGGCCGGAGGGCAGGCAGCGGAAACGCAGTACGGCAAACAGCCGGAGGGCAGACATCGGAAACACAGTACGCCCTGCGGCGGTAAATTCTAAAACAGGACCCCTAAGAAACACTAGGCTCCTTCCAATCACCGGGTTTTCTTTATGAAAACCCGGCGTTGGAAGGAGTGCTGAGGAAAAATTACTCCAAGTGTTTCTAAGGGGTCCTGTTTTGAATTTACACGTCCTCGGCATATGGTTTCCGATGTCTGTCCTCCGGCTTATTTGTGATCGTGCATAGGTTTTCCGCTGCCTGTCCTCCAGCCTGCTACGTGTCTATAATTTGTAGCAGTTCAGCCGGGTTTCTTTCTAAATCCAGCTGGTTTTTGGGGGCGCTTACCCGGGGCGCCTCTTCTCGTTTGCCTGCCCACCCCCGGCGTACATCTTTTATCTACTCACATATCGGCCCGCCCCATGCAGGCAAACAAATAATCGGCGCCTGTTTCAGGCCGAGCGGGTGAGGCTGTATCAAAACCGTGAATAACAGGTATGATGGGGTAACGGTAAGAGGGGCTCCAGGTCCAAACTAGGGCATGTCCTATCCAATATGGCTTGATTTTGAAAATACTGGATATGTTTTTGAACTGGAATAATAGAGGAAGGCTGGAAAATATCCACTCTTAATCGATTTTGAAAATGCTGGATATGAAAAGCCTTATTTTACAAGAGGAATCCGGGATCGAGTATCCAGTATTTTATAAATGAAGGTATATTGGATATACGCTTATGGAAATTCTTCTTAGAAGCCCGAAATACATATCCACTATTTGAAAAATCCAGGTAGATTGGATGGTACGCATATATGCGTATGCCTGATTTTACGGAAAACTATCCAATATTTGCCCGATTATGAAATAGTGGATATCTTAGCATCGTGCGCTAAAATGATAAACGATGTTAATATTATCCACTATTTCATAATCCGCCAGTTATTAGATGAAACCATCGATTTTCATCTTTTTCGCCCGGGTTGCCAGAAGTTTGAGGGCTCCTCATGAGCGGGGGTGGGACCAGAACGTATAGTCATCCACGAATCCTATGGGGTGGGCGAATGAGGAGCAGCCTCAAACTTCCATGGAGAGCCAGGGGGATGGACTGTTACTATGATTTCGTATTTCTCCTGTTTTGTGTTATGATGGCAGTGTTTTGTTAATGGTCGGAGTGGAGCTCCCCGGAGCGCTGCCTGCGATGGTGGGTTCTGAACGGTGAATCAGTGCCTCTCATTTGAGGCGTTTGAATAAAGGAGTTTTTATGATTAAGGTGAATCAGGTGAAGCTTCCGGTGACGGCGTCGGTAAAGATGCTGCGGCTTCAGTGTGCGAAGCTGCTGGGGGTGAAGCCGGCGGAGATCGCGACGCTGGAGGTGCTGCGGCGGTCGATCGATGCGCGGAAGCGGCCGGAGATTTTCTTCAGTTATACGCTGCTGGTGGAGCTGGAGGGTGGTCTTCGGGCGGAGGAGAAGCTGGTGAAGCGGCTTCGGAACCGGGATGTCCAGATGGGCGAGCGGGTCGAGTATCGTGCGCCGGAGCTCGGTGAGAAGATCGGGAACGTGCCTCGGCGTGACTACTTCCGGGAGGAGGCGCATCGTCCGGTGGTCGTGGGCTTCGGTCCGGCTGGGATGTTTGCGGCGCTGATCCTCGCGCGTGCCGGGATGCATCCGATCGTGTATGAGCGTGGTGCGTCGGTCGAGGAGCGTGTCGAGGATGTCGAGCGTCTCTGGGCGACAGGCGAGCTGAAGCCGGACTCGAATCCGCAGTTCGGTGAGGGCGGCGCTGGAACATTCTCCGACGGAAAGCTGAACACGCTGACGAAGGATCCGGATGGGCGCAGTCGTTTCATCCTGAATCTGTTCGTCGGCTATGGGGCAGATCCCTCCATCCTCATCGACGCGAAGCCGCATGTCGGGACGGACTGTCTCGTCGATGTCGTGCGCGGAATTCGCTATGAGATCGAGGCGCTCGGCGGTGAGATTCACTTCCATACGAAGTTTACGTATGATCCGGTGCGGGACAAGGATCGGAAGATCATCCTCGCGATCGGTCACTCGGCGCGCGACAGCTATGAGGAGCTCTACGCAGCCGGTCTCCACATGGAGGCGAAGGACTTCGCGATGGGCTTTCGTGTACAGCATCCGCAGGCGATGATCGATGCGGATCTCTATGGTGCGGTGGATGCGGAGACGCGGCGGGCGCTCGGGCCGGGTGCCTACAAGCTGACGCACACGAGTGCGAAGAACGGGCGTGGTGTCTACAGCTTCTGCATGTGTCCGGGCGGCTATGTCGTGAACAGCTCGTCGGAGCCGGGGCGTCTCTGCGTGAACGGGATGAGCTACCATGCCCGGGACGGGAAGAACGCCAATGCTGCCATCATCGTGTCGATCCGGAAGACGGATTATGACGGGGCGGCCCATCCGCTCGGCGGCATCGCACTGCAGCGGACGCTGGAGGAGCGGGCATACCAGCTGCTAGATGGCCGTGTGCCGGTGCAGACCTACGGGGATTTCAAGGCGGACCGCGAAACCACCGAAAAAACGGTCGGGCGAATTCGCCCTGAAATCAAGGGGCAGTACGGCTACAGTCGGCTGAACGGGCTGTTCCGTTTTCCGGCGGACTCGTCCTATGCGGCGCTCAATGAGTTTAACGAGACCTTCATCGAGGGGATGGAGAGCTTCGAGCATAAGCTGCATGGCTTCGCGCAGGACGATACGCTGCTCTGTGGCATCGAGGCGCGGACCTCGAGTCCGGTGCGGATTCCGCGAGGTGAGGACTTCTGTTCGAACATCCGGGGGCTCTATCCGTGCGGCGAGGGTGCCGGCTATGCGGGCGGTATCATGAGCGCGGCGATGGACGGCATGAAAGCCGCGGAAGCACTTGTCAAGTCGTATAATTAATTATAGAATATTCCATTATTTGTTTTTTATTTTCGTTCGACGCCTCGGAGGGATGGCAGCAGAAACACAGTACTCCGAGGCGTCTGTCTGAAATGAATCATAGAATATTTCAGTTCTCGGGAGTGTTATGGAAAAAACGAATCATGAGATGAGAGCAAGTTTAAAAAATAAGAAGCGGATCGTGATTAAGGTGGGGTCCGCGAGCATCACCCACAAGGAGACGGGGAGTCTGGATCTTCGGAAGATCGAGAAGCTGGTGCGTGTGATTTCGGATCTGAATGCGGAGGGGAAGGATGTGATCCTCGTGTCGTCGGGTGCGATCGCGACGGGGCGGAGTGTGATCGGGATGCATCGTCGTCCGCGGAGCATGGCGGAGAAGCAGGCGTTCGCGGCGATCGGGCAGGCGCGTCTCATGATGACCTACCAGAAGATTTTCTCGGAGTACAGTGTGATCGCGTCGCAGGTGCTGCTGACGAAGAACATCATGCTCGATCCGCGTTCGCGTATGAATGCGACGAACACCTTCCTCGAGCTGCTGAATCTTGGCACAGTGCCGGTCGTCAATGAGAACGATACGGTGTCGACGTCGGAGATCAATCAGGTCGAGTCCTTCGGGGATAATGACCAGCTGGCGGCGATCGTCGGTGCCGTGGTGCATGCGGATCTGGTGATTCTGCTGTCGGATATCGATGGTCTCTTCACGGACGACCCGAAGAAGAATCCGGATGCGGAGTTTATCCCGTTCATTCCGGAGATCAATGCGGACATCCTCGAGATGGGGAAGTCGGACAGCGGGTCCAATGTCGGCACCGGGGGCATGAGTGCGAAGCTCGCGGCGGCACGGATTTCGACGGACAGTGGTGCGGATATGGTGATCGCGCGCTTCACGAGTGCGGATGTGATCACGGAGATTCTCGAGGGAGAGAATGTCGGCACGCTGTTCGCAGCACATGAAAATAAGGATTTTGATCTCGTACAGTATCTCGAGAGTGAGGAGAATGCATAATGGTTACAGAGCAGGATATCAGGCGTATCAATGAGCTTTATCATAAGTCGAAGGAGGGCAGCGGCCTTAGTGAGGAGGAGAAGGCCGAGCAGGCGATGCTTCGCCGTGCCTATATCGATTCCGTGAAGGCAAATCTCGGCGTGTACCTGAAGGATATCAAAAATGCGTCGAAGCAGTCCGAGCAGGACGCCGCAGACGCCTTCGACCCGAAGACGAAGGCGCAGCAGGCGATGGCTGCGACCGACGCCCAGCTCGATGCCGAGAAGGCCATGGCGGAAACCGACCAGGAACTGAAGGAAGAGAAGTAAACTTCCGGCAGGCAA
>SFND01000020.1 GCA_004554245.1 Oribacterium sp. | reverse complement strand
ATCGAGCTTTTCGGTGTAGAGCAGAAGGATGCTTCCGGTGAAAAGGTCGATTACACCACCGATGACGCAGAGATCACCAACTCCACCGAGGTTATGATCACCTCCGTCGCAGGTGATAAGCAGGCCATCGGTTACATCTCCCTCGGATCTCTTAACGATTCCGTAAAGGCACTGAAGATCGACGGCGCAGCCGCAACCGTAGATGACATCAAGGATGGCACCTACAAGATCGCACGTCCGTTCAACATCGTCACCACCGGTGAGGTTTCCGATGTGGCACAGGATTTCATCAACTTCATCTTCTCCGAGGAAGGCCAGAAGGTCGTTGAGGACAACGGTTATATCTCCCAGGGCAACCAGGGCGCGTATACAGCATCTGGTAAGAGCGGTAAGGTCACCGTCGCAGGCTCCAGCTCTGTTACACCGGTGATGGAGAAGCTGGCAGAGGCATACAAGGCACTCAACAGTGATGTAACCGTAGAGGTTCAGCAGTCGGATTCCACCACTGGTGTTACATCTTCCATCGAGGGCGTATGTGATATCGGTATGGCTTCCCGCGATCTGAAGGATGAGGAGACCGCCAAGGGTGCACAGGGTCAGGTCATCGCGATGGATGGTATCGCCGTTGTGGTAAATAACGACAACCCGGTCGATGATCTTACTTCCGAGCAGGTAAAGGACATCTATGTAGGTGACACCACCGACTGGTCCGACCTGGCATAATTCCATCCTGTGAAAGATGAAACGTTGAGACTTCACTTAGATAAGGAAATCGTATGGAAAACGAACTTACATTACATCATGTAGTCCACGAAGTTCATGAAACAGCTGCAGAGAGCCCGGTAACGGGCTCCTCTGTGTGTATGAACATCGCAAACGATCAGGTACTGGGAAATACGCCGGTATCGCAGGGCCTTGCAGGAAGAGCGGATGCACAGCAGGCGGAAAAAACGAGTGCGCGTGTGACCGGTGACAACCCGCTTCGTGGCAGCGGCGCCGCAGCGGTTCGCGAGAGCATCGCAAAATATGTGTTCATGCTGCTCGCAAGTATGAGTATCTTTCTCGTCATCCTGATCTGTTATTTTCTCTTCTCCAATGGTATTCCGGCGATTCTGAAGATCGGTGTGAAGCAGTTCCTGACCGGAACTACCTGGAAGCCGAAGAACAACATCTTCGGTATCCTGCCGATGATCGTGGGCTCGGTTTATGTCACCATCGGTTCCATCCTCGTCGGTGTGCCGATCGGCATTCTGACGGCGGTTTACCTTTCGAAGTTCTGCTCGAAGAAAATCTATAAAATCATCAACCCGGCAGTGGAGCTCCTCGCGGGTATTCCATCCGTCGTGTATGGCTTCTTCGGCCTCGTCGTGATCGTTCCGGTCATCGCCGTGCTGACGCAGCCGTTCGGCGGCAAGGGCAAGTCGATTCTGACGGCGTCCATCCTGCTCGGCATCATGATCCTGCCGACCATCATCAGCTGCGCGAAGGCCGCCATCGATGCCGTGCCGGAGAGCTACTATGAGGGCAGCCTCGCACTGGGGGCGACCCATGAGCGGTCCATCTTCCACGTGATGGTTCCGGCCGCCCGTTCCGGTATCTTCGCCGGGATCGTCCTCGGTGTCGGTCGTGCCATCGGTGAGACCATGGCCGTCATCATGATCGCCGGCAACCAGCCGCGTATGCCGAAGGGCATCTTCCAGGGAACACGTACCATGACCGCCAACATCGTCCTCGAGATGGGCTATGCCGTCGGCCTTCACCGCGAAGCCCTGATCGCGACGGGCGTCGTCCTGTTTATCTTCCTGCTGTGCATCAACCTGATCTTTAGCTTCATCAAGCACAAGTCGGAATCCAAGTACTAAGGGGTAGGACATGAACCAGAAAACTGAAAGCATTTTATTGCGTGCGGTGACGCTGCTGGCCGCAGCGCTGACCGTCGGAACCCTGCTGTTCCTCATCATCTACATCCTGATCCGCGGCATCCCGTATCTGAAGCCGAGTCTTTTCGCCTGGGAATACAATACGGACAATGTTTCGCTGATGCCGGCGATGATCAACACCATCGTGATGACGGTGCTGTCGCTTCTGATCGCGATTCCGATGGGGGTCGGTTCGGCTATCTACCTCGTCGAGTATGCGAAGCGCGGCTCGAAGTTCGTTGAGCTGATCCGTCTCACGACCGAGACCCTGTCCGGTATTCCGTCCATCATTTACGGACTGTTCGGATACCTCCTGTTCGTCATCCAGCTGCACTTCGGCTACTCCATCCTGGGTGGTGCACTCACGATCTCCATCATGATCCTGCCGCTCATCATGCGTCAGACCGAGGAGTCGCTGAAGGCGGTGCCGGATCTTTTCAGAGAGGGCTCGCTGGGCCTCGGTGCCGGCAAGCTTCGTACGATCTTTTCCATCGTGCTTCCATCTGCTGTACCAGGCATCCTCGCGGGGATCATCCTCGCCATCGGACGTATCGTCGGTGAGACAGCGGCGCTGATCTATACCGCAGGTACGGTCGCCGGCATCCCGAACTCCATCATGGGCTCCGGACGAACCCTCGCGATCCACATGTATGTACTCACGAACGAAGGCCTCTATACAAACCAGTCCTATGCAACCGCAGTGGTACTGCTTCTTGTGGTGACGATGATCAATGCACTCTCATCGATGCTGGCGAAGAAACTCGCATCGAAGGCGTAAGGAGAAGGAATAACGAAGATTATGGATAAGTTTGAAATCAAAGATGTGAATTTACACTATGGCGCATTTCATGCGCTTCATGACATCAACTTAAGCATCGCGCCGAATGAGATCACGGCCTTCATCGGACCGTCCGGCTGTGGCAAGTCCACACTCCTCAAGTCACTGAACCGCATGAACGACCTGGTCGAGGGCTGCCGTGTCGACGGTCAGATCCTTCTCGATGGTCAGGACATCTATCAGAAGGATGTCGATGTCAATACACTTCGTAAGCGCGTCGGCATGGTGTTCCAGAAGCCGAATCCGTTCCCGATGTCGATTTATGACAATGTTGCCTACGGTCCACGTACACACGGTATCCGCAACAAAAAGGAGCTCGATGAGATCGTCGAGACCTCGCTTCGTGAGACGGCGATCTGGGATGAGCTGAAGGATCGTCTCGGAAAGTCTGCACTCGGTCTGTCCGGAGGACAGCAGCAGCGTCTCTGCATCGCCCGTGCACTGGCCGTCAAGCCGGATGTCCTGCTCATGGATGAGCCGACCTCCGCACTGGACCCGATATCCACCTCGAAGATCGAGGATCTCACCCTGCAGCTGAAGAAGGATTTTACGATCGTGATCGTCACGCACAACATGCAGCAGGCGACCCGTATCTCCGATAAGACCGCGTTCTTCCTTCTGGGAGAGCTGGTCGAGGCAGACAAGACCGAGAAGCTGTTCTCGATGCCGAAGGACAAGCGGACAGAGGATTATATCACGGGACGTTTCGGTTAATCAGAGGAAAACGATGATGAAAAGCTATGATTTATTTGATCTCTTCGCTGCATGGTTTACATGGACGGCGAAGCCGCGTCGCTTTCTGACAGGAAAGCTGCAGGAGGCCGGCTTCGTGCTGGAGCACAGTCTCCGGGAGAAAAAGAAGGAAAAGGCAGAGGTGTACCGCATGCGCGAGGTATGTCGTACACAGAATATGGTACAGAATAGTGAGATGTAAGGAGGAACAGGATGCGTAGCAGGTTGGATCGACAGCTGGATGAGATGAAGCAGAACCTGATAGAGATGGGCTCCTGCTGTGAAAACTGTATTGGACAGGTGGCCCTGACCCTGCAGGATATCGCAGCGGCAGAGAATGCAGAGCTCAGCGAGAAGAGCCGTCAGATGATCAATAAAATTTATGAGTCGGATGCGGAAATCGATAAGCTCGAGCGACTGATCGAGTCGGAGTGCCTCCGTCTCTTACTGGAGCAGCAGCCGGTAGCGAGGGATCTTCGCTACATCAGCTCGGCACTGAAGATGATTTCGGATCTCGAGCGGATCGGTGATCAGTGCTCGGATATCGCCGATATCGCAGAGTATCTCTATGGCAAGGATCAGGACGGTATGGAGTCGGCGATTCGAATCCAGGATATGGCCAGCGCGACGATGCGCATGGTGACGAGGGCCGTCGAGTCCTTCATTCAGAAGGACCTCGCACTTGCAAAGAGTGTGCAGGAATCGGATGATGTCGTGGATAACATGTTTGACGAAATCAAAAAGGAAATCGTCGAACTCATCGCGAAGTACCCGGATCGTGGTGAGATGATGCTGGACTTCCTGATGGTGGCGAAGTATTTTGAGCGGATCGGTGATCATGCGACGAATGTCGCGGAGTGGGTGGAGTTTTCCATCACTGGTGAGCGTCCGGTGATGACGAAGTATACCTTCGACCAGAAGACCATGGAAGAGAAGAAGCTGGCCCGCGATGAACGTGTTTTCAAGCGTTTTCAGTAAAACGACATCATGGATGGGTTACGTTTTACACCTGACTTCGTGCAGCGGCGGGATCGAATTGCGCCTGAACAGTAACATGGATGGGAATTTAAACAGAAAATTCCCATTCTGTCGTAGTCAGGAATTCCAGAGTTTTTTATAATAGGGAAAAGCGAAACGCATCGGCTTCCGCCGGCATCCCTGTTCAGTTCTGGATGCAGCGGTGTTCAGGGTGCATACAGTACAGGAGATAAGAGATGACGAGAATTGCAGTTGTAGAAGACGATGAGAGTATTCAGAAGCTGATTACCTATGCGCTGACGGCCAACGGCTACGAGGCGCGCGGCTTCAGCGACGGACAGTCCTTCCTCGATGATGCCGAGAAGTTCGAACCGGCACTGGTGCTGCTGGATGTCATGATGCCGGGCATCGACGGTATCCAGGTCCTGCGCTGTCTCCGGAGAAGCGCGAAGTTCGCGGAGATTCCGGTGATGATGCTGACCGCGAAGTCGGCCGAGGCAGATAAGGTCTCCACCCTCGACCTCGGTGCCGATGATTATATGACGAAGCCGTTCAGCGTCATGGAGATGCTGAGCCGTGTCAAGGCCCTGCTCCGGCGCGCGAAGATGGGTGGCGTACAGGAGGCGACGGAGCAGGTCATACGACCTGCGCTCCGCTTTCACGAGATCACCCTCGATGAGGCGAAGCACCGGGTAAGCGTGCAGGAAGGCGGCGAGGAGATTCATCCGGAGCTCACACTGAAGGAGTTCGAGCTGCTCGACTATATGATGCATAATCAGGAGCTCGTGCTGACCCGTGATCAGATCATGGGTCAGGTATGGAATTATGATTATGAGGGCGAGAGCCGTACGATCGACATGCATGTGAAGACCCTTCGCCAGAAGCTCGGCGATGCCGGGCAGTACATCAAAACCGTCCGTGGCGTCGGCTATCGTCTGAGTGCAGACTGATGCTATCGTGCGACCGATGGATCCGCTTGCAGGATGACGGCTGCGAAACAACCACCTGTACAGCAGGTGGTTCTGGTTCGTTCAGGCAGCCGACAGCTCATACAGGTAGAACAGCCTGTTTTAAAGAGGAAATAGATTGAAACAGCGTATTTACAGAAGCCTATGTATCACAGCCCTGCTTGCACTGGTTCTCAGCACGCTCGCAAGTCAGGTACTGTATTTTCGGTTTTACGATAAGCAGACCGATGAGAATCTGATGCTGCAGACCGACGCGCTCTGTGCCGGCATCAATGAAATCGCAGAAGAGGGAAGCGAGAAGGTAGAGGATTTTCTGAATGAGTATCTGAAGGATATCCATCGCTCGAAGAATGCAGAGCTGCGTATTACCCTGGTGGATGCGGGCAGTGGGCAGGTCTTGTATGACTCGAAGGGAAACACCGAAACCATGGACTCACATCTCGACCGGACGGAAATCGAGGAAGCCATGGCGAAAGGTGCGGGGCATGCCGTGCGTCTCTCGAAGACCCTCGGACGAAATGCCCACTATGCAGCGATGCTCACCGCCGGCGGACGATATGTCATCCGCCTCGGCCTGGAAACCTCGAACATCATCGGGATCTTCCTCCGCATCCTGCCGGCGATTCTCAGCATCATGGTGCTGCTCTTTCTGCTCGCGACGCAGATGGCAAACCGGCTGACACATCAGATCGTGGCACCGCTCGATCATATGGCAGAGCAGATTCAGAAGATGGATACCCCGACGGTGGACCTGACGGATGAAGATGTTTATGAGGAGCTACGACCATTTGTGAATTCAGTGAAACAGTCACAGCAGGTAAGAGAAGAATTTTCGGCCAATGTCTCGCACGAGCTGAAGACACCGCTCACGAGCATTTCCGGCTTCGCCGAGCTGATGAAGGATGGCATGGTGACCGATGCGGCGCATGTGCAGGAGTTCTCGACGACCATCTATGATGAGTCCCAGCGTCTGCTGGCGCTGATCGATGACATCATGCATCTCAGCCGACTGGAAGCCGGTGTCGAGATGGAGCAGGAGCCGGTGAATCTCTATTTCCTTTCGGAGACGATCATCCATCGTCTCCGCGATAAGGCGATGAAGCATCAGGTTTCGGTCGATCTGTCGGGCGGCAGTGCGGAAATCACCGGTGTTCGTACGAACATCGAGGAGATGATCTATAATCTCATCGATAATTCGATCAAGTACAACCATCCGGATGGGCATGTCTACGTCATCTGTGAAGGCAGGTCCATCACGGTACAGGATGACGGCATCGGCATCCCGGAGGAGGATCTGAACCGCGTCTGGGAGCGCTTCTTCCGGGTGGACAAGTCCCACAGCCGCGCCATCGGCGGCACCGGCCTCGGCCTCTCGATCGTGAAGCACGTCGCCGAGCTCCACCACGCAAAGGTGGACATCAGCTCGCAGCTGAACCGCGGCACGAAGATCACCATCACCTTCCCGAAGTAACATACCGTGCGGGCAGAGGGTCTAGTGCCGCTAAGGGGACCCGGCTTGATTTCACACGGTCTCTACGTATGGCCTCCGTTGCCGCCCCTCCGGGTCTCCTTGCTTGAACGGTTACGCGCTTACAGAAGGAATGGGAACCATGCCACGTGTTCACTTGATTTTGCGGTTCTTTCCGCGTATACTTGCGGGTATGCGGCTGAGTGGACCTTCGTGGCTATGCGCGCAGGTGCCGGATGTAGACATTGGCAGACTCAGTCCTCGGAAAGGACCAGCAGAGGGCCCGTTCAGAAGAAGGAGACCAGTATGGGATTTGAATTTAGATCGAAGCTTCCGACCAGCGCAGAAATCCGTGAGCAGATTCCGCTTCCGGAGAACCTTGCGAAGATCAAGGCAGAGCGCGATGAGGAAATCAAGGCAATTTTCAGAGGGGACTCACATAAGTTCCTCTTAATTATAGGACCGTGTTCGGCGGATCATCCGGATCCAGTACTCGAGTACTGCAATCGTCTGAAGGAGATTGCGGACGAGGTGCAGGATAAGATCATGATCGTGCCACGTATTTATACGAACAAGCCACGTACGACGGGTGAGGGCTATAAGGGCATGCTGCATCAGCCGGATCCGGAGAAGGGGGCGGATGTGCTCGCCGGTATCGGAGCGATCCGCCGTCTGCACATGGAGGTGCTTCGTCAGACCGGCTTCAGTACCGCGGATGAGATGCTGTATCCGGATAATCTGCGCTATCTCAGTGATATCATGAGCTATGTGGCCGTCGGTGCGCGTTCGGTGGAGAACCAGCAGCACCGCCTGGTGGCGTCCGGTATCGATGTACCGACGGGTATGAAGAACCCGACGTCCGGCGACCTCGGCGTCATGCTGAACTCGATCTATGCGGGACAGCATGCCCATGATTTCATCTTCCGCGAGTGGGAGGTAAAGTCGGACGGAAACCCGTATACCCATGCTATTCTCCGCGGTTCCCAGTCGAAGCACGGCCAGATCGTTCCGAACTATCACTACGAGGATCTGAAGCTTCTGTACGATCTCTATATGAAGAAGGATCTCGTGTATCCGGCCGTCGTGGTGGATACGAACCACTGCAATTCGGCGAAAAAGTACAAGGAGCAGCTGCGGATCTCTCAGGAAATCATGCACTCCAGAAAGTATTCTCCGGAGCTCGCTGGTTTCGTCAAGGGACTTATGGTAGAATCCTATATCGAAGAGGGAAACTGCAAGCCGGAGGATCATATCTTCGGAAAGTCCATCACCGATGCCTGCATCGGCTGGGATGATACGAAGCGTCTGATCTCGACGGTCTATGATTATGTATCTGTAACGGATTTTAATCATTAAAGAAGAGCGTTCCCCTGAAGGGCAGGATCCTGTAGGGGATGAAGCCTGAAGTTTATAAAGATGTGATTTATAAGGAGCAAGTAAAATGGGTGTTTATGAGGAGCTGGTAGCCAGAGGACTGATTGCGCAGGTTACCGATGAGAAGGAGATTCGTGATCTGGTCAATAACGGGAAGGCGACCTTCTATATCGGCTTTGACCCGACGGCAGATTCTCTGCATGTAGGTCACTTTATGGCACTGACCCTGATGAAGCGTCTGCAGGAGGCCGGCAATAAGCCGATCGCCCTGGTCGGCGGTGGTACCGGTATGATCGGTGACCCGTCCGGTCGTTCCGATATGCGTAAGATGATGACCATCGAGCAGATCGATCATAACTGTGAGTGCTTCAAGAAGCAGATGAGCCGTTTCATCGAGTTCGGACCGGGCAAGGCCCAGATGGTCAATAACGCCGACTGGCTGCGTAATCTGAACTTCCTGGATTTCATGCGTGAGATCGGACCGTGCTTTTCGGTCAATGATATGCTGCGTGCACGCTGCTATACCAATCGTATGGAGCAGGGCCTGACCTTCCTGGAGTTTTCCTACATGCTGATGCAGGGCTATGACTTCTACCGTCTGTATAAGGACTACGGCTGCAATATGGAGTTCGGTGGCGATGATCAGTGGTCCAATATGCTGGCCGGTACGGAGCTGATCCGTAAGAAGGAGGGCAAGGATGCCTATGCGCTGACCATCACCCTGCTGACCAACAAGGAAGGCAAGAAGATGGGCAAGACCGCGGGTGGTGCGGTATGGCTCGACGCAAATAAGACTACACCGTATGAGTTCTACCAGTACTGGAGAAACGTCGATGACGCCGATGTCATCAAGTGCCTGAAGCTGCTCACCTTTATCCCGATCGAGGAGATCGAGGAGATGGCGAAGTGGGAGGGCGCAGACCTCAATAAGGCAAAGGAGAGACTCGCATACTCCCTCACCGATCTCGTCCATGGTAAGGAAGAGGCGGAGAAGGCAGAGGCAGCCGCAAAGGCGATCTTCGTCGGCGGTGGCGACAGTGAGCATATGCCGAAGTACACCCTGAAGGCAGAGGATTACCGCGATGGCAGCATCGATATCTGCGGTATGCTCTTCGTTTCCGGCCTGTCGAAGTCGAGATCCGAGGCTCGTCAGAATGTGCAGCAAGGCGGTGTGCAGGTCGCTGGGGAAAAAATCACCGATGTGAAGAAGAGCTTCACCGCGGAGGATTTCAAGGACGGCGTCGTCGTTCAGCGTGGTAAGAAGAACTTCGTAAAGATCTTCAGCTAAGCGCGGGGCCGCCGGTCTGTGTTCATCACAGGCGCCGGGGCGTTCCTTACAATAAACTTACAAAAACGGGAAGTGTCTTGAACACTTCCCGTTTTTTCTTTATAATGCAAGAAACAGATATTAAAAAGTGAATTTTCAAATTTGATTTTTCATTTTTTTGAGTAGAGGAGCCCTGAGTAATCATGGTTTTTAAGAGAGGTATACGTGTGCTGATGCTGACGGCCATGCTTTCCTGCATGATGGTGGTGACGGCACTCGCGGCGAATCGTACGATCGCCAACAAGCTGGAGAGTCCGGTAAAGCTGGTCGTCGACAGCGACTATATCACAGGTAAGGTCAATGATCCGGTTTCGCGTCAGACGAAAACGGCTTTTATCGTGCGCGATAACGCGGCTTTCCATCTGGAGTCCACATCGATGGAGAGCACGGATGTGATTTTCTATATCAATTCCTTCGTCGAGGGACAGGATATGGGCATCCATAATCGTGTCCAGAAGAAGCTGGCGAAGATCGGCGAGGATCTGACGATGCTCCCGGAGGACGTCTATGAGAGCTGCACCGCGGATGGTACGGGCTATGATTTCCTGAACCGCTGCTATGATATCCGCGTCTATCTGGATCATGACGGAAAGCTCTACGAGGATTACTACTTCGGCCTCGTGGATGACCAGACCTATGAGCAGATGAAGGCGGAGTATGAACGTGTACAGGAGGAGCTGAAGGCGCTGAAGATTTCGGCGTAGCTGCATCCGTAAAATGGGTATATGAAATACGAATGGAGGCGGAGCACCGAAAGGGCTCCGCTTTTTTGGAGGATGAAAGAATGAGACATCATGTAGTACATAAAGATTCATATCGAACATCAGATACAGGAAGGCTTCTGCCGGCACTGGTGCTGGCGGGTGCGATGACGCTTGCGTGTGCTGGTACGGCGGTGGCAGGCAGCGTGGCAGCCAGCGGTGTCGATGTGTCGGCGTACCAGATGAGCCTGCCGGGCGGTGGAAACAGTGCGACTGCCGGACAGAGCGCAGCGGCAGCGCTACCGACGGGCGGAGCGGCGATCGCACAGGACCAGAGCATTGGCGCCCACTACGCGACGGTGCAGTCGGCGGAGATCGATACCGCAAATCCGGCGGTCATCGATATCACGGTCGATGCAGCGTCACTCGTCGGCAGCGGGCAGCAGCTGTACCTCTTTGCGGTGAAGCCGTACCAGATGAACCTCGATGGCCGGACAGACTATCTGGCGGTGCAGGAGGTCGGAAACGGCAGTCTTCAATTCACGGCAGACCTGCAGGACGGCCCGAACAGTCTTCGGACCTATGATGCATTCGTAGTTGCCATCGCCAGTGGGAACGGCTATCAGATCGTATCGAACCGTTGCTACATCGGGAATCCGGAGCTGATCGCGGCAGACCAGTCGCCGGCGCTGAACCGCGGGAAGAAGGGACTGCTGGTGGATCCGAACATCCTCGATGATGCCATCGACCTCGGGATCAAGCATGCCTTTATCCCGGTCACAACCGCACAGCTTTTCGGCACCGGCGTCAGCTACAACTATGATGGAAAAGTCTATTCCTTCGATTCGGCCCTGATTCAGCAGCTGGATCAGGAGATCAGCCGTCTTTCAGGCGCAGGGGTGGCGGTCACGGTAAACCTCGTAAATGGATGGAATCCGACGCAGCCGGCGCTCTACCGTCCGGGCACGAAGGTGGTCACGAGCGATGCGGCGCTGTACTATGGCTTCAATGTCGAAACCGAGGATGGCTTCCAGCTGGTGAAGGCGATGGCGACCTTCCTTGCGAGCCGCTACAACGGGCATAACGGGTACGGAAAGATCACAAACTGGGTCATCGGAAACGAGATCAATAACCAGTACTGGAATTATGTCGGAAATTACAGTGTCCGGGACTATACGCGGATTTTCCAGCGGACCTTCCGTGTGTTCTATACCGCCATCAAATCGGTTTCGGCGAGCGATAATGTCATGTTCTCGCTGGATCAGTATTGGACGATCCGACCGGAGGCCGGATCGGTCGGAAAGTATCCGGGAAAGGATGTGCTGGATAACTTTATGTTTATCGATCAGGAGGAGGGAAAGACCAACTGGGCACTGGCGATCCATCCGTACCCGTATCCGTTGACCGATCCGAATTTCTGGGATGATTTCTCCTCTGGCAAGGTGACGAACGACCTCACCACACCGGTCATCAGCTATGCAAACCTTTCGGTATTGACGAACTATATGCACAGTCAGTATATGCTGGATAAGCTCGGTCAGGTACGAAATATCTTCATGACCGAGGAGGGCTTCAGCTCCGTCCGGAAGCTTACACAGGACGCACAGATGGAGCAGGCGGCGGCCGTCGCCTATGGCCACTATATCGTCGAGAACAACCCGGACATCGATGCCTACATGCTTTCCCGTCAGCTGGACAATGCCGCCGAAACGAAGGATGGACTCTACTTCGGACTGTCTTCCGTCGGCGCAGATGGTGCCTCGCTCGTCGCGAAGCCGGCCCGCGAGGTCTTCAAGTACATCGACGATCCGAACACCTCGCTCATGGTATCGGATTTTGCGAAGACCATCATCGGCATCAGCGACTGGGCACAGGCCATTCCGGGATTTCATTTCTGATGTTTTAAACTTACACTTGCCTCCATAGATAAATAGGGATTATAATTGCTATAATTTTTTTATTAGAGGAGGCAATTATGCAAAAACTAGGATTTCGACAGACGATCACGATCGGCTTCATGCTGTTCTCTATGTTCTTCGGCGCTGGTAATCTGATTTTTCCACCGCTTCTCGGCGCACAGGCTGGAAGCAGTACGGTTCTGGCGATGGTCGGACTGACCATCACCGCCGTCTGCTTCCCGATTCTGGCCGTCGCTGCCGTCGCGAAGCATGATAATCTCGTGAAGCTCGGTTCGATGATCCATCCGGTGTTTGCATCAGTGTTTACGGTCCTCATCTGCCTGATGATCGGCCCCTTTGTCGCGATCCCGCGTACCTGCAGTACTTCCTTCGAGATGGCGGTCGCACAGTTCCTGCCGTCTGAGAGCGGATCGGTCCTCATGATGGCACGTATTCTCTACTCCATGGTATTCTTCGCCGGTGCGACCTTCGTGGCCCTGCACCCGAATAAGCTGAAGGATATCCTGGGCAGAATCATGACGCCGATTCTGGTCATACTGATCGTCGTCACCTTCGTGGGAACCGTGATGAAGCTGCCGGTGACGGTCGCAGCGCCATCCACCATCGGCTATCAGGAGCATCCGATCATGACCGGCTTCATGACCGGTTATCAGACGATGGATATCCTGGCGGCGCTCAACTTCGGACTCGTCATCGCGATGAACATCGAGGATTTCGGTGTGCATGATCGTCGGGCGATCGCAGGTGAAACGGTGAAGGCCGGGCTCATCGCCGGTGTCATGCTGGCTCTTGTATATTTCGCAACCTCCTATATCGGTGCGATCTCGAGTGGCGTTCCGGGACTCCTGACCGAGACGGAAACCGGTGCCGGTATCCTGTCGTATGCGATCCAGCAGTGCTTCGGTGCGGCGGGACAGATCATCGCCGGACTCATCTTCTTCATCGCCTGCTTCAACGTCTGCTGCGGACTGCTGTCCAGCGGCTCGGAGTATTTCCATAAGCTGGTGCCGAAGATCAGCTATAAGACCTGGCTGTTCGGCTTCGCGATCTTCAGCTTCGTGATTTCCAGCGCCGGACTGTATCGTATCCTGAGCTTCTCCTTCCCGGTCCTGAAGGTAATGTGTCCGATCGCCATCGCCGTGACGATCTTCGGCCTCGTGAAGAAGCGCCAGGCGGAGTAATCGGTCAGAAGAGCGGGGAAGCTATTCGTTTCGCCATGGCCTCGAAGGGCCGGCAGCAGAAGCACCATAGAGGCAGAAAGGTTTTTGTGACTCTGCCGAGGATGTATAAAAATCTTAAAACGGAACCCTTAGTGGCACTTGGATTTATTTTCCTTAGCACCCTCTGCAACACTGAGTTTTCATAAAGAAAACTCAGTCGTTTGCAGAGGGCCTAGTGCCACTTAGGGTTCCGTTTTTGATTTTTAACACCGCAGGCAATGGCTAAAAAAACCTTTCTGCCTCCATGCTTGCTTTAGGCCGGATACACCAGATGCGTGTCATCGATCACGTAGAGCGTTTCGTCGAGGTAGCGCTTCGCGAGCCAGTTTGCCATGCCGAGGTTCTGGTCGAGGTAGTTTCCGCAGTCGCGAGGTGCCGCGCCCGGGATCGGGTCATGGAAGTCGCGGATGAACTCAAACATACGCGTGATGACGGATACGATGTCGCGGGAGCTGAGATCGCCGGCGAAGATGACGTAACAGCCGGTGCGGCAGCCCATCGGTCCGAAGTAGATGGTCTTCTCGGCCCATTCCGGGTCGTTTCGGAGGAAGGTGGCACCTAAGTGCTCGATGGTGTGAAGCTCGGCGGTATTCATGACCGGCTCACGATTCGGTCTCGTCATACGAAGATCGAAGGTCGTCAGGGTCTCGGCGCCGACTTTATCTTTTCTGGAAACGTAGATGCCCGGCTCCAGCTTCTCGTGATTGATGGTAAAGCTTGCGATTTTTTCCATGGTGTACCTCCTGGAAGAGAATAGTAGTGTGTAAGTTCAATTATTATAGAAAAAAGCGCTGGTGTGCGCAAGCTGTGCGTGAAAACGAAGCACAGTACAGTGGCGCTTCTTCGGCAGCGCCTGGATGAATGCCGGAATGATGAAAAAGCGGAGGATCATTGAAAATATAGAGTTGAAATTAATTTCCTCGATTTCACCGATATTGATTGAGCGTTTCCGCGTTCTCGCTTATAATAAAGCTAGAGTATGGCCGTGAAACCGTTTCGACGGAGTATTATCGAAAAGGAGGAAATAATATGGGCCTTTTACAGGTTGGTTTAGGCGCTGCGGAATCTGTTCTTTCGGATCAGTGGCGTGAATATTTTTACTGCGATGCGTTGACAGAAGACGTCCTCATGAAGAAGGGCGAGGCGAGGCAGGCGAGAAGAGCATTTAATACGAAGAAGTCAGATAACCTCATCACGAACGGCGCGATCATCGCGGTGAACGAAGGTCAGTGTATGATCATCGTCGACAACGGTGCGATCGTAGAGGTCAGTGCCGAGCCGGGTAAGTTTGTATGGGATGCGTCGACCGAGCCGTCGATTTTCTATGGTGGACTGAAGAAGGGTATCGTGGATTCCTTCAATACATGGAAGAAGCGTGTGGCGTTCGGAGGCGATACCGCGACGGACCAGCGCATCTACTTCTTCAACACGAAGGACATCATCGGAAACAAGTATGGAACACAGAATCCGATTCCGTTCCGTATCATCGATCGAAACATCAACCTCGATACCGATGTTGCGGTTCGTTGCCATGGTGAGTATGCATATCGTCTGGCCGATCCGATCCTGTTCTATAAGAAGCTCTGCGGAAACGTAAGCGATGAGTTCCGGAGAGATCGTATCGACAGCCAGCTGAAGACGGAGCTGCTTACGGCACTGCAGCCGGCATTCGCCGCTGTATCCGAGCAGGGCGTACGTTATTCACAGCTTCCGTCGCATGCAGATGACATCGCACGGGCACTGGATGTGGAGCTTTCGAATACCTGGGGACAGAACTACGGTATCGAAATCGCAGCCTTCGGTCTCAGCTCCGCGACGATTTCGGACGAGGATGCAGAGCGCATCAAGGTGCTTCAGATGAACGCAGCACTGAAGGATCCGACGATGGCAGCCGCAACGATCGCAGCTGCGCAGGCACAGGCGATGAAGGATGCGGCGAACAATACCGCGACCGGACCGATGTTGGCCTTCGCCGGTATGAACATGGCGAACATGGTCGGTGGAATGAACAGTCAGCAGCTCTATGGTATGGGTGGCGCACCGCAGCAGACACCGCCGACGACACCGTCACCGGCGGCCGCAGGTGTTGGCGTAGCTGCCGCTGCTCCGGCAGGCAGCTGGACCTGTGCATGTGGAACCGTGAATACGGGCAACTTCTGCTCGAACTGTGGAAGCCAGAAGCCACAGCCGTCGACCTGGACCTGCCCGAAGTGCGGACATCAGGGCAATACAGGTAATTTCTGCTCGAACTGTGGAACACCGAAGGCGTAAGCGGATGCAGTAGATTTGTGGTGCGATGTCCGAATGGACATCGCACTTTGTATATGTATCTGAAACAGGGGCATTCGGAGGGTGGATTCTGCGACAGCGTCTCCGAAGTCTTCTCTTTGAGAGACGAATGTGAGATCGAAGATACATATGAGAATGGAAGGAGGGACAGAGATGCAGACGGCACAGGCGAATACCAATGTAACGAACCGCGCGAGTGGATCCGCTGCCGAGGATCGCGAGACCACGATGACGAACACCCTGCAGGAGACGGATCGAAAGTGCCCGCAGTGTGGTGGAACGCTCGAATTTGATCCATCGACCGGTGGGCTGAAGTGCCCATACTGTGATTATACCGAAGCGATCCAGCATGAGGAGGAAGCGAAGGAGAGCGGCACGATCGATGATGAGGGCAGATTCGTCGCGACAGAGCATGCCTATACCGGAAAGGAGGACACCGCGACGACCGACTGGGGTACGGCGACGAAGACGGTCATCTGTAAGTCCTGTGGCGCGGAAATCATGTACGACGCAAACGCCATCGCAAACGTCTGTCCGTACTGCGGATCGACCCAGGTGATGGAAGCCGGCGATCAGAAAGAGAAGATCATGGCACCGGGTGGGGTGGTGACCTTCGATGTCGATCAAAGGCGTGCGGCAGAGCTCTTTAAGACCTGGATCGGGCATAAGTTTTTCTGCCCGAAGCTGGCGAAGGAGAGTGCGGAGCCGGATAAATTCCATGGCGTGTATGTGCCGTACTGGACCTTCGATGCAGAGGCAAGCGGTGACTATACCGGTGAGTATGGTATCAACCGTACCGTGAAAAAGGACGATGGGAAAACCGAGATCGTCACGGACTGGTATGGCTGCAGCGGCGAGATCGAGCACTTCTTCGATGATGTGCTGGTGACCGCTTCGGATCGCTATGATCAGAATATACTTCAGTCGGTGGAGCCGTATCGTACAGATGATGTGAAGCCATACAAGCCGCAGTATCTGGCCGGCTTTATGGCCGAGCGTTATACGCTGAAGCTGACGGATGCCTGGCCGAAGGCGCAGAGCATCATGGATGAAGAGATGCATGAGCTTGCAGAAGATGATATCCGTGATCAGCATAACCCGGATGATGTTCGTTCAGTCAGCATCGAGGCGAAGTATGCCGATGTAACGTATAAGTATCTGCTGCTTCCGGTATGGATCTCCTGCTTCCGTTACCAGGATAAGATCTATCGTTTCATGGTCAACGGACAGACCGGAAAGGTATCCGGCAAGACGCCGATCAGCTGGATCAAGGTAGCGCTGACCACGATCGCCGTGATCGCGATCATCATGCTCCTGTATTATCTGCTTGGGGATTAAAAACGTATACGAAAAGAGGACTGCCGGCGGTAGTCCTCTTTTTATACTCGGGCTCGGAAGCTTCGTTATCTGATGAGCGAGGCGATCTTATCCCCCATCTCGTCGGTGTGCAGGCAGGTGAGACCCTCTACGTCATCTTCCATGATATCACCGGTGCGGAAGCCGGTGCGAAGTGCTTCGGCAACCGCATCCTCGATGGCGTCGGCTTCCTTCGTGAGATTCAGTGAGTAGCGGAGCAGCATCGCTGCGCTCAGAATCGTCGCAAGCGGATTCGCGATGTTCTGACCGGCGATATCCGGTGCCGATCCGCCGGACGGCTCATAGAGACCGAAGCTGTCCTCGCGGAGGGAAGCGGATGGCAGCATGCCGAGGGAGCCGGCGATCTCTGCCATCTCATCGGAGAGGATGTCACCGAACATGTTCTCGGTCACGACAACATCGAACTGACCCGGATTCCGAACGAGCTGCATCGCCGTGGAATCCACGAGTGCATGCTCGAGCTGTACACCCGGATGCGCCGCCGCCACTTCCGTAACGACCTTCCGCCACAGTCTGGACGAATCGAGAACATTGGCCTTATCCACGGAGGTCACGTGACCGTGACGCTTCTCCGCGATCTCGCAGGCCTTCTTTGCGATCCGGCGGATTTCATAGTCGTGGTACACGAGTGTATCGGTTGCGACCTCCTCACCATCGACGGTTTCGGTTTTCCGTGCGCCGAAGTAGAGACCACCGGTGAGCTCACGCACCATCATCACGTCGAAGCCCTGCTCCGCGATCGACTCGCGCAGCGGACACGCCCTCCGAAGCTCCGGATAGAGATGCGCCGGGCGGAGATTGCAGAACAGTCCGAGGGACTTCCGAAGCTTCAGAAGCCCGGCCTCCGGACGCTTCTCCGGTGGCAGCTCATACCAGTGGGACTGGCCCACCTTGCCGCCGATCGAACCCATGAGCACGGCATCTGCGGACTGGCAGGCCGCGACCGTCGCATCCGTCAGCGGCTCACCATATGCATCGATGGAGCAGCCGCCCATCAACACCTTCTCAAACGTAAACTGGTGACCATAGACCTCGGCTACCTTCTCGAGCACCTTCTGGGCCTCGGCCACGATCTCCGGACCGATGCCATCTCCCGGTATCGTCACAATCTTTGCATTCATCGACATTCCTCCCCGCATCCTTTGCGGCTCTCTGTATTTAAATCGCAGGCCAATGCCTACATCAGAATTCTACACCCATAACTCTACATTATTATCTGCCGAGTTCCAATACCGATCGGTTATGCAAGACATGAACGCAGCAGAGGGCCTAGTGCCGCTTAGGGGTCCCGACTTAGAGTCTTCCGAGCTCGGAGTACTGTGTTTCTGCTGCCGCCCCTCCGGCCTCTGCTGTCCATGACAGAAAATCTTGAAAGCACGCCAAACAAGTGTTCAATGCAGCGCTTCTGTGATATACTGAAAAAACGATTTGGAGGGCGCTATGGAACACAACGAATTCAAGCTTCATTCTGACTATGCACCGACCGGTGATCAGCCGCAGGCCATCGAAAAGCTGACGCTCGGCTTCAAGCAGGGAAATCAGTTCGAGACCCTGCTCGGTGTTACCGGCTCCGGCAAGACCTTTACGATGGCGAACATCATCCAGCGACTGCAGAAGCCGACACTGATCATCTCACATAACAAGACCCTGGCGGCACAGCTGTATTCCGAGATGAAGGAGTTCTTCCCGGAGAACGCGGTCGAGTATTTCGTTTCCTACTATGATTATTATCAGCCGGAGGCGTATCTGCCATCGACCGATACCTACATCGAGAAGGATTCGGATATCAATGACGAGATCGATAAGCTGCGCTGCTCGGCGATGGCTTCCCTGAACGAGCGTGATGATGTCATCGTCGTATCCTCGGTTTCCTGCATCTACGGTCTCGGTGAGCCGAAGGAATATGCGAACATGGCGATCTCCGTCTGGAACGGTGCCCGGAAGGACCGGGATCACTTCATCCGTCAGCTGATCGATATCCAGTATAACCGGAACGACATCGACTTCAAGCGTGGTACCTTCCGCGTGATGGGCGATGTCGTGGACGTGTTCCCGGCGTCGGAGGGCGAGGAGGCGTACCGCGTCGAGTTTTTCGGTGATGAGGTCGATCGCATCACGAGGATCAATGCACTCACCGCGAAGGCGACGGCGGTCATGGACCACATCGTCATCTATCCGGCGAGCCCGTATGTCATCCCGCAGGAGAAGCTGAACCGTGCGTGCGAGAATATCCTGCAGGAGATGGAGGCGCAGGTCCGTTACTTTAAGGATAACGATAAGCTGATCGAGGCACAGCGCATCGCGGAACGGACGAACTATGATGTCGAGATGCTGAAGGAGACCGGCTTCTGCTCCGGCATCGAGAACTACACCCGGCACTTAAGCTTCGGAAAGCCGGGAGATCCGCCATATACCCTCATGGACTACTTCCCGGATGATTATCTCGTCATCGTGGATGAGTCGCATGTCACACTGCCGCAGGTACGTGGCATGTATAACGGAAACCTCTCCCGGAAGGAGACGCTCGTGGATTTCGGCTTCCGTCTGCCATCGGCCCTCGATAACCGTCCGCTGAATTTCACGGAGTTCGAGCAGAAGATCGATCAGATGCTCTTCGTGTCGGCGACGCCGGGCGAGTATGAGGCGGAGCATGAGCTTCTCCGGGCGGATCAGATCATCCGTCCGACCGGCCTGCTGGATCCGGAGATCGAGGTGCGTCCGACGAAGGGACAGATCGATGATCTGATCGCCCAGATCCATCGTGAGATCGAGGGAAAGCATAAGATTCTCGTCACGACCCTGACGAAGCGCATGGCGGAGGACCTGACGAAGTACCTGAAGGACGCCGATATCCGCGTACGCTACCTCCACTCGGACATCGACACCCTGGAGCGCGCGTCCATCATCCGTGACATGCGTCTCGATAAGTTCGATGTGCTGGTCGGCATCAACCTGCTCCGTGAGGGCCTCGATATCCCGGAGGTCGCGCTCGTCGCCATCCTCGACGCGGATAAGGAGGGCTTCCTCCGTTCGGAGACCTCGCTCATCCAGACGGTCGGCCGTGCTGCGCGTAATGCGGATGGCCATGTCATCATGTACGCGGATACCATCACGGATTCCATGCGCCATACGATCGATGAGACCGAGCGACGCCGGAAGATCCAGATGGCGTATAATGAAGCACACGGTATCACACCGACCACGATCCATAAGGCGGTCGCTGATCTGATCGCGATCGGAAAGGCCGTCGATGTGGATGATCCGCATGGCATAGAGAAGGATGTGGAGTCGATGACGCATCAGGAGATCGAGAAGCTGATCCGTGAGCTGTCGAAGAAGATGCGTGCCGCTGCTGCGGAGCTCAACTTCGAGGATGCGATGAAATACCGCGATAAGATCGAAGAAATCCGGAAAAAGTCAAAAGGCGAGGAGTGAATCGAAGAAGGGCAGCCTCGTGAGGCTGCCCTTCTTCGGTGGTTATAGATCAGTAGTTTTTATCAGCGATGGAGTGGGCCGTCTTGTCCCAGTTCGGCTTGCAGCGCTTATAGTGGCGACGAAAGTACTCGCTGTACATCACATCCACGAGGAAGAGCTGCGAGATCTCTGCCGAGGTGGAGCCGTTCTGGAGGGTGCCTTCATTGGCTCCGCAGAGCAGTATGATGTCCGCAAACTCGGTAAGCGGGGACTTCGTAAAGCGGGTGATCACGATCGTCTTCGCACCGGCGGCCTTCGCGGAACGGGCGATCTCGACCGTATCCTTCGTCGAACCGGAATAGGAGAAGATGAGAGCGACATCCTGATCGGTCAGCGTCGACGCGGTGATCAGCTGCATGTTCGCATCCATGTTACAGATGACCTTCGGCTCGATGCGAAGGAACTTGTTCATGGCCTTCATCGCGGTCAGCATCGAGGTGCCGACACCGAAGAAGACGATGCGCTTCGCGCTGCTGAGGGCATCCATCGCTGCCGTCATCTGCTTCACATCGATGAGGGAATAGGTTTCCTGAATCGCGGAAACATTCTCCGACAGCACCTTCTTCGCGAGCTCAGAGATGTTATCCTCGAGGGTGATGGTCGTATCCTCGGTATCCGTCAGCGGGGACTCACTCGCGCGCATACTGAGCGAGAGCATCATCTTAAACTCCTGATAGCCCTTCACATTCATCGTCTTACAGAATCGGAAGACGGAGGTGTCGCCGACGTCGCAGGCACCGGCCAGGTCGGAAATCGACATGAAAAGTACCTTCTTCGGGTTTTCCAGAATGTAATCCGCTACTTTTTTCTCCGCCTTCGTAAACTGATTATAGGCGGAGCGTATTTTGGTAATGTAATCGTCCTGCATACTCGTTTTCTCCTCTCAAGCAGTAGTCCACCGAAACAAAATCACAGTAGTACATACGGCATTATCATAGCATTATCGGAAATTTGTTTCAACAAAAATAATTTTCAAAATCTCGCATCCGCATTCTTTCCTTGTATTTTTCGGGCCAATGCCTTATAATATACAAGTTCGTAAAACCGAATAGGTTCTTATAGCTTAACTGGATAGAGTACCGGCCTCCGACGCCGGTGGTCGCGGTTCGAGTCCGCGTAGGAACATCTTTTGCCCGGTGCATCTGCACCGGGCTTTTTCATGCCCGGAGACTTCCGCGGAGCCGAGGGGTCAGACCCTCGCCTGGATTTGGCCTTCTCTTACCGCATTCCAGAAGAGGGTCTGACCCCGGAAACTTCCGGAAGATGCAGAATTTTGTCTGCCTGTCCTGTTGAGAATTGTACAAAAGCCGATACATAAAAATTATTTATATACTATATAAAGCGCAACGGTGCTATCATATGCCTAATCAAGGGAAACCTTCAAATACACGATTCAAAGGAGATAGCGATGAGCAGAGTCTATAATTTCAGTGCGGGACCAGCAGTTTTACCGGAAGAGGTTCTTCGGACAGCGGCAGCGGAGATGCTGGATTATCATGGATGCGGGATGTCCGTGATGGAGATGTCTCATCGCTCGAAGGACTTTCAGGCGATCATCGATACAGCCGAGGCAGATTTCAGAGAGCTGCTCGGGGTACCGGAGAATTATAAGGTACTGTTCCTGCAGGGCGGAGGAAACACGCAGTTTGCGATGGTGCCGATGAACCTGATGCGCCATGGCGTGGCCGATTACATCGTGACGGGCCAGTGGGCGAAGAAGGCCGCAAAGGAAGCGGAGATGTACGGTAAGGTGAACGTAGTCGCCAGCTCAGCCGACAAGACCTTCAGCTACATCCCGGATCTTCAGAACCTCGCCATCGATGACGACGCAGATTATGTATACATCTGCCAGAACAACACGATCTACGGAACCACGATCCGTGAGCTTCCGAACACGAAGGGCAAGGACCTCGTATCCGACGTCTCCTCCATGTTCCTGAGCGAGCCGATGGATGTTTCGAAGTACGGTGTCCTCTGGGGCGGCGTGCAGAAGAACGTGGGTCCGGCCGGTGTGACCATCGTCGTGATCCGTGACGACCTCATCCGTGAGGACGTGCTTCCGGGCACCCCGACCATGCTCCGTTATAAGACCCATGCCGATGCGAAGTCTCTGTACAACACGCCGCCATGCTACAACATCTATGTATGCGGCCTTGTATTCAAGTGGCTGAAGGAGATGGGCGGCCTCGGCGTGATGAAGGAGCGGAACGAGCAGAAGGCGAAGATCCTGTATGATTACCTCGATCAGTCGACGATGTTCCGCGGCACCGTCGCGCCGAAGGATCGTTCCCTCATGAATATCCCGTTCATTACCGGCGATGCTGACCTCGATGCGAAGTTCATCGCAGAGGCATCCGCAGCCGGCTTCAAGAACCTGAAGGGTCACCGCACCGTCGGCGGTATGCGTGCATCGCTCTATAACGCGATGCCACAGGAGGGCGTCGTTAAGCTCGTCGAGTTCATGGATGCATTTGAGAAGAATAACCGATAAGAAGCGCATTGAAGGCAGCGGCGAATGCTTCTGCCGGCGATGCGGTACCATACCGGAGGAACACGCGGACCGGCCATGACGCTGGTGCCCATACGGAAAGGACGAACATCATGAAGAATCGTGAAATTTACTGCTTAAACAATATCAGCCGTGTCGGAACCGGACGTTTCCGGAAGGGCTATACCCTGGTGGACGAGATCGACCACGCCGCCGGTGTGCTGGTGCGCTCCGCCGATATGAAGGCGATGGACTTTCCGCCGACGCTCCGTGCCATCGGACGTGCCGGTGCCGGCGTCAACAACATCCCGCTCGACCGCTGTGCCGAGCAGGGCATCGTCGTATTCAACACCCCGGGTGCTAATGCAAATGCCGTGAAGGAGCTGGTGATCGCGGGTCTGATGCTGGCGAGCCGTGACATCATCGGCGGCAATCAGTGGATCCGGGAGCATGCCGATGTCCCGACCATCCAGAAGGATGCCGAGAAGGCAAAAAAGAACTTCGCCGGCTGTGAGATCAAGGGCAAGACCCTCGGCGTCATCGGCCTCGGTGCGATCGGCGTACTCGTCGCGAATGCCGCCGTCGATCTCGGGATGGAGGTCTATGGCTATGATCCGTACCTCTCCGTGAAGTCTGCCTGGGATCTCTCTCAGAAGGTGCATCACGCGGCGATCCTCGATGAAATCTACGATAAGTGTGACTATATCACGATCCATGTGCCCGCCGTCGACAGTACGAAGGGCATGATCAACCAGGAGGCCATCGCACGCATGAAGGACGGCGTCCGCATCCTGAATTTCGCCCGCGATGTGCTGGTCGTTGATGATGACATGGCAGAAGCCCTGAGCAGAGGAAAGGTAAAGGCCTACGTAACCGACTTCCCGAATCCGAAGTCGGCCGAGATGCCGGGAGCCGTCGTCCTGCCGCATCTCGGCGCGTCCACCGAAGAGGCCGAGGACAACTGTGCGGTGATGGCGGTCGAGGAGGTACAGGATTACCTCGACAATGGTAACATCCATCACTCCGTGAACTTCCCGGATACCGATATGGGTGTCTGCAGCAGCGGCGGACGTATCGCTATCCTGCACCGGAACATCCCGAACATGCTCGGACAGATCACGAAGGCCCTCGGCGATGCGAACATCAACATCGACGGTCTCCAGAACAAGTCCCGCGGTGACTATGCGTATACGCTGATGGACATCAACCAGCACCTGACCGAGGAGGGCTTCCACAATCTCGGTCTCATCGATGGTATCCTCCGTGTACGAAAGGTGATGTAAACGCTTACTGTATGTAAAGAAGTGCAGAAATCCTGTATAATATTCGTTATAATCTGGCCACTCTGCATAGGCATTCGATGAATGCCGGTGGAAGGGACAGATATCTTAAGGTAAAGAGACCGAAGGAGGAGCTCATGGCAACCGTTAAACCTTTCAGAGCGATCCGTCCGGACGCCGCGTGTGTTCGGGAGGTAGCAGCACTTCCATATGATGTATATTCCCGTGCGGAGGCACGTGAAGCGGTGGCCGGCCATCCGCTTTCCTTCTTAAACATTGACCGACCGGAAACCCAGTTCCCGGAGACGCAGGATATGTATGCGCCGGAGGTGTACCAGAAGGCGTCGGATATGCTGCAGGCAGAGATCGCAGATGGGACCTTCGTGCGTGAAACGAGCGCATGCTACTACGTCTATGAGCTGACGATGGAGGGACGGGCACAGACCGGTATCGTCGCGCTCAGCTCGATCGATGATTATCTGAACGGGATCTGTAAGAAGCATGAGAACACGGTGGAAGAGAAGGAGCAGGATCGTATCCGCCATGTGGATACCTGCTCGGCGCAGACGGGCCCGATCTTCCTCGCCTATCGTGCACATGCCGGTATCCAGGCGATCGTGGAGGAGGTAAAGAAGGAAACGGCGCTCTATGCGTTCGTGACGGATGATGGCGTCACTCATCGGGTATGGAGAATCGCAGACAGCGAGCGGGTAGCGACGCTGGAGGCACTTTTCGAGAAGGTGCCGGCGACCTATATCGCGGATGGCCATCATCGCGCAGCGAGCGCGGTCAAGGTCGGTCTCCGACGTCGGGAGGCGCATCCGGACTATGATGGCACGGAGGAGTTTAACTACTTCCTGTCGGTGCTGTTCCCGGATAAGGAGCTGAAGATCATGGACTACAACCGTGTCGTCAAGGATCTTCATGGGATGGATCCGGAGGATTTCATGTTCTCCATCGAGGAGGATTATCAGGTGTTCCATCTGACACAGCCGATTTCTCCGAAGGTGAAGGGCGAGATCTGCATGTACCTCGGCGGTGAGTGGTTCCTGCTTCGTGCACGCGCGGAACTGCTGTCGGCGCGGTCTATCGATCCGGTCAAGGCACTGGATGTATCGCTTCTGCAGGATACGGTTCTCGGACCGCTGCTGGGGATCGGGGATCCGCGTACCGATAAGCGTATCGAGTTCGTCGGTGGGATCCGGGGACTTCGAGAGCTGGAGAAGCGCGTGAATCAGCATACCTATGCACACGCGATGGATGGCAGCCTCGAGGAGCTCGGTCCGGCGGTCGCCTTCGCGATGCATCCGACGGCGATTACGGAACTCCTCGATGTCGCGGATCATCATCTGCTGATGCCGCCGAAGTCCACCTGGTTTGAGCCGAAGCTTCGCTCCGGTATTTTCATTCACGAAATCGAACGATAAGATTTATCCAGGGGCTGCGGAGGGGCGGCAACGGATACACAATACCACGAGACCGGCTTGATTTCACACGGTCTCTCCGTATGGTATCCGTTGTCGTCCCGCCGCGGCCTCTTCGGCTGAAATCCTGCATTTTACGTTTATGTTTTATAAACTGTATACAGAAGGAATCTTGATTTTGAGGATGGGCTTCCGTATAATTATGTTTACTGCAAAAATGGAAGTTTTCTGCGCATGATATGTGCTGAGGATTCCGAGGAAAGATGCAGCGGGCCATCCGGTGGACAGGATTCCGGCGGGTGAAAGAAATGGAGAACAGATGGAGAATAATAACAACCAGGGGAACGACGGCCGAGGCTTCCGGCATTCGGGTCAGACATTTATGATTCTGATCATCGCTGCGGTCATCACCTTTTTCGTATATACGCTGATTCGTGGCGCGTTTGTTACGGGCGTGACGCAGGAGATCAGCTATACAGAGTTCGTGACGATGGTCGACAGTGATCAGGTCGAGAAGGTGGAGTGGGGCGACAGTGATATCACGATCATCCCGAAGGAGGGTGCGTCGATGCCGTCGGACAGCGCCGGTGAATACAGTCCGTACCTGAATCAGGTGGATGTCCGCTACTATGTCGTGCCGGTCGGTGCAGACGCGCAGAAGCTCGTGGACCGTATGCTCGAGCATGGGGTCGTCATCTATAAGAAGAAACCGGACAATTCCGGATTTATCATGGAGGCCCTTATCAGCATCGTCCTCCCGTTTGTTCTGATCTTCGTCGTCATGAATATGACCATGCGTCGCATGGGAAACGGAAACGGCGGCATCATGGGTGTCGGCAAGTCGACCGCGAAGATGTATATGCAGAAGGAGACCGGTGTCACCTTCAAGGATGTGGCCGGTGAGGATGAGGCGAAGGAGTCGCTGATCGAGATCGTCGACTTCCTGCATAATCCGACGAAGTATACGGCCATCGGTGCGAAGCTTCCGAAGGGCGCCCTGCTGGTGGGCCCTCCTGGAACCGGCAAGACCTTACTTGCGAAGGCCGTGGCCGGTGAGGCACAGGTGCCGTTCTACAGTCTGTCCGGTTCGGATTTCGTCGAGATGTTCGTCGGTGTCGGTGCGAGTCGTGTGCGTGATCTGTTTAAGCAGGCGACGCAGTCGGCACCGTGCATCATCTTCATCGATGAGATCGATGCCATCGGTAAGACGAGAGATACCCGCTTCGGTGGAAACGAGGAGCGCGAGCAGACCCTGAACCAGCTGCTGTCGGAGATGGATGGCTTCGATGCCTCGAAGGGGATCATGGTCATGGGTGCGACGAACCGTCCGGAAATCCTCGACCCGGCACTGCTGCGTCCGGGCCGTTTCGACCGTCGTATCGTCGTGGAGAAGCCGGACCTCAAGGGACGTGTCAATATTCTGAAGGTGCATGCACAGGATGTGCAGCTGGATGATTCCGTCGATTTCAACGAGATTGCACTGGCGACTTCCGGTGCGGTCGGTGCAGATCTCGCAAACATGATGAACGAGGCAGCCATCACGGCGGTCAAGCATGGTCGTAAGAAGGTGTCCCAGGCGGACCTCTTCGAGGCGGTCGAGGTCGTGCTCGTCGGTAAGGAGAAGAAGGACCGTATCCTCAGTCAGGAGGAGCGTCGTATCGTTTCTTATCATGAGGTCGGACATGCGCTGGTTTCCGCGATTCAGAAGGATGCGGAGCCGGTACAGAAGATTACCATCGTACCACGTACCATGGGTGCACTCGGCTATGTGATGCAGGTGCCGGAGGAAGAGAAGTATCTGAACACGAAGGCAGAGCTTCATGCGATGCTGGTGACCTTCCTGGCGGGTCGTGCAGCAGAGGAAATCGTATTTGATACGGTGACGACCGGCGCTGCCAACGATATCGAGAAGGCGACGAAGCTGGCACGTGCGATGGTAACGCAGTACGGTATGTCGGAGCGCTTCGGACTGATGGGTCTCGAGAGTCAAGAGTCCCTGTATCTCAATACCGGACGGACAGTGATGAACTGTGGTGATGATACCGCGACAGCCGTCGACCAGGAGGTGATGCAGGTGCTGAAGTCCTGCTATGAGGAGGCGAAGCGGATCCTCAGTGAGAACCGTGAGGCACTGGACCAGATCGCTGCGTTCCTGATCGAGCGGGAGACCATCACCGGTAAGGAGTTCATGGATATCCTGCACCGGATCCAGCATCCGGCGGAGTCCGTGACGGAGCCGGCCGATACCGAATGCGTATAAATGCAGAGCTGTCTGCTGGATGATCTCCGCAGACAGCTCTTTTCTCATGCATGTCTTCTGACTTTCGTCAGCTGCTTGTGTCGTCTCATCGAGTCCCGGACGCTCTACAGATCCTGCAGCGTAGGAACCTCTTCTGGCAGGAAGGTGAAAATCTCCGACGGAACGACGTCGAGATAGTCGCAGAGCATGGCGACGGATTTCAGTGAAATCGGTGCGTCCGAACGCAGACGCTGCATCATGCTGCTGGAGATGCTCATATGTGCGACGAGATCATACTGTGTCAGATTTTTTCTGTGCAGTGTACGCCAGAAAGGCGCGTAGGAAATCATTTTGTCATATGAACGCTTTCGCTTGGAGCTCATGGTGGATACCGTCCTTCTTTTATTTTTTCCTGGGATTGTATCGGAAAATAAAAGGCACATCGAACCGGTTTGAAACAGCCAGCGAGCGTGGTTTTCAGAAATAGGATTTGGCTGAGGAGAGGATATCAAACAGATAAATAATGTTCTTTAAATTTATTATATATAACGAGGGTGGGAGAGAATGCTGAGAATGCTCATTATATTATTACTGCTGATTATACCAGCCATTTTTGCAACTATATCAAAGCACGAAAGAAGTATACTGATGCCGGAAAGATACAGCTTCTGTTCCAGCCGTATCCGACGGCCGCATCGCTTCGTTTTCCTCTCGGATCTTCATGAGGTTGAGTTCGGAAAGGATAATCAGCGCCTGCTGGAAGCGATCGACGCAGAGCATCCAGAGTTCATACTGATCGGCGGTGACTTCATCCGTTGTCATAAGGTCCGGCCATGGACAGGCCATCGACACCAGGACAGTGTCGAGGTGAGCTGCCGCTTTCTGGAGGCCATCCGGAAGCGCTATCCGACCTACTATGCCATCGGAAACCATGAGGCACGGTTGCGGGAGAAAGCCGGAATCGTGCGTTGCACGAGTGGGGCGAAATATGATACATATGTACAGGATATGGCCCGGGCAGACTATGCACGACTCGAGGAAGCGCTGAAGGGCGTCCATGTACTGGATGATGACTGTGTGGTGCTCGATGAGCTCGAACTCAGTGGACTGACCCTGGATCTCAGCTACTTCCGGAACATGCTGACGCACCCGCGGAAGCCGCTTCGGGAAGAGGAGATCCGCGCGAAGGTCGGTACGCCGGACCGATCGAAGTTTTCGATCATGCTGCTGCATACGCCGATGTATGGGCATGAGGCACTGCGACATGGAGAGGATCTGGTCCTCAGCGGTCACTACCATGGCGGTACGATCCGGATTCCAGGGATCGGCGCGCTGATGACGCCACAGTTTCAGTTTTTCGTTCGGGAGTGCGCCGGCATCTTCCGGGAGGGAGAGGGCATACTGCTCATCAATCGCGGACTCGGTACACACTCGATCAACATCCGCATCAACGATAAGCCGGAGATCTCCGTGATCACACTGCTGCCGGAAGGCACCGGCCCTGCACAGGAAAAAGAATGGCACAGGAATTAAGATTTAAACTGGAAAAATTTGAGGGTCCGCTGGACCTGCTGCTGCATCTGATCGAGCGCGATAAGATCGATATCTTCGATATCCCGATCGTGCAGATCACGGCAGAATATATGGACTACATCACGACGATGGAGGAGGAAGATCTCGATCTCGTCTCAGATTTCCTCGTGATGGCGGCAACACTTCTCGAAATCAAGTCGCGCATGCTGCTTCCGAAGGAGGTGGATGAGGAGACCGGTGAGGAGGTCGATCCGCGTGCAGAGCTCGTTGCGCGTCTGCTCGAGTACCGGAAGTATAAGTACATGGCAGAGCAGCTTGAAAACCAGGAGGATCAGGCAGAGCTTTACTTCTATAAGCCGCCGACGATCCCGAAGGAGGTTGAGAAATATGTACCGCCGATCGATCTCGATGCACTGCTGAAGGATGTGACCCTCGAACGTATGCGGAAGATCTTCGAGGATGTCATGAAGCGGAGAGACGAGTCGGTCGATCAGGTACGCTCGCGCTTCGGTGTGATCAAGCGGGAAAAAATCTCGCTGGAAGGCCGCATCCGCGATGTGCTGAAGTATGTCCGCGGTCATCATCGCGTCTCCTTCCGGCACATGGTGGCGGAGAAAAAGGATAAGATGGAGGTCGTCGTCAGCTTTCTGGCGATCCTGGAGCTGATGAAGATGGGTCGCATCACGGCCGTACAGGAGCAGCCGTTCGGTGACCTCGATATCGCAGAGGTGGAACGCCCGGAGGGCTCGGATGACGAGCTCGACATGAAGGGACTGGAGGATTTTGACTGATGGAAAAGGAAGAACAGAAGACGAGGGCGGAGGATACGACGGTGGAAACGGCGACGCCGGCCACCACGGCAGATACCGGCACCGCAGCAGCACAGGAGGACAATGCCTCCGTCGGACTCGATGCGGAAACACAGAAGCTGGCCGAGGAAATCGATCAGGAGTTCTCCGCAGATCTTCTCGAGGAGGAACGCATCGTCGAAGCGCTGCTGTTTACGATGGGACGCTCCGTCGGCCTCGATGAGATCGCGACGGCCCTCAATGCAGGAAAGAAGATCGCGCAGGATGCGGTCGAGCGGCTCATCGCGAAGTATGAGGAACGCAAGGGCGGCATGGTGATCAGGCGGCTCGAGAAGCGCTACCAGATGGCCGCGGATCCGGACTGCTATCCGGCACTCATCCGTGTGGCGAAGCAGCCGAAGAAGCCGGTACTGACCGACGTCGTGATGGAAACCCTGTCCATCATCGCCTATAAGCAGCCGGTCACGAAGGCGGAGATCGAGCGTATCCGTGGCGTCAGCTCGGACCATGCGGTCAACCGTCTCGTCGAGTATGGGCTCGCGTATGAGGTCGGACGCCTCAATGCACCGGGACGACCGGCGCTCTTTGCGACCACAGAGGAGTTTCTCCGTCGCTTCGGCGTGAGCTCCATCCAGGAGCTTCCGGACCTGAATCCGGAGGTCGAGGCAGAGATCAAGCAGGAGGTCCATGACGAGGTCGTGGATATCATGGGCCATGCCGAGGAGGCAGCGCCGGAAGAAGGAACGGCAGACAGCGGGGACGATCCGCCGGCAGATGCCGGCGGAGGATCACAGTGATTGAACCTCGCATGTATACAGCGTACAGCTCCGCCTCAGATCAGATGAAGGCGGCTTCACAGGAAGGACAGCATGATGGAAAAAACAATGCGTATCAAATATCATTCCGATGAGATCGAGAAGCTCGAGTACATCGCCGGAAAGAGCGACTGGATCGACCTCCGTGTCGCAGAGAACGTCACCCTGCAGAAGGGCGAGTTCCGCCTCATCAGCATGGGCATCTCCGTACAGGTGCCGGACGGCTACGAGATGCTGCTCGCACCGCGCAGCTCGACCTTTAAGAACTTCGGCCTGATTCAGACGAACTCTCTCGGTATCATCGACGAGAGCTACTGCGGTGATCACGACATCATCCGGATGCCGGTGTATGCGACCCGCGATACCGAGCTGCATGTGAACGACCGGATCTGCCAGTTCCGCATCCTCGAGCATCAGCCGCACATCGTATTTGAAGAGGTGGACGCCCTCGGTAACCAGGACCGTGGCGGCTTCGGCTCCACCGGGAAGAACTGAGGTGCAGGTGATGCATATGCTTAAGCCAATGAAGACGGCCGCATGGGTCGGATGCGTGGCCCTGCTGCTGACCGGCTGCGGAAACAGGGTGGAGGAGCTCCGCCTGCAGGGCATCGATCTCGTGGAAAAAGGAAAATATGAAGAGGCGATCACGACCCTCGATGAGGCGATGGAGCGAAGCAAGGGCCGGGTCGGTGCCGAACAGTATGACATCCTGCTGTATAAGGCGGAAGCCGAGTACATGCTCGGTGACTATGATGCGGCCCGGAAAATCATCGAAACCCTGCGTGAGGTGAATGGAGATCAGGAGGTATATCTCCAGTTCCAGACACAGCTCGACGCGCGACAGTACATCGAAAGTGCGACGAAGGCGCTGAATGACGGTGATATGGACGTGGCCCGCGAAAGCCTCGACCAGGCGAAGGCCGCCGGCCTCACGAATGATAAGGACTACCAGTTCGATGAGCTCGTGTACCTCGAGAAAACGGCACAGTGGACGGAGGCCTACGAGGCGGTCCAGACCTTCCTCGAAAACTATCCGGGGGATGCGGATGCGACCCGCGAGCTCGCGTTTCTGCGGACCCGGATCGATGAGCTCTCGGCGAACACGGCTGCCGGCGGCACCGGTGTCCCGTCGACGACCGGCTGAGAAGCACGCGGTCCGACTACGGATGTGACAGACCTCTGTCGGCACTTCCCGTGTCGGTATCTGCTGTTTTCGGGCGGATTTGCTGTAATTTTACCGAATACGGACGCAGAACATATATCGATGTTTGACAGCCTGATGCTTGCATGCATCAGGCTTTTTGATTATACTTTTTTTGTTTTGTTTGTGTTCACACCGTTAGGAGGATCTCGCTATGAAATCATACACGAAGATGACGAAGGACGAGCTCGAGAAGGAGCTTCACGAGCTGAAGAAGCAATACGAGAAGTATCAGGCGATGGAGATGAGCCTCGATATGAGCCGTGGTAAGCCATGTAAGGAGCAGCTGGATCTCAGCATGGGCCTGATGGATGCACTGACCAGCGGCTGTGATATGTACTGTGCGGACGGTACCGACTGCCGTAACTACGGTGTACTCGGCGGTATCGAAGAGGCGAAGGAACTGCTCTCGGATATGATGGAGAACAACCCGGACAACATCATCATCTATGGAAACTCTTCACTGAATGTCATGTATGATTCCATTTCGAGATCGATGACCCACGGCGTTATGGGTTCCACGCCATGGTGTAAGCTCGATAAGGTGAAGTGGCTCTGTCCGGTACCAGGCTACGACCGTCACTTCAGTATCACCGAGTATTTCGGCATCGAGATGATCAACGTCCCGATGACACCGACCGGCCCGGATATGGATATCGTCGAGAAGCTCGTGAAGGAAGACGACGCCATCAAGGGCATCTGGTGCGTTCCGAAGTACTCCAACCCGCAGGGCTACAGCTACAGCGATGAGACCGTGCGCCGGTTCGCACGTCTCCAGCCGGCTGCACGTGACTTCCGTATCTACTGGGATAACGCTTACGGTGTACATCACCTCTATGATAAGAACCAGGATTACCTCATCGAGATCCTCGCCGAGTGTAAGCGCGCGGGTAATCCGGATATGGTCTATAAGTTTGCCTCGACCTCGAAGATCACCTTCCCGGGTTCCGGCCTCGCAGCGCTGGCGACGAGCTCGAACAACCTGGATGATATCCGTAACCAGATGAAGCACCAGACCATCGGATATGATAAGGTAAATCAGCTTCGTCATGTGCGTTTCTTCAAGGATATCCATGGCATGATCGAGCATATGCGCAAGCATGCGGATATCATCCGTCCGAAGTTCGAGACCGTAGAGGGCATCTTCGAGAAGGAGCTCGGGGGTCTCGGTATCGGTGAGTGGACGAAGCCGAACGGTGGATATTTCATCAGCTTCGATACCATGCCGGGCTGTGCGAAAGCGGTCGTAGACCACTGCAAGAAGGCCGGTGTAAAGCTGACCGATGCCGGCGCAACCTTCCCGTATCATCACGATCCGGAGGATACGAATATCCGTATCGCGCCGACCTATCCGCCAGTCGATGATCTGAAGATCGCGGCGAATCTGTTCTGCCTCTGTGTAAAGCTCTGCTCCGTAGAGAAGCTTCTCTCCGAGAAGACACACCAGGCCGTAGAGGTTCTGGATGCACCGGAGTCCGAGGCACCGGCACAGGCATAAATTAAAATTCCGCCGAGGGCCGTCTCAGAGGTATTCTGAGACGGCCCTCGGCGGAATTATTTGATTATACCCTGTACATCAGTTCAGGAGCTGCTTCATGATATATGCGTAGATCTCCTGATTGTTGGCGGCCCACTTCGCACACATGCGCTCGGCGAAATCCTGATCCGGAACATTGATATCGACAGAGAACAGGATGGAGCTTTCCTCCCGGACCTCCATATGCACGATATAGTTCCCGTTATCATCCTGCTCATAGTCTGTATAGTTGGAGGACTCCTGACGCAGCTTGATCTTGTTGGCCTTCAGAAACTTGTTCATATCCTCGATCGCACCCGACGAGATATCGCTGCCGAAGAGCTCCAGCGTCTCGGAGCCCTCCCGTGTGATCTCATAGCGCGTCGCATTTCGCGTCGTATGGGCGGTGATCAGGTGCGCGTCCTCCAGTGCGGATATCGCCTGCTGCAGAGTGAAGTAGGTCGTGTACTCATAATCCAGAAAGAAAGCACTCAGCTGATTGTTCGTCAGCGGGTAGTTGATGGACTTCAGCAGATAGAGAATCATCAGCTTATACAGGGTTAAAGGCTCGGTAATCATAAAATGCCCTTTCTATCGTTCTATATTTCATTATAATAACAGGAAAGAGGGGGTATTTCAATGTGACGGACCCTTTTACACATGGCTTTTCTGTGTTAAAATATACGTTCATGGAGATTTTTGATTATGAAAGAACGCATAAATAAGCTGGCCAGGGGCATCGTCGATCTGGCCTGCCCCGAGCTTCGTCTCAGCGATACGGCCTTCCACGGCATGGTCTGCGCGGGCGAGACCTTAAAACTGGATCTGACCCTGACATCTGAGAATGGCATCCTTCTGAAGGGCCTGATCTACTCGGACAGTCCATATGTGACGATTCAGAAGAATACCTTTCTCGGACTGCGTACCCGCATCAGTGCGCTCGTCGACGCACGTGCGCTGGAGGATGGCGATCATATCGAGGGGGGACTGTGCATCGTATCAAACGGTGGAGAAACACGGATTCCGTTTGCCTTCGAGGTTCGTTCCTACGCATCGGCCGAGGTGATTCCGGGCTTACGTACGCCGGAAGACTTTGTGAAGCTGTATCAGACAAACGGGGGCGCGGCTCTCCGTGTATTTGAATATGATGATTTCGTCCGTGCACCGTTTATGAACGATGCACGTTTTCGTGCGCTCTATGATGGCCTCCGGAAGGGGCCGGACAGGGTACATGCACTCGAGGCCTTTCTGTATGCCATCCGGTATCCGAAGCAGGAGACGACGACACGGATGCCTCGTGCAGAGAGTGGGTGCACGAAGGAGACATTGAACAGAGCAGACGTACCGGTGGAAGAGCTGGAGGATGCGGAGCTCATCGAGGAGGCGGCCGGCTGCTGTATACGTGCAGGTGCGACGACGGAGCTGGCGTTTCGGATCTATCAGCGGGCGATCGAGATGCAGTCACAGATCACCCGGCTGTACGAGTACTATATGTATGCGATGCCGAAGGGCTACCAGGGGCGTCTGCCACGCGAGGTTTATCTCTACTTCGCCTATGAGTACGATATCCCGGAGAACATGAAGCTGCCACTGTTCTATAACGTCGTGATGAACTTCGGCGCGGAGGAGGATATCTATCAGCGCTTCGAGAAGAAGATCCAGAAGTTCACGATCGACCAGCTGCTGAAGTCGGCCTTCGACCAGCGTCTGAGTGTGCTGTATGAGCGTATGGTCCTCGTGGATATGGTGGACGAACGGATCGGTACGGTACTGCCGGCGATTCTTCGCGCCTATCGCGTGTCGACCAGCGACCCGCGGATGCGCTATGTCGTCGTGCGCTACCTGGAGCTTCAGCGGGAGGAGCTCTATCCGCTGAAGGAGGGGAGTGCGTATATTCCGCTGTTCTTCGAGAACAGTGTGCTGCTGTTCCAGGATGCGTACGGAGACCGTTACACGGATATCAGCTATGAGAAGACCCGGATCATGGAGAAGCCGGAGCTCGAGAAGCGCTGCTTCCAGGTGGTGCCGGAGCAGCCGATGCTGAAGCTTGCCCGGGCACGGCGCATCGCACGAAATGGTATTCAGAGTGCGGAGGAGCTGCAGCTTCTCGAATCAGTGATACGCGAGATGCCACTCGCCGGACCATACCGCGCCTATCTTCTGAATGTGATTCTGAGATATC
>SFND01000005.1 GCA_004554245.1 Oribacterium sp. | reverse complement strand
GAGCCCGGATTCCTCTTAGGAAATAAGGCTTTTCGTATCCAGTATTTTTGAAATCGCCTAAGAGTGGATAGTTTGCAGCCACCTGTCATGCTTCCAGTCAAAAAACATATCCAGTATTTTTATCATCAAACCATATTGGATAGTAACGTTGGCCAGAGGCGGCGAAGGGGGCAACGGAATACTGTGCCTCTGCTGCCTCCCCTTCGGGTCCTGCCTAAATCCAGTTGACGAGTGAACAGTAACGGGTTCTTCATTCGATGAGCGGGCCCTGCCGCATGGGTGGGCCCACTGATCTTCCGCTGCCACTGCTTTAATAGGGTGGGCGGCAGGGGAAGACAATCTCCACCAGTCACCCATTCAGCCACTCACCTGACCATCTTTCTTCTTTCGGTCATCTCTGTCATCTTCGCCCTTTATTTAGAAACATTTGTTTTTTCTTATTGATACATGAACAGATGTTTGCTATAATATGTTTAGTGCTACCATGAACGGTAGGCGGTTGGTCCTTCTAACAGAGGACTGTGACCTCTGATCACATAGAAATCTGCTTGCAGAAATCTTATGAAAGGGGGATTGTGTTCATGTTGACGACGGAACTATTTATATCCATTATCAGCTTATGTATTACTTGTTTTGCTCTTGGGTATACCATTGGTTCTCAGAGCAATAAATGAGCACAAAAATAACCGCCCTAGCCTCGAAACTTGGCGGTTACTTTTGTAAATCGTTAAATCGAGGGCCAACCGTCTATCGGTAGCACTTCTATAAATATAATACCATTCGGCCATTTATGTGTCAAACACATATTCGCCGTTAAATCCTTATTATAAGCCGTAAAGCCTTACTTATAAGCCGTTAAAACCTTACACCGTATAGTCGTATACCCCTTACACCGTATATTCGTCTAAACACTCACACCTTCCGGAAGAACTGGTCGAGGGTGAGCTGGTCGACGTCGGCGTAGTCCGGCCAGAACTCGTCGAGATTTTCGACAGTATTGACTTTATTCTCACCGGCGAAGCTTGAGAAGTCGCTTTCGGAGAGTGGCTTATCCTTCAGGGCGACGTCCATCGCGATCTTCAGGTAGCTGGTGCGGTCCATATTGGTTTCGATGTTGTCCTCGATGAGGTCGAACATACCGGCGATGGCATTGCTTTCCTTCTTCTGCTTCGCGACAATGGCGTGTTCGAAGGCGATGGCGTACTGGCGCTGGCGGTCCATACGGGTCATGGCACTGAAGTCGACGGATTTGTCACGGTAACGGACGAAGCGCTCGGCCATGTCGCCTTCGAGCTTGACGGTTTTTCCGTTCACGAAGGTCGGATCTGCCTTCACGAGGTCGTCGCCCTCGATGGTGACCTCGACGCCGCCGACGTAGTCGTTCAGTTCGTTGATGATGTCGATGGAGCCGGCCATGTAGCCGTCGATCGGGAGGCCGCCGAAGACGCCGGACACGGCCTTCATCGCGTAGTCACCGGACTTCGCGTGGTTATCACCGTACATCCATGCGCGGGTGAGGTGGTTGATCTCGGTGCCGATCGGGTTCGAGTTCTCGTCGGTGACGGTGACCTCGGTCATGGTGTCACGCGGTACCTGGATGATGTGGACGCTGTTGTTCGCGGTATTCTCTGCGACGAGGAAGATACCGTCAGAGAGTCCGATCTCCGAGATGTCACGGTCGTACTGGAGCGAGCCCTTATTATCGACGCCGAGGATGAGCCAGGCTTTGACGGCACTGTTCCTTTTATAATGTACGCCGTTGTAGCTGAACTCGTCGAGGTTGAAGAGGTGCGGGCGTGCGGTGGTGTCGCCGTTCACGGTGTAGCTGAGGGTGCCGTCGGCGTTCTTCGTGCAGTTGATCTCGACGAGCTTCGACTGGTTCGCCTGCTGCTCTGCCGCTGCGGATTCGAGCATCTGCGCGAGGTAGTCGGTGTCGAGGGTGACGCCCTCGAGGCCGAGCTTGCCGTCGGCGTCCTCGGTCATGCCGGCATCTGCGAGCTGCTGGTTCGCCAGTGCAGCTGTGTCCTCGGTCCCGTAGACCGGGTTGTCTGCATTGGCCGCCTCTGTGGCTTTACGCGCGCGGTACTGGCTGATCGTCCAGGCGCTGCCGACGGCGGCGATGCAGAGGATCGCGCCGACGAAGATACGCATCGGGCGGCGGCGCTGGTGGCGAAGCTGTTCCTTCGAGTGGTTTTCGTTTTTCATATGCTCTCTCCTATGCTGAGCTGCGCGTGGCAGCGGGATGACGTGTGGCGAGGCCGTGCGGACGGACCTCGACTTTATAGTATACTGCAGTGGGCACAAAATGCCACATAAATTATGGTTTCAATCACTGAACGACTGCGCTAGAATGAGGGATAGAAAACGGGTACAGGTATGACCGCTTCGTGGATTTTTCCGGGGACGGTACATGATTGGAAGACGACGATGTCGGCGACGGATGCATTGGCCTGATATGGGGAGGTTTGGTTGTGATGAGAAGTGATAAGCGTGGTTCGGTGAATCCGGGGCTGCTGAAGGCCGGCGGGGTCGTGCTGGCGGTGCTGATCGTGGGTGCGACGGGGGTCGTGCTCTACCATGACCGGCAGACGCAGGCGGCGTACCAGGAGTGGGCGCGCGCGGAAAATAAGAAGGTGTTCGATCAGGCGACGCAGCAACGGCTCTCCGATCAGCAGCGGCTTTCACTCGAGCGGCAGCTGAACGACAGTTTCTACCAGCGGTTGCAGGACCAGCTGCCGGTGCGTGTGCTGGTGGTCGGTGATGGCTATGGTGCCGGGATGGGTGCGTCGCAGGCGGCGCGTTCTTGGGCACAGCGGCTGAAGGCGTCGCTGGCGATGAAGTACGGTGTGACCGTGGAGCTGACGAATGTTTCGCTGTCTGAGCAGAATGGCGGCTTCGGGGCATGGGCGGCGCTTCGTCAGCAGCCGGATGGCGCGGCGACGGCGATGCTCGCGGAGATGGTCGGGGACGGCCGCGCGGAGGTGGCGAAGGACGGGACGATCTCGGCGGAGGGCTGGAACAACACGATGTCCCACGCGTTTCGGAAGGATGAGTACGATCTCGCGATCGTGAGCCTCGGGATGACGGATGATCCGTCGCAGTTTCCGACCTGGTATGAGGCGGTGCTCCGCGGGCTGCGCGAGAAGTACCGGCAGTGCTCGGTGATTTCTCTCCTCTCCAGCCAGGCCCTGACGAGCCCGGAGCTCGGCTTCGCGGATGAGAACACGGAGACGCTCCGCACGATTTCAAAGCAGTACCACGCGGATGTCGTGAACGTCGGCATGGAGATGCTGGACCCGGAGGGCGCGGGAAAAGGCGCCACGACGTCGGAGATTGCACAGAAGGCCGTCGCGATGGCCGCTGGCTCTGGGGCCGATGGGGCCGTGGCTTCGGCTACGGAAGAGGCTGACGATGCAGATGGACAGGTAAAGGCGGCCCAGGCAGCGATACAGAAATACACCGTCGAGGGCCTGTACCTGAACGACGCTGGCCAGGGCTTCCTCGCCGATACGCTGCAGAAGTTCATCGATCAGAAGGTCGCGAACGCGCAGGGCTATACTGCGGACGAGGTGCCGCTGCTGGATCCGGCGGTGGAAGCCCTCGATGAGTTCCACTATATCCCGGTCGCGGGGCTGAACCGCCTGAACGATTACACCTATGCACTTGGGAAGAATCAGATGCGGCTGGCGGATAACAGCGCGGATGATGGCATCGTGCGTCACAGCGAGCATGTGGCCGGCGACTTCTTCCGTGGCATCGTCGGTGTCGATTACATGCTGGCTTCCGGTGACAACGATCTCTACATCGCGACCGGTGACGGCACGAAGCCGTTCGGTCGCATCACAGCGAACAATCCGTACAGCTCTTCTACCCGCTCGGTGGTGCCGGTGAACGACCACTTCTCCGCCGACCGTGATGGTAATCTCATCATCAGCTTCGGTACGAAGGAGCAGGCCGCGGGCCTTCAGGGCATCCTCTTCGGCGGTGACCTCGAGCTCCCGGCTGCACTCGATGACTTCAAGACCGTCGCTTACGTCGGCCCGACCGACGAAAATGGTAAGCGTCTCCCACTCGACGAGGATGGAAGGATCGCTGAAACCACCGCGGAAACCGCGCCGGAAACCACGAAGGCTGCGAAGAAGCCGGCACGTACAGGCAGCACACAGAAGCCGGGCGCGACCGGACAGGTCAGTGGAGCTACAGGTGCTTCGCAGACCGGTGGAGCTACGGGTGAAGCAAAGACGGCTGGTGAATCCACTGCCACTGAAAAAGCGCAGGAAGCCGACACTACGAAGACCACTGACAGTAAGAAGGAAACGAAGGCAAGCACCGAAGCTTCCTCTGCTGCTCATACCAGCGACGGAAACACCCGCGAGAGCGCTACTTCTACAGAAGCCGGCACCGCTGCCTCCTCCACTGCTGCCGAGTCAACCACAGAAGCTGATAAACCACACGGCACGATCCCAGGCGTGGTCGAAATCCCAGCGGATAGCCCGCGTGAAACCTCCGAAGGCAAGCATGTCCTTACAGAGGAGGAACGCCTCGCGATCCTCGACAGAATCAAAACAAGTGAAGCCGCAAACGGCTGATGCAGAGATCGGTCGCACCAAACGGTGCGACCGATCTTTTTTCACAATTTTCCTCCCGTACTTGCCATGCCATGCCTAAGCGTTATGTGTATTGACAGATGTATTCATTTTCATTAAAATACTACTTGATGTCTATCCGGTTTTGTCCATTTTTAATAAACCGTGTTCAGATATCCACATAGCATTTCGATAACCTGGCAGAAGTAAGAACCCATGACCATGGCGCATTGATGCGCTGCTCTTCCGTTCCTGCTTCTTTTTTTGCATAAGGAGGTTCTATGGCGAAATCTTCCACTTCGATCGTGTTCACCGGGGATATCGGTTTCGACCGGTACATGGATAAGCGCTGGGAGGATCCGAATCTGCTCGCGCAGCCGGTGCTTGCGTTTTTCCACAGCGCGGACCACACCGTCGCGAACGTCGAGGGTGCGCTGATCGAAGCGGTGGATGACGGCTCCCGCGGGGTCTTCTTCCACAGTATGGATCCGGCGGCGACGCGCGTCCTCGAAGCCATGCACGCAGATATCTGGAGCATTGGCAATAACCACACGATGGACGCGGGCGTCGAGGGTGTGCGGAGCACGAAGCAGTGCGCGGCGTCGATCGGGGCGCGGACGCTGGGTGCGGGCATGAATGAGACGGAGGCGTCGGAGCCGGTCTACCTCGAGGAGGCGGGCGGCATCGGCATGATCTGCGTGGCATACCAGGCGGAGTGTATTCCGGCCACGGCGACAGAGCCGGGGACCTTCCGCTGGGATGATTTCGAGCTGATCGCGCGACGCATCGCGGAGATCAAGGCGCGCTGTCGCTGGTGCGTTGTCGTGTCGCATGGCGGCGAGGAGTTCACGAGTCTGCCGAGTCCGTACACGCGCGATCGCTATCTCCGCTACCTCGCGCTCGGCGCGGACGTCGTCGTGGCGCATCACCCGCATGTCCCGGAGAATTATGAGCTCTTCGACGACGGCAAGGCCATCTTCTACTCCCTCGGCAACTTCATCTTCGACACCGATTATCAGCGGGTGCATCCGTACACGGACACCGGCGTGCTGCTGAAGCTTCTGTTCACGGAGGAGCGCATGGATTTCGAGGCGCTCGGTATCCGGATCGTGCGTGGCGAGGAGCGGATCGATGTGGCCCCGCTTCCTTCCATTTTTTCCAATGTCTCTGCCGCTGAGTATGCGCGGCTCGCACCACTGTCGGCGCAGGCGTTCATCGCGGAGGAGCGTCGGAAGATGCTCTATCTTGAGCCGGAGCGCTTCCGGGATGCGTCGGAGGAGACCTGGAACGGCTACTTCTACAGCTCGGAGCCGGACGGCTACGTCGAGGGCGCGCACATGGACTTAAGCGTCATCATGGCGCTCGCGGCGGAAGCCGAGAAGGGTGCGTGGAAAGAGAGCCCGCTCGACGCTGTGAAGGAGCATATTCTGCGTCAGCTTTAAAATTTGTTAACTGCAGTGGTGAATCGCTCACCGCTGTAAAAAATAAAAAGGAGTGTATCTTTATGTTTGCAATTCAAAACGGCTTTACTTACATCGCCTTCCTGCTGATGCTGTCCGGCATCATCCTCGCGTTGGAGAAGTACGCGAAGTGGAAGATCTTCAACTACGTTCCGGCGATCGTGTGGGTCTACATCATCAACATGTTCTTCTGCACCATCGGTTTCTACGATTCCGACGGATGTCGTGCGGCGTACGGTGCAGTCAAGAATAATCTTCTGTATGCGATGATTTTCATCATGCTGCTGCGTTGCGATTTCCGTAAGCTCGCGAAGCTCGGACCGCGTATGATCTGCATCTTCATGGGCAGTGCGGTCACACTCGGCGTCGGTTTCTTCGCGCTCTACCCACTCTTCGTGAACGCCCTCGGTGGCGCAGAGAAGACCTGGGGTGCGACGGCTGCGCTCTATGCGTCATGGGTCGGCGGTTCTGCGAACATGGCGGCGATGCAGGATGCCCTTCCGGTCGACGGTGGTGCCTACTCCTGTGCGCTGGCACTCGATACTGCGTGCTACTCCATGTGGATCGCGCTGCTCCTCTTCGCTGTAAAGTTCGCTCCGAAGTGGAACAAGGCAACCAAGGCAGATACCTCGAAGCTCGATGCGATCGCTGCAGTTGCAAATGAAGAGGTGAAGCGTGAGAAGAATGTGCATCCAACTGCCAATGATCTCGTCATCCTGCTCAGCATCAGCCTGATGGTGTCGGTATTCGGTCAGTTCGTCGGTGCACAGATGGGCGCCTTCTTTAAGAGTGTCGGTCTCGCGATGTTTGATAAGGGAACCTGCACGACCCTCTTCGTCACGATTCTCGGTCTGATCTCTGCGATGACGCCGATCGGTAAACTCCCGGGCGTTTCCGAGCTCTCCGGCTTATACCTCTACACTGTCATCTCCATGCTGGCGTCGACCTCGACCCTCGTCGACCTCCTCGCAGCTCCGATGTGGGTTGTCTATGGTATCGCGATCATCGCTGTACACGTTGTGCTCATGTTCCTCCTGTCGAAGCTCTTCCACTGGGATCTCTGCATGTGCTCGACCGCTTCCGTAGCCTGCATCGGTGGTACCGCGACCGCTCCGATCATCGCGACTGCGTATGACACCTCCTACGCGGGTATCGGCGTACTCATGGGTGTACTCGGCGGCGCCGTCGGAAACTTCATGGGACTCGGCATGGGCGCACTGCTCAGCATGTTCCTGTAAACAATCGAATATGGTATAGTAAGGAACAGGGATTGACCGTTGTGGTCAATCCCTGTTTTGATGCTTGATAAGCTAGACTTTACTGTTATTCTGGATGGTATTGGTCATACGAGAAATTTCAAATTACAACTTGAGCTGCTGGGGAATCTTCAAGCGTTTTTTCGATATACTTATTTATCGTCATGTGATGTGCAGCGGTGTAAATAAATATTTTTTTATGGAGGTCAGGGGAAAGGCGGATATTGAAACTGCCTTTAAAGGCAACCTCAGGCTCTTTCCCAAGCTCTTTACAGGACTCCAGATAATCATCCACTGCACCGTGAAAATCATCTAAAAGTTCTTTCGCATTTTCCCCCTCGTAGGAAATCAATGAACGGATGCCGAGAACTTTACCGTAAAAAATACCATCTTCTTCAGAAAATTCAACACTTCCGACATATCCTTTATATTGAATTGTATTATTCATATGAGTTCCTCCTGTTCTAATATTTCTATCAATTGTTTGATTTGATAAGATTTCAGCTCTTTCTGTGGATGTGGCTTATGAAGTAAAATACTTCCATGTTCCTCGTTGATAAACATAACACGCGAACCGCTTGTTTTACCCTTATTCGAACGAACATAATCCAAATACTTAAGTAATGTTTCGGCATCATCAAAAGTGAAGTCTTTCGGTTTTGATTTCAATCGTTGAATAAGTTTTTCCTTCTGTCCCATAAGGCATACTCCATGTGGCAATATAATAAGTAGCGCTCATATAAAGAAATAGGCTCTGGTAGTAGTATATACTTTCAAGCGCGCGGATGCAACTAAATATAGTTGCATCCGCGCGCATATTACTGACCAAACATTACTGTTCCCTCGTCAACCGGATTCAGGCAGGAGCCGGAGGGGCAGCAACGTAGGAACAGTATTCCATTGTCGCCCCTTCGCAGCCCCTGGTCAACGTTACTATCCAATATGGTTTGATGATGAAAATACTGGATATGTTTTTTGACTGTAAGCATGACAGGTGGCTGCAAACTATCCACTCTTAGGCGATTTCAAAAATACTGGATACGAAAAGCCTTATTTCCTAAGAGGAATCTGGGCTCGCGTATCCAGTATTTAAAAAAAGAAGGTTTATTGGATATCAGCCAAAAGAAACTCTTCTCTGAAGCCAGAAATACATATCCACTATTTTAAAAAGCGAGGATTATTCGATAGTACGCTTATATGCGTATGCCTGATTTCGCAGAAAACTATCCAATAAGTGCCCTATTTGAAAATCTTAGATAGTTTAGCTCCGTACACAAAAATGATAGATGGTGTTAAAAATATCCACGATTTCGAAAACAACTGGTTATTGGATAGTGCCATCCATCTTCATCTATTTCACCCGGTTCGCCAGTGAAAATTTCCGGGCCGCGCTCGATGATCGTCTGAAAATCGAGCAGTATTCCAGCGCGGCATCCCCACGCAAAGAAAAAATCGTCGATTTTTTTGTTTGTTTGCACGGGGCGGGACCGATATGTAAATAGATAAAGGCAGTCGAATGGGGTGGGCAAACAAACAAAAAGAGACGCTCGGCATAGACATCTCTAAAAAATCAAACGAGGATGAAGACATCACCCTGTCTGAACAGTAACGGCTGGACACGCGATGCTTTATTCGAAAGAAAAGCTGCTGTACAACCAGATTTTTCAATCCGGTCGTGCAACAGCCCCTGTTCTTTTACTGCCCTCGCTTTTACGGTTTCGCGATTTTCGCGGTGCCTGGCTGGGTGTGTGATTTTGCTTCGTAGAGTGAGAAGGCGATGTTGATGGCGTGGTCGCCGACGCGCTCGAGGCCGGATACGAGGTCCGAGAAGGAGACGCTGGCTTCGCCGGAGCACTTGCCGGCGCTGAGGCGCTGGATGTGGCGATCCTGGAGGCTGGTCTCGAGTTCGTCAGTCCGATCCTCGAGGACACGCACCTCTTCGAGGTGGGTCATATCGCCGGTGGCGAAGATGTCGAGGGAGTCCTTCATGAGCTTGTTGACGACGTCGAGCATGCCCCTGATATCCTCCTTCCCTTCGGTGCTCAGCTGTACGTTCTTCAGCTTGAAATCCTTCAGGATGTCCGCGATGTCCTCTGCGTGGTCGCCGATACGCTCGATGTCGGAGTTCACATGGAAGTATCCGGCGATGAGGTCGGCGTCACGGAGCGGGATCGCGTTCTGGTTGATACGCGTGAGGTAGGTGCTGATCTGCTCGGAGAGCCAGTCGATATAATGCTCGTTTTCGTAGATCTTCGCGAGGCCATCTGCGTCATCGCGCAGGAGACATTGAACTGCGCCGTTCAGGTTTTCGAAGGCCATACGGGCCATGCGCTCCATCTCCTGCTGCGCCATGTAGATCGCGACGGCCGGGTTCGGGAGCTTGCTGAGGTTGATGTACTGGAGCTCGTACGCGCCATCCTTCTGCACCTCGTCCTCGCCCTTCACGAGCACGTAGGTGAGGCGGATGATCTGGTCCATGAACGGGTAGAACACGATCACCTGGAACACCTTGAAGAGGAAGTGTGCGAAGGCAATGCTTCTGCCGAGGGAGCCGGCGTCGTCACCGGTACCGGCGATCGTCCGGATGATCATCTCGATCTGCGGCGCGAATAACAGCAGCAGGACAAACATCAGTATGGTGCCGAAGACATTAAACAGCAGATGGATGAGGGCGGCACGCTTCGCGTCCTTCTTGCACGGGATCGCGGTGAGGATCGCGCTCGAGCATGCGCCGATGTTGCAGCCCAGGATGATGAACATGCAGATCTGGAGGTCGACGAGGCCCTGTGCGCCCATGACGACGAGGATCGAGACGGTGACGGACGAGGACTGCACGATCGAGGTGATGACGAAGCCCATCAGCACGCCGAGGATCGGGTTCGTGAACGAGGACAGGAAGTGGATGACTTCCGGGATGTCACGGAGTGTGCCCATCGCCGCCGACATCGTGGAGATGCCGACGAAGAGGAGGCCGAAGCCCATCACGATTTCGCCGGATTTTTTCACCACCTGGTTCGGGATGAAGTTCATCATCACGGCACCCGCGAACACGAAGATCGGTGCGATCGCGGAGAGGCGGAAGGCGACGAGAAGCGCGGTGACGGTGGTACCGATGTTCGCGCCCAGGATGATGCCGCAGGCGTTGTTCAGCGCCATGAGGCCAGAGTTTACGAAGGTGACGGCCATGACGGTGGCGGTGCTGGAGGACTGGATCACGGCGGTGAAGAACAGTCCGACCAGAAGGCCGGTCAGGCGGTTGTGTGTGCAGGTTTCGAGGATACTGCGCAGCTTCGCGCCGGCGACCTTCTCGATACCGTGGCTCATCATGTACATACCTGCGATAAACAGGCCGAGGCCTCCCAAAAGACTCACTAGTATTGTCAGCATGGTTTCTCCCTTAATATTCGTGGCGTCATCGCCACAGGATGTTCGGTTCAGTCTTGCTTTATGTAATACCGGGCGGCGCTGCTTCTGGTTTCACAACCAGTCCAGGCGGATTTCCTGGCCGGCCGTCGCCGCGATCGTAATACATGTGGCAGATCGTGGCCGGCATGGTCGTCGCATGAGGTGCTCATAAATATACCGATGCCCTGACCGGCGAGATATGCCGGCATGATCGTCGCATGAGGTGCTCTCCCATCTTTACAGCAGGAACGTTTCTGGCGTCCGTTTCGTTATTTTTTAACGTGTGCAGTACAAAAACACGCCGCTGTATAAAGCCCAGTTTGTTTCATTATACCGCATGTATTCAGAAGAAAAAACAGGGATTTTATATGGTCTATACACAATTTTTACAGATTTTTTACGGCATTTCGGGTGATGTTTGCTAATTAGTCAAGTATAACCAGACGTTTTTCGACGCCTGCTTATATAACGTGCAGTGCACAGCGGCATAACCGGCAGGCATCCTACAGCAGCCAAGCTGGTCTAGAGCCCAACATAAAAAGCAGCCCTCGCGGAGCTGCTTTTCTACTCTTTTATTGCATCGCAATGCGATGCTCGCTCCAGAGGAGCTGGTGGCCGGCAAACTTACACAATCCAGTGCAACGGCTTCTGCGGTTCGACGCGGCGCACGACATCGATGATGCTGCCGTCACGGGCCTCGATGATGCCGACGACCTCGTCGTGGAACTCGATCGGGTCCGGGCGGCCGACGATGCTGTATGCGATGTCACGCAGCTCTTCGATGGTGATGAGCGGGAGCTTCGCATCCCGGAGCCACTGGAGGAGATCCTTCCGGCGCGGGTTCACGGCGATGCCGTAGTCGGTGACGAGGACGTCGATGTTCTCACCCGGGGTCACGCAGGTCACGACGCGATCGACGACGGTCGGGATACGACCACGGATCAGGGGTGCCACGATGATGGAGCATTGGCATCCGGCTGCCGTGTCCGGGTGTCCGCCCGGGGCGCCGCGGAGCACGCCGTCGGAACCGGTGGTGACGTTCACGTTGAAGTCGGTGTCGATCTCGAGCGCGCCGAGGATGACGAAGTCGAGCTTGTTGACGAAGGCTCCCTTATTCAGCGGGTTCGCGTACTCGGAGGTCGAGATCTCGTAGTGCTGCGGGTCCTCTCGGATCGACTGGATGGCCGTCTGATCGAAGCATTGAGCATCGACGATCGTGCGGATGTAGCCCTTATGCAGGAGGTCGACGAGTGGCTTCGTGATGCCGCCGATGGCGAAGCTCATATGGATCTGGCGCTCGGCGAGGAACGGCTCGAGGAAGCGGGTCGCGGCGAGGGATGCGCCGCCGCCACCGGTCTGGAAGGAAAATCCGTCGCGGAAGTACGGGGTCGCGGCCATGACGCGTGCGCAGTCTTCAGCCATCTTCAGCTCGCGGACGTCCTGGGTCATGCGGATGACGTTGCTCGCGATCTTCGCCGGGTCGCCGATTTCGTCGACGACGCAGACATAATCGACGTCGACCATCGGGATGGATGGCGGGAAGTTCGGGAACGGCACCATGGTGTCGGTGATGGCGACGACGTGGTCGGCGTAGCGGGAATCCACGACACTGTAGGACAGCACGCCGCAGTCACTCTTGCCGCCGACGCCGCGGAGGTTGCCATACTCGTCCGCAGTCGGCGCACCGATAAATGCGATGTCAATGTGGACGTCCCCTTCTTCGATGGCGCGCACGCGGCCGCCGTGGCTTCGGATGATCGCCGGCGTCGCGAGCCGGCCGAAGGATACATCCTCGCCGATACGGTCACGGATGCCGGAGGTCTGGATGCCGATGACGGTGCCCTCTTCGATCATCTGTGCGACGCGGCTGTGTGACTTGCCGAGCGACGACGCGCAGATCGTGAGGTCACGGAGGCCCATCTCCTGTGCGGCCTCGAGCACCATATTGACGATGTGGTCACCATCGCGGAAGTGATGATGGAAGGAAAAGACCATGCCGTCCCGCGCGCCGCACTTCTCGAGTGCCTCGCGGATACTGCTGACCATCTTGCTCCTCCGCGGGTCGACCATGCCGCGCACCGTCGGCGCCGCCTTCGTATATGGTTTGTCATCCCGGTAGCTGCTGCCCCGGAACGGCTCTTTCCCATAGCGCTTCAGAATCTCGTCCGGGATGTCCCGGCCTACTGCGTTTAACATAATTGTGTCCCCCTGTCATGTGGTTTTGGCTGTGCGACGACCCGGAAATTTCAACCCGGATGGCGGCTAGCTGGACCGCTCGTCGCATACTTCACTTCTTCTGCAGCTTCTTATATTTCCTGTACAGATACACCGGGATGCCGATCATGACACTCAGGCAGATGATGATAAAGACGATGGCCAGAACCACTTTACTCATGATGTTCTCTCCTATCCTTAAACTCGAGCTTCGACCCACGATATCACTTCTGTTCTGTATACTCGAACTTCTTCCCGCACTTCGGGCAGTACTCGAAGTCTTCCGTCGTGGTGTAGCCGCAATTGTAGCAGACCTTCGTCCACTTGCCCTGCTGCTCGAGGAGCCGCTGCTGCGTACTTCCTGCTGAAGCCCCGGCCGTATTCTGCCCACACGCCGCGCCGGCCTGCCAGTACGTCTGATCCGCACCATGCGACTGCCACACACCAGCATCGTCCTGCTCACGCTGACCAGCCGAGCGATTCTGCCCGCCGGCCTGCCCACGCTGCTCGAGGTAGAGATCCGTCTGCTGTATCGCAACGTTCTCTCCACGCTCGATCGCGCGACCGACCTCCGGACGAAGCTGATACAGCGAGCCGCAGCAGCTCGTGCGCACATAGTACGTACGCCCCCACTTAAAAATCGGAATGAAGAAAATCGACAGCACCATATACGTCACAAACACCTGGTACTGCCCCATGCGCCCGCACACATCGCAGGTCATCGGCTGATGAAAATCGAGATTCTTCTGATCATTCATGATTCCGAAGAAGAAAAACATGTGCACCTCCATGTGCTTCCGCCAATGCTGTCGACCTTTACGGGTTCACCGCGCGCCGGATTTTCGCTTCTACAACACACCCTGACACGATCCGTCAAACCGGGATAATCCGCAGGCGTCATGCGCGAAGTTTCCAGACCATAACTGCATGAACATCCCGGCAGTACATTCATACCGCGCGCAGGATTATATCACCAGTACCGCCCGATGGCGATGATCGGTGCGTAGTGTATCGCAGAAGAGCCGCTGTCCTCGAAGGCCCAGCCGCGGGAGCTGTTCGTCGCATGGACGATGGAATTCTCACCGGTATAGATGGCGACATGATTCACGCGACCACCGTTACCATAGAAAATCAGATCGCCCGGAAGCATCTCTGCCTCGGAAACACAACGCGGAGCAGCTGCACACTGCTCGGCGGAGGTTCTCGGAAGCGAAATGCCAAACTGACGGAAGACGGCGAGCACGAAACCAGAGCAGTCAACCGGCCCACCGTTCAGATTCGTACCAGCACCATAGCGGAGCTTGCCTGCACCGACATACTGCCGCGCGAAGTTTACGATATCCTTACGGCCGGTGACCTGCTGCAGTGATTCCTGTGAATGCATATAATTCTTGCCATTCTCGTATGCACTGCCTGCGACCAGGAAGCTGTCGCTCGACATCGACGAGCTGACGGCTACCGTACCGAGACGGCCCAGCGCATTCGGATTCGAAAGAGGAATCACCTTCGTCTGCACGCTTCCATCCTGTACCCAGGCGCCATCCGAATTCACGGTATAGCCATCCGGTGTCGTCGTACCGGTCGCTAAGCATCCATTCAGATCAAAATAATACGACTCGGCGATGCCGTCCTGGTTGCCATCGATCCACGCCCAGCCCGTCTGAAGCTGTCCGGCGTCGTTCAGATACACCCACGAACCGTTCTGCTGTCCCCAGCTTCCGGCCAATGCTGTCACCGTCGCTGTGATGGTCAGAGCCGCGGTCGCTATGGCTGCACTTATTATTTTTTTCACTGGAATCTCCTTTGCATAGACGCCCCTGAGGGCAGCCTTGACTGAACAACGTTTGCGCAGTAACGCCGACGCGTCCGTCAGCTGTGTTACAAAAAAAGTCCTGGTTTCTCGCATCTGAAACCAGGACTCTGTCTTCGGTAATATTCGCTTTACGATTTAACGGTAGTCACTCTAGTTCAGATTGACACTGCTGTCACAAGAGAATATCGAGCTACTGACCGGATTCGAACCGGTGACCTTCTGATTACGAATCAGATGCACTACCGACTGTGCTACAGTAGCATGCGTCTCAAAACGCCATTACAATATAGCACGTCGACCGCCAAATGTAAAGCGGAATTCTCACAGTTCACAAACACCGGCGCCCCAGCGGTTACTGTTCACTCGTGGCTCGGCAGACAGCAGCCCTGTCTGAACGGTAACACCCAGTGGTAAGCGTTCAGATAGCAGGGGACCCGGATTTCGGTATCGGCTTCTCGCGGGAGAAGCCCTCTCCCATGACCTCGCGGACATCCGAGAGGATCACGAAGGCGTTCGGATCGATTTCATGTACGAGGTCCTTCAGGTACGTGATCTCGCGGTTCGACATGATGCTGTAAAGCATCGTCGTTTCCTTACCGGAGTACATACCGATCGCATGCACACCAGTGACACCACGGTCCAGCTTCTGCAGGATAGCATCCGAAATCTGCGTCGGCTCCGACGTGATGATCCAGACCGCCTTCGCGTAATGCATGCCTTCCATCAGGCCGTTCGACACCTTCGTCACGACATAGACAGAGATGATTGCATACAGCGCATGGATACCACCGAACGCACCGACACCGATAGCGACAATCACCCAGTCGATGACCTGGAGAATCTGCGGGATGCTGTACTGCGGAAACGGAATATGCAGGAGCGCTGCCAGGATATCTGTACCGCCGGTCGTCGCCTGTCCGATAAGGATCAGACCGAAGCCGAGCCCCGAAAGGATACCGCCGAATACAGCTGCCAGCAGCAGCTCACCATCTGGAATCAGACTGACACTAGGCAGTAGCCAGAGGAAAAAGGACAGCATCGCCGCACCATACAGGGTCCTGCCGATAAACTTCACGCCGAGAAACTTCCACGCCGCAAGAAACAGCGGGATGTTGAGCAGAGTATTACTGAGCCACAGCGGCATCCCGATCCAGCTCCGCAGGATGATGCCGAGACCCGTCACACCACCGACGACCAGCTGATTCGGATCATAGATATTTTTACTGCCAATCGCCATCAGCAGCGCGCCCAGCGCAATCAGCATATAATCCCGCATCGGTGTTCGTTTCATCAGCATATCCAGTCCTCCCTGCTCTACACCATCTGTCCATATCCGGTTCAGCACATCATCCCGCGCTTCGGAATCGGCTGTATGTTCACCAGACTCCGTTCATCATAACATATTTGGCATGGCAGATATAGATAATATTTATTCATTCATCTCACGACGCACTGACATATCCATCCGCGTCGATCTTTACGCCGCTGCTGAGACCGCTCATCTTTTCATAAAAGGCGGCGATCTTCTCCGTATCGTCCAGCTTCCGCGTATAGCCGGCGGCAGAAGTACCTGGTATCAAGCGAAGCCGGATGCCCTCGTCATCGACATCTGCCTGCAGCAGTGCGGTGCTCGGAATCGAGCTGCCGAACACGAAGTTTCCGAGCGAGTACGCGATCGGCACGCCCTGGTAGTATTCGATGCCCTGCAGAACGTGCGGATGTGCGCCGACCACCAGATCTGCACCCGCATCCACGAGTCGATGCGCGATGCTCTTCTGCACCTCGTTCGGTGTCTCCTCCCGCTCGATGCCCCAATGCACATAGGCGATGACATAGTCCGCCTGCTGCTTCGCCGCCTTCACTTCCTCCGCGAGCTGTGCACCGCCATCATAGGCTGAAAACATGCCGGCAGAATCCGCGCCCGTCGCCCAGTCCGCCTCCGGATATACACGCGTCGCGCCGATAAATGCAAACGTCCGCCCGTTCAGCTCGACGACGTCCGGCTTCCGTGCCTCCGCAAGGTTCTTTCCGGCACCCACGTGACGGATCCCTGCATGGTCCAGCGTATCGATCGTATCGAGCATCGCGTCACGCCCATAGTCAAGCGCATGATTGTTTGCGAGCGTGACGAGGTCGATCCCCATCTCCTGCATCAGCTTCACCTTCTCCGTGTGCACACGAAAGGTGAACTGCTTGTCCGGTGCCGGCGTTCCACGCGTACTGAACGGGAACTCTTCATTCGTCATGAAAAAATCCGCCGCCTGAATCTCCGCCTGGTAGTCCTGTGACAGGACACCGTCGATGCCGCCGGCGGCGTCATACGCTTCCAGCACGTGGTCGCTGAGATACACATCGCCCGCAAACAGAAGGCGCGTCGCTCCCTTCACAGCTTCCGTCCCCTCTGTTTCGGCATCCCCCAAAGCCCCAGCGCTCCCGGCCGCATCTGCCTCCATCGGATTTTCGATCATGATCGTGGTGTCGTCCGCTCCGCTCTCACTTTCATCGGATTCGGAAACGAACCCATCCATTTCCTTTCCTGTCGAGTCGGCCTCATCTGCACCGGCTTCTTCATTCATACCCGTGGTTTCACTGGAAGCCGTCCGATTTTCTCCTATATTACAGCCATCTGATGGCACACGCTTTTCACTCTCCGGACGGAGCATCATCACGCCCAGCGCCACGATGATGCCGAGCAGAAGGACACTCCACAGCCCGACCCAGCGCTTCGTTCCGCTTCCTCTTTCCATCTGTTCTTCCTGTTTCCGACGGCTCCGCCCGTGCTCTCTCCGATTCTCCTGTTCCATTTCGCTCCCTCTATTTTCCCGCCCTGCGCCGGGCGCTGTTATAAAAATTAATTAGAACATCTGCTCGCTTTTATGATTGACATCCGTTCCGTTCACGGCTATCATAATAAATAGAACAGATGTTTGTCAAGTGTTTCGCGTTAAGAGGTAGGATTATGGAACGGATTATCTTTCATATCGATGTGAATTCTGCGTTTCTCAGCTGGGAGGCGTGCTATCGGATCCACCATCTCGGCGGCACGCTCGATCTCCGCACGATTCCGAGTGCGGTGGGCGGCGACCAGAGTAAGCGCCACGGGATCATCCTCACGAAGTCGATTCCGGCGAAGAAATATCATATTAAGACCGGCGAGCCCATCGTGGACGCGCGGCGGAAGTGCCCGGAGCTCGTCATCGTCCCGCCGAACTACACGCTCTACAGCCACGCGAGCCGGGCGATGATCGAGATTCTCGAGGAGTACACAGACATCATCGAGAAGTACAGCATCGACGAGGCCTTCCTCGACATGACGGGCACGCCCTGGCTTCAGGACCGCGCACTGCTGCTCCGCCATACTGCACCAGGGCCGTCCCCGGTCGATGCCTCTACCGACCATACCGTACTCGTCCCTTCATCCACTCCATCCGACAGGCAGCGGGCGACAGGCTCCACAAACACGCTCGAAGACCGCATCCGTACCTTCGATGCGATTCTTCTGCCGGCGGAGATCGATGCCACCTGGCAGAGCGAGGTCGAGCATCGAGCGGTACTGCTGGCCTGGCAGCTGAAGGAGCGGATCCGAGAGGAGCTCGGCTTCACGGTGAACATCGGCATCTCGAGTAACAAACTGCTTGCGAAGATGGCCTCCGACTTCCAGAAGCCGGATCAGGTGCATACCCTCTGGCCGTCTGAAATCGAGCATAAGATGTGGCCGCTCCCCGTGGAGGAGCTCTTCTATGTCGGCTACGCGACGGCCCCGAAGCTGCATCGCCTGGGCATCCATACCATCGGTGCGCTCGCGCAGTTCGACCCGGACATACTCTATCACCGCATGAAGTCGCATGGACTTCTGGTACGGCAGTTCGCCTGCGGCATCGACGACAGTCCGGTCATCCCACAGCTCATGGAGGCCCCGCCGAAGGGCTATGGAAACTCCTGCACGACCATCCATGACGTGACGGACCGACAGGAGGCCTACTGGCATCTTCTCTCCCTCGCAGAGACGGTTTCCCAGCGCATCCGCGCCGATGAGGTTCGTGTCAGCTGTGTGGATATCAGCATTCGCGACAGCGAGCTTCGCTTCTACGGGCATCAGAAGCAGCTCCGCTCACCGACGGACCTGACGCTGGAAATCTACGATGCCGCATGTCGCTGCTTCGATGAGCTGTGGACCGGTTACCCGATCCGCCACCTGGGCATCCACACCAGTAAGGTGAGCCACGCCGTCGGCCGACAGGTGGACCTCTTCGACCGCTACGACTATGGGAAGCTGCGCCAGGCCGAGTGCGCCGTCGATGAAATCCGTACCCGCTATGGAAACGACGCGATCAAGCGCGCCCGCTTCGTTTCCGCCCCCGGCTGCGCGGATCCGTACGCCATCGACCACATGAACGGCGGTATCTCCCGCGAGCGGCGAACGGTGGACTACAATAAGGAAACAATATTATGACCGGTTTCACTGCCATCAGTGATGTGCTCCCGCACATCGACAGCGGCACCCGTAAGGGTCGCCCATACCCCATCGCCGTCAAGAGCTGGTTCACCAGCTCCGGTACGATCATCCCGCTTTCCTTCAAGTTCGAAGGAGACGACGGCGAGATCCATTACATCCAGAACATCCATGTGAAGTCCTCCGAGGAGAAGCACTACGCAGGTATCCCCAGCCGGGATTTCAGCTGCACCGCCGTCCTCGGCGGCCTGGAGCAGAGCTTCCGCTTGGTCTACTATCCCGCCGAAAGCAAATGGGTGATGATCATGTGATCACCACCCATTTCCGATTCTTGTTCAGTTTTCGATGCTTACACCACCGACTTCAGTCCGAGGGTCTTCTCGATCAGGAGCATGATGCCGAGGGTGATGACCATCATGAGGGTCGCGAGGGCGGCGATGGTCGGGTCGAAGTGATACTCTACGTAGCTCATCATCTCGATCGGGAGTACATTGACGCCCGGGCCGGTCAGGAAGGCCGACAGCGATACATTGTTAAAGGAGTTGATCATCGCCATGATCGAGGCCGACGCGATGGCGGATTTGATGTTTGGCAGGATGATATGGAAGAAGGAATACACCTTCGTCGCACCCAGACTGCCGGCTGCTTCCTCGATCGCGAAGTCGAAGTTCGCGAGGCTCGCGGTCACCACACGCATGACGTATGGAATACCGAGCAGGGTGTGGCCGATCAGAAGACTCGGCATCACTGGAAGCTTCAGCACATTGACAACATAACGGAGCATGACGAAACCGAGTACGACGACCGGAACCAGCACCGGTGACAGGAAGACGGTCTTGATGGCTTCCTTGCCGCGGAACGAATAGCGGTTCAGCGCATAGGCCGCCGGCAGTCCGAGTACCAGGGCGAGCAGGGTCGACACGATCGCGACGATCACCGAGGTCTGTGCTGCGGAGATGAAGGATTTCATCGTCAGCACCTGTGCATACCACTTCAGTGTGAATCCATGGCCCGGGAACGTCAGATAATTCGTGTCACTGAAGGAGGCCGCCATGATAATCAGGAGCGGTCCGATCAGAAAGACGTATACCAGGATGGTGATCAGCAGCAGGGCTTTGTTCTTTTTCATTTCTTCATCTCCAATTTATTATTACTGAACTGAGAACAGCTCGTTCCAGCGGTTGATCCAGTCCGCCTTCTTCTCCGTGATGAGGGACCAGTCCGGAAGAACCAGGCTGTCGACCATCTCCTGGCCATAGGTGAAGTTTGCAGCCTGCTCCTCGGTGAGCTCAACCTCGGTATTTACCGGAGCGTCGACACCGTCGAGTGCATCGGCCAGCTGTACGTCCTTGGAAAGGTAGAAGTTGATGAACGCCTCCGCGAGCTCCTTGTTCTTGCAGTCCTTCGTGATGTTCAGCATGTTGAAGCAGGCGAAGTTACCCTCGCTCGGACTTACCCATACATAGTCCGGGTTTGCCTGCTTCGCAGTGGTGTAGCTGTAGTCGAGGAGGGCCGCAACGGAAGCCTCACCCTGGTTCAGCATGGTGATGGTGTCGTTGGCAGAAGTCCAGGTCTTTACGACATTTGGCTTCAGCTCCTCGAGCTTTGCGAAGATGGCGTCATCGTCCTGACCCGGGGTCAGACCGAAGGCAGCTGCGGTTGCATAGTAGAACAGCACACCGGAGGTGGTGGTGATATCCGGAACAGCGATGCAGTCCTTCAGCTCCGGATTCCAGAGGTCTGCGAAGCTCTTGATCTCTACGTCGATCATTGACGGATCATAGACGATACCGAGACGGTTGAAGGTGTACGCCGGGCCGTACTCCTCGCCCATCGGTGCCTTCGCGGCATCATAGATGGAATCGAGGTTCGCGATCTTCGAACGATCGATGTTCCCGAGGATACCGTCATTTCCAAGCTGTGCTGCGAAGGAATCGCTGATGACGACCACATCGTAGTTCTCCGGAGACTCCTCGATCTTCGTTACACGCTCTGCGTTCTTACCGGTCTCTACGACGAGCTTCGCGCCGGTCTGCTCCATGAACGGATCATAAATGTTCTTCTGAAGAAGCTCTGCGTTGAACGAGAAGGTCGAGATGGTCAGGGTCTGGCCGGCGAAGTCCTGGGCAGCAGACGCGTCTGCAGTCTCTCCCGCAGCAGCGGTGGTCTCAGCAGCTGAAGTCTCAGCAGCGGCTGTAGTCTCAGCAGCGGCAGCGGTGGTTGTAGCGGTGTTGTTCGATGAACCGCACGCAGCGATGGTGGTGCTCAGCATAGCAGCTGCAAGCACAAGGGATAATGTCTTTCTCATAATTTCCTCCACTAGATGATGATATATCAAGCGCCTTATACGTAGCGCCGAACGACGAATTTATACCATAACGATCTTATGCGCGTCGAGGGAAAGCGTGATGTTCTCTCCCACGTCGAAGAGACGGTCGTTCGAGGTGTTGACGATGAGCTCGCCGAGGGCGGTCTCCACGTTATACTGCATGCGCTTGCCGAGATAGGTACGCACACCAACCTTACCGGAGACAGCATTGGCGACATCCTCTCCCGCGGCCGCAACGAGGATGTCATCCGGACGGATGCAGGCGCGGGTCGTGTCACGGCCCTCCTTCGGATGTGCGATCTCGAGAACGCTGCCGTCGGCCGCTGTCCAGCGCGTGCCCTCACTGTGCTTGAGATCGATGAAGTTCTCGAAGCCGACGAAGTGCGCGATGAACTCGGTCTTCGGGTGAGTGTAGATCTCCTCCGGGCGATCCAGCTGCTCGATCACGCCGTGGTTCATGATCGCGACCTTATCACTGATCGCGAAGCACTCCTCCTGGTCATGGGTGACGTAGATCGCGGTGAAGCCGAGCTCCTGCTGCAGCTTACGGATCTCAACACGCATCTGCACACGGAGCTTCGCGTCGAGGTTACTGAGCGGCTCGTCGAAGAGCATGAGATCCGGCTCGATAACCATCGCACGGGCGAGGGCTACACGCTGACGCTGTCCGCCGGACATCTCCTTCGGCAGGCGCTTCTCGAAGCCGTCGAGGTCGACCGTGTGGAGCATCTTCATCACGCGCTCCTGGATCTCTGCCTCCGGCAGATTGCGGCGACGCAGACCGAACGCGACGTTCTCGAAGATGTTCATGTGCGGGAACAGCGCATAGCTCTGGAACACGAAACCGAAGTTCCGCTTATGCAGCGGCACATGGGTGTAGTCCTTTCCGTTGAAAAGGATGTCGCCCTGCATCGGCTCAGAGAAGCCGCCGATCAGGCGGAGCGTCGTGGTTTTACCACAGCCGCTGGAGCCGAGGAGGCTGACCAGCTCGCCCTTCTCGACGTTCAGGTTCAGGTTCTTCAGAATGATGTTCTTTCCATATCCTGCGGTGATATTTCTTAACTCAAGTAATGACACGGTATTTCCTCCTTCAGGAAACGAGTGGCTGCATCGACCTTTTCTTATGCCAATGCAGGCGACCTTCATCAGATGGCTCGGACGCCCGGACTTCGCCGGTGCCGAAGTTTTTTCTTCATCAGGCGAGCGGGTTCACCTTGCGGCTCACACCATTCACGATCGTGGAGACGATCATCGTGACGACGATCATGACGACCGCAACGACGGAAGCATTGACCCAGTCACCGAGACTCATCGCATACTGATAGATCATGGTCGAGAGCACACGGGTGTCGGTGCCACCGAGGAGTTGCGGCGTGGTGTACGCGGTGATGCAGCCGGTGAACACGAGCACGGAGCCAGTGACGAGACCGGATACGCTCAGCGGCAGGGTGACGCGCAGGAAGCTGCCGAGCTTCGTGGAGCCGAGGCTTTCGGCGGCGAGCGTCAGGTCCTCCGGGATGCTCTCGATCACGCCGATCAGCGACAGGATCATGAGCGGGAGGAAGAGCTGTATGAAACCGATGGTGATGGAAAATTCGTTATAGAGAAGGCCCTGCGGCTTCGCGAAGAGTCCGATCGCCACCAGGAACCGGTTGACGATGCCCTTCTTTCCGAGGATGACCATCCAGCTGAAGGAGCGGATGACCGGGCTCGTGAACATCGGGAAGACGGCGAAAGCCATCAGCATGCCCTTGTTCTTCGCGAATTTCGCGATGTAGTAAGCCGCCGGATAGCCGAGCAGCGCACACAGGATGGTGCTCAGGATACTCAGCTTCAGGCTGCGGAGGAACACCTGCTGGAAGTAGGTGCTCTGAAGTACCGTCGCGTAGGCGGACATAGAGAAATCCCCCTGGTCTGGAAATACTGTAGTGAGCAGCAGTGAACACAGCGGGATGAGCATGAACACCACCAGGAACAGCACGCCCGGCAGGATCATGAAAAACCAGATATTCTTCTTGAAAAGTTGCACGATTACCCTCCAGTCGACGACCTCCTCGCAAAGGCCGCGGGTTTCCTCTTTCGCTTCGGTGATGCATCAGCCCTCTTCGATCAGCCGCGCCAGCCCTCGATCCGGCGATGTTCGTAAACTCGAAGCAAAAGATTTGTAAATAAGTAAACGGAGTACTTTAAAACAACGTTATTTATAACATAGGTAGCGCGCGGATTCAAACCTATTTTTGTACATTATCAAATAATATCGCTGTACTTCTCCGCGGCGGCCATAAACGGCTTCATTTTTTCCACGAGCTGTGCGCGGATCTCCGCGAGGTCGAGCGTCGTGAGCTCTCCGTGGCGAACGACCATCCGACCGTTTGCGAACACCGTGTCGACGTCGGCCGCGTTCGCGGCGTAGGCCAATGCTGAGAACGGGTTGTACACCGGGAACATATGGGCAGCCTCGGTCGAAACGAGCGTGAGGTCGGCGGCCATCCCCGGGGCGAGGTAACCGTAGTCCGTGCCATGCAGTACTTCGGCACCACCGCGGGTCGCCGCGCGGACGATGGTCCGGGCCGGGAAGAGCGAGCGATCATGGTTCGCCGTCTTCTGGGCATTCGGGAGCATCCGCATCTGGTCAAACATCGACAGCGTGTTACCGGAGGACGGGCCGTCCGTGCCGAGGCCGAAGCCGACGCCGAGCTGACGTGCCCGCTCCATCGGGGCCACCCCCTTGCCGGCCTTCGTGTTGCTGCAGATGCAGTGGGCGATGCCGGCGCCGCGGCGCTTCATAAGCTGCAGGTCCTCTTCGGTCATGTGGATGCAGTGCGCCGCGAGCGTATGCTCGTCCAACGCGCCGATCGAATCGAGGAAGGCGGTCGGGGTCATGCCCATCGCGCGGAAATGCTCCATTTCGTAGTCCATCTCGGAGGCATGCAGGGTGAAGATCGTGTCGTACTTCACCGCAAGCTCATGCGCCTCGCGAAGCTTCTCCGGTGACAGGGTCGTCGTGCCATGCGGCGCGATGATCGGGTGGATGCGTGGATGCCGCGCCCCGTGATACTCCGCGAAGAAGTCCTTCTGATAGGCGAAGCCACCATACGCTTCGTCCGGGCTGTCGCAGGTTTTCTGTCCGATCAGGGTCTCACCGAGGTAGCCGCGGATGCCGGCCTGCTCGCAGGCCTCCGCAACGCGATCCTCGAAGTAGTACATATCGAGGAAGGTCGTAGTGCCTGAGAGGAACATCTCCGCGATGCCGTAGAGCGCGCCCCAGTAGACGAGTTCCGGTGTCATCGCCTCGAGCTCCAGCGGGAACAGGAAGCGGCGCAGTCGGTCCGGGCAGTCGTCGCCCATCGAACGAAACGGCACCATCGACACATGGCAGTGCGTGTTTACGAAGCCCGGCAGCAGGATGCCGCCCGCCCCGTCGATCACCTCGTCCGCCACCGCTTCCGCCTGCTGCAGGTTCTCGATCGGCTGGGCAGCGGCGTTTGTCTGTGCTGAAGCTACCGTACGATCGTCGAGCGAGGTCTCCGTCTGCTTCTGTTCTTCTTCACCGAGCGCGGCGATCTTCTCGCCGTCGATGAGGAGCCAGCCGTCGTGAAGCACGCGGTCGGCGTCATCCATCGTCAGGATGGTCACATTTTTAATCAGTGTTTTCATATCGTAAGAAGCCTTTCCTTTTTCGCATTCATCTCTTTCACCAGTGACGGATGCCCGGAATTCCGGAAATCTTTCATCGCACTTCCGCCGGTCGAACTCGATTCGGCCCGCCATCGGATGAGCGGCCGAGGCATTGGCCGCAGGCAGATGCCTCGGCGTCACGCACGACCGGCGAGGTCGTAGACGATCGCGCTGAACAGGGTGATGCCGCGCGCGAGCACCTGCTCGTCGAAATCGAAGCGGACGGTGTGCTGCTCGCTCGCCATGTCGGTCATGGTGCGCATGTAGGTCGCCTGGCCGCCGTGGCTCTGGACGCGGTTCATCATCAGGGAGATGTCTTCGGAGCCCCAGTTCTGCGCGTTCGGGGTGGAGCTCACGCGGTACTGCGGGAGTTCCGTCCGCACGAGCGTCGCGATGCGCTGCCAGAGCGCTTCGTCGCTGTTCTGTGACTCGCCGCGGCCTTCGATCTTCATCTCGCAGCGGCAGCCATGCATCGTGGCGGCACCCTGACAGATCTGCTCCGCCTGCTGCATCATGTATTCATTGATCTCGGTCGTCTCGCCGCGCACCTCGATCTCCATCTTCGCACGGTCCGGGATGACGTTGCGCCCCGTGCCTGCGTGGAGCGTCCCGACGTTCACGCGGGTAATGCCGGCGGAGTGGCGCGGGATCGCGTAGAGTCCGAGGCTCGCCTGGGCTGCCGCGAGGAGCGCATTCTGTCCGCGCTCCGGGAAGCCGCCTGCGTGGGCTGCCGTGCCGGTATAATAGACGTCGTACTTCGTGTTTGCGAGAGAGCCGTAGGTGCCCGGCGTGACGTCGCCGTCGTCAAGCGCGCCGGTCGGCGCGATGTGATTTCCGATCAGGTAGTCGACGTCGTCGAGGTGTCCGTGGGCCACGATAGCCGCAGCGCCGCGGCCGCCCTCCTCGCCCGGCTGAAAAATCAGCTTGATCGTGCCATGAAGTGCGTCGCGATGCTTCATGAGAAGCTCCGCCACGCCGAGGCCGATCGTCGCATGCGCGTCATGGCCACAGGCGTGCATCATACCTGCATTGACACTGGCGAAGCCCTCGCGGGTCGGGCGATGCGTCGGCTCCGGGCACTCGACCATGCCGAGCGCGTCGATGTCAAAGCGAAGCGCCACCACCGGGCCTGGGCCGCAGTCGAGGATGGCGATCGCGCCAGTGAAGCCCTCGCGGAGATCCGGCGTCAGCTCCTCTTCCGTCACGCCCTGCTGCAGCACCGCCTCTGCGTGCGCCGCCATGATGTCTGCGTCCGGGAGCCCGAGCCGCGCGGATGCGAGACAGACCTCGCGCCCCGTCAGCACCTGATAGCCGAGCGCGCGGAGCCGCCGCACGATGATCGCCGTCGTCCGCATCTCGAGCCAGCCCGTCTCCGGATGCCGGTGAAGATCACGCCGCAGCGCCACCGAACGCGCCTGCATCGCCGACGCCTCCGCCGCAAATTCCTGGTAGATGCTGTTCTTATCTATTTCCATGATTACTCCTTGTGTGTTCTGTATATCCTGTATAGCCCGCGTGCTAATGTCATGGCAGGTATAAAACTCTGTATTGCGAGAACTCCCTCATGTGAAGTAGTATAGTAAACGCAGGCAGAAAATGCCACCCTGAAATCATGGAGGAATATTATGAAACGACTTCTCATCATCGGCTCCACCTGTGTGGATGTGATTCTCCGACTCGACCACCTGCCGACAACCGGCGAGGACATGCATCCGGTGCAGCGCTTCGCGATGGGCGGCTGCGCGTTCAACGTGGCGCAGGTACCGAAGGCCTATGATGTCGATCTTCGCTTCGTGACGCCGATCGGCGACCACGGCGTGTTCAGCGACTTCGTGCGCGCGCATCTCGACAATGCAGGCTTCCGGGGGCCAATCACCGTCCCGGATAGTGAAAATGGCTGCTGCTACTGCCTCGTGGAGCGAAGCGGCGAGCGCACCTTCCTCTCCGTCCACGGGATCGAGTACAGCTTCCATGCGGAGTACATGGACGCCTTCGCGGGCGAGCGCTTCGACTATACCTACATCTGCGGACTCGAGGTCGAGGAAACGACCGGTGGCGAGCTCGTGGCCTGGCTCGAGGCGCATCCGGACATCGCCGGCACCGTCGTGTATGCACCGGGCCCGCGCGGCATCGAGGTCGACACGGATCGTACGGAACGCATCCTTGGGATGCACCCGATCCTTCACCTGAACGAGCAGGAAGCGCAGGCCCTCGCCGGGATGAGCGGTAGCGAGGATCGCGTTCTCGCCGCGGCGCAGGTGCTGCACGCGAAGACCGGAAACATGGTCATCGTGACACGCGGTGCCGACGGCGTCCTCTGGATCTCTGCGGATGGCTCCGTGCACAGCGCACCATCCGTGCCATCGACCGTCGTCGATACCATCGGTGCTGGCGACTCGCACTGCGGTGCGGTCCTCACCGGCCTCACACTCGGCTGGACCGAGGAAGACACCATGCGCTTCGCAAACCAGATTGCTTCCGAAGTCGTCGCCCAGGAAGGCGGCGCGTACATCCGCCGCTGACCTAAGTTTATGGGGTCTGACCCCATTAAATTTTTCTAAACAAAATCTAAACTGAAGTTTATGGGGTCAGACCCCCTTACGAAATTCTTAAGACGAAAGCGGCGGCAGTCTGGAATCGCCGCACAATAAAAACAGAGGATGTCGCGCGAGCGACATCCTCTGTTTTTAACTTTATCAAGATCACTCCAGCTCGAAGGCGCCGGTGTACAGCTGGTAGTAGCTGCCGCGGGCGGCGATGAGCTCGTCGTGGGAGCCGCGTTCGATGATGCGGCCATGGTCGAGGACCATGATGACGTCGGAGTTCTGCACGGTGCTGAGGCGGTGGGCGATGACGAAGACGGTGCGTCCGGCCATGAGGGCGTCCATGCCCTTCTGCACTACGGCCTCGGTGTGGGTATCGATGGAGGAGGTGGCCTCATCCATGATCATAACCGGCGGATCGGCGACGGCGGCACGCGCGATGGAGAGCAGCTGGCGCTGGCCCTGCGAGAGGTTCGCGCCGTTTGCGATCAGCATCGTGTCGTAGCCCTTCGGCAGTCGACGAATGAAGCTGTCCGCACCGGCGAGCTTCGCAGCTGCCATACACTCCTCATCCGAAGCATCGAGCTTTCCGTAGCGGATGTTCTCCATGACCGTACCCGTGAAGAGCACGGTATCCTGCAGGATGATGCCGAGCGACTTTCGAAGGGACGCCTTCTCGATATCCTGGATATCGATGCCGTCGTAGGTGATGGTGCCCTTCTGGATCTCGTAGAAACGGTTGATGAGGTTCGTGATGGTCGTCTTACCGGCACCTGTGGCACCGACGAACGCGACCTTCTGACCCGGACGGGCGTAGACATTGACCTCATGCAGAACCGTGTGCTTCCCGTCGTAGGAGAAATCCACATCCTTCAGGACGACGTCACCCTCGAGGCGCTTATACGTCACGCTGCCGTCCGCCTCAACCTTCTTCCAGGCCCACTGCTCGGTGCGCTCACTGCACTCCTCGATCTGCCCGTTCCGCTCCTGACAGCGCACGAGCGTCACCGTGCCCTCATCCTTCTCCGGCTGCTGATCCATCAGCGCGAAGATACGACGCGCACCCGCGAGACCCATGACGATCGCATTGATCTGCTGCGAGATACCGCCGATCTGGCCGGCGAACTGCCGCTCCATGTTGAGGAACGGCACGGTGATGCTGATGCTGAGGGCCATCCCACTCAGGCTCAGGTTCGGCACCTTCAGGAAGAGCAGCACGCCGCCGGCGAACGCCAGCACGACATAGAGCATGTTTCCGATATTGCCGAGGATCGGCATCAGGGTATTCGCGTAGCGGTTCGCCTTCTCCGACACCGCGAAGAGCTCGTCATTGATCCGGTCGAAGTCGCGCTTCGCCGCATCCTCGTGGTTGAAGACCTTCACGACCTTCTGACCGTTCATCATCTCCTCGATGAAGCCCTCGGTCTGCGCAACCGCTGCCTGCTGCTTCACGAAGTAGCGTCCGGAGCTGCCACCGACCTTCTTCACGACCTTCGTCATGACGACAATGCCGCCGACCACGAGGATCGTGAGCCAGATGCTGTAGTACATCATGAGCGAGAAGACAGTGACGAGGATGATGCCCGAGCTCAGGAGCTGCGGGATCGACTGTGAAATCATCTGGCGCAGCGCATCGACGTCGTTCGTGTAGTAGGACATGATGTCGCCGTGCTCGTTGTGGTCGAAGTACGAAATCGGCAGCTTCTGCATACCGTCAAACATCTTCGTACGGATTTTCTTAAGCGAGCCCTGCGTGATCACCGCCATGCACTGGTTGTAGGTGGTGCCCGCGATGAGCGACAGCACATAGAGGACCGCCAGCGTCAGCACGAGGCTCAGGATCCGGGCGGACACACCGGCCCAGTCACCGCTCTGCCAGTTCTGCTCGATCAGCGCGATGATGCGCTGCTGGAACAGGGACGGGATCGCCGTGATGATCGCATTCACGAGGATGCACGCGAGCGTAAACGGCAGCAGCACCGGATAAAACGAAAAGATCATCCGGATCAGCCGTCCGAGGGTCCCGTCCTTCAGCACCGTCTTATCGACCGGGCCGCGCATATTTCTGTTTCCCTTCATCGCTGCTCTCCTCCTTTCGCCTCTTTTGCCAATGTTTCCGGCTTCACATCGTCACGCAGCTGCGCACTTCCGCCTGCTTCTGCCAATGCTTCCGGCTTCACACCGTCGCGCTGCGCGAGTTCTGCTGCCATCGCCTCCGGGGTGGCCACGACACGTACAGGGTCGACTGCATTGGCCTCTTCCGAGGTTTTATTCTGGCTGTAGTAGATGTCCTGGTACATCGCGTTGCGGCTGAGGAGCTCCTCGTGGGTGCCGATGTCCGCGATGCGGCCGCCCTCCATGATGAGGATGCGGTCGGCGTCCTGGACGGAGGACACACGCTGCGCGATGATGATCTTCGTGGTCTCCGGGATGAAATCGCGGAAGCCCTTACGGATCAAGGCGTCGGTCTTCGTGTCGACCGCGGAGGTGGAGTCGTCGAGGATCAGCACCTTCGGCTTCTTCAGGATCGCACGGGCGATGCAGAGACGCTGCTTCTGACCACCAGAGACGTTGGTACCACCCTGGGTGATGAAGGTGTCGTACTTGTTCGGGAAGGTCTGGACGAACTCGTCCGCCTGGGCGAGCTGACATGCGGCGACGAGCTCTTCGTCACTCGCCTGCGGGTTGCCCCAGCGGAGGTTCTCCGCGATGGTGCCGGAGAAGAGGACGTTCTTCTGAAGCACGACAGCGACCTGATCACGCAGGAGCTTGAGGTCGTACTTTCGTACGTCGACACCGCCGACCAGCACCTCGCCCTCGCTTGCGTCATAGAGACGGGAAATCAGCTGGATGAGCGAGGACTTCGAGGAGCCGGTACCGCCCATGATGCCGATGGTTTCACCTGATTTAATATGAAGATCGATGTCCGAGAGGACGTAATTCTCAGCATTGGCCTGATACTTGAAGCTCACGTGGTCGAAATCGATGGAGCCATCCTTCACCACGGTCACCGGGGAGGCCGGATTCGTGAGGGTGCTCGTCTCGTTCAGGACCTCAGCGATACGCTCGGCAGACTCGGCCGACATGGTCACCATGACGAAAATCATGCTGAGCATCATGAGGGACATGAGGATCTGGAAGCTGTAGGTCAGGAGCGAGGAGAACTGTCCGACGTCGAGGTCGGCACCGTGGCTCGTGATGATCGTGTAGGAGCCGAAGCTCAGGACGAAGAGCATGACGGTGTAGATACAGAACTGCATCAGCGGGTTGTTCAGCGCGAGGAAGCGCTCAGCCTTCGTGAAGTCGCGCTGGACGTCGGTCGCGGCGCGGTCGAACTTCTGCATCTCGAAATCCTCACGAACGAAGGACTTCACGACGCGCATGCCGTTGATGTTTTCCTGCACGGAGTCGTTCAGACGGTCATACTTCCGGAAAACGCGGCGGAAGATCGGCATAACCGTGCGGATGATGACGGCGAGGCCGACACCGAGGATCGGGATGACCGCGACGAAGATCCAGGCCATGCGTCCACCCATGAGAAAGGCAGCGGCGAAGGAGAAAATCAGCATCGCCGGCGCACGGAAGCCGAGTCGGATCAGCATCATGAAGGCCTGCTGCAGGTTCTGGATATCCGTGGTCATACGGGTGACGAGGGAGCTCGTCTGGAAGTGGTCGATGTTTTCGAAGGAAAAGTCCTGAATCTTATAGAAGAGGTCTTTTCTTAAGTTGCGCGCGAAGCCGGTGGATGCGGTCGCGCAGTTGTTGCCGGCCGCGACGCCAGAAAGAAGTGACAGGGTTGCCAGCACGAGCAGCACGATACCGTACTTCCCGATGGTGCCCATGCCGGCGCCATCCTTGATCTGGTTGATCAGCATCGCCGTCACAAACGGAATGGCGGTTTCGATCAGTGACTCGATCAGCACGAACAGCGGCGCGCGCAGGCTCGGCCCCTTAAACTCGCGGATGGATTTCGAGAGCGTCTTGATAACGTCCATAAATTCCTCCTGTAGATGTAAACGATAGGCGGCGAAAAGCAGTGTATGATTCCCCGTCGGCTCTGTACCTGATCAACATTCAGGGAGTCCGGGGTTCTGCGTATGATTCCCGCAGCCGACCCTATACCCCCGGCGCAGGAATCACGAGGCGCTGGTGCATGGAATGCAGCGAGCGCCTGAAGACGCCGGTTTCATCCCGGACGCCTCTCTTCCATATAGTATACGCTGAAAACATCTGCTTTTCGCGAAACTTTACTATATTAAAACATTGCGTGCAACAATTCAACGACTTCACAAAAAGTTCAGATTCAGGCGCGGCCTTACGCCACCGGCGCTCCCATCTTAAGAATTTCGTAAGGGGGTCTGACCCCATAAACTGAAACTTTAGATTTTGTTTAGAAAAATTTAATGGGGTCAGACCCCATGACGGGACCCCCTTACGGCGGAAAAACCGGAGCGCAGTGCCCGGTTTTTCCTGTGATTACATTTAATTATCGAGCTGATGCTCGTGATTATACGCCTGCTTCTGCGCATACATGCGGAGGTCCGCCTGGCGGATCGCCTCGGTGATCGGGTGTACGCCCGTCACACCACCGATCGAGATCGAGAGGCGAAGCTCCGGATAATCCGCGATACGGATGTTCTCGACCGCCGCCGAAATCTCCTGCATCTTCCGCTCGAGGATCTCCTCGCTCATCTTCGGGAAGAGGAGCAGGAACTCATCCCCGCCGTAGCGGATCAGGATGTCGGTCTTTCGTATGCAGTCCTTGATGGCGCGCGCGATCTCCCGCAGCACAGCATCTCCCGCAGGGTGCCCGAAGGAGTCATTGACCTGCTTGAAGCGGTTCGCGTCGATGATGGCGATGGATTCCATGCCCTCGAGGTGCGCGCGGTAGGTCTCATAGTAGCGGCGCGAGTAGGTGTCCGTCACCGGATCCAGGAAGAGGTCCATGTTCCCGTCGTGATTCCGATCGAGGAGCAGACGTGTGCCGTTCGCGTCGATCCAGCGGCCCTCGTCGAGGCGGCTTAGGAGCTCGAGCACGCACGGCGTACCGTTCAGGTTCAGGTACTTCGACACCACGAAGTACATATCGGTGCTCGTGAACTCCAGCTTGTTGAGCGTCGATTTCTGCGCATAGGCCCGCGCCGAGATACAGTTCGCACAGACGCCCTCGTTGTTCCAGAAGGCGGCGCAGTGCTGCTTCGAGTGCCGGAGCACGCCCGCCTCGTCGAGATCGAGCACTTCATAGGTCGTCGGATCGATGAGACGCACGGTGTCAAAGACGGACTGCAGGCAGCGGATATTCTGAAGGACGACCGGTGAGGTCGAATCCAGCGGACCGCCCTGGGACGGAAATTCCTTCTCTTCCTTCATCTGCGGGTCCAGCAGCTGGCCGACCGCCGCGATGTAGTGATCCGGTCGGAAATCCGACCAGAGTGTACGCACCCGGAGATCGCACCAGTGGTACTCGTTGCCGACCGGGAAGAGGATGCTGAGGGCGAACTCCGGATTCTCCTTCGTCGTCGCATCCATCGCATCCCGCAGACGCTTGAAGTCATGCTGACTGAGATAGCGGAAATCGTTCACACGCGTGACGTTCTTCACGATGTGACGGTACTGTGGCGGCTCGTTCCAGTTTGTCACATCCGCAAGGCGTGACACCGCATCGTACTCGAACTGGATACCACCGCTGGTGGATGCGAAGAAGTCGATCCGCTCCTGCATGGTCGCGAGGAGGTTCTGTACACGGTCGTTCTTCGGGAGGTCCGCATGCGCGAGGATTTCCTCTGACAGACGGTTCAGCTCGAAGCGGTATGGCATCGCATCTCCGTTCACTCCCGTCACGATACGAAGTTGCGGGGCGGTCTCCGTCAGGCACTCCAGCAGCAGCGGGTTGAAGGCACCACACTCACCGTTCAGGATCATGTTGATCGCAGTCGTGTGGTCGTACGCCTTCTTATAGCAGCGCTCGCTCGTGAGCGCATCGTATACATCCGCGATCGCTACGATCTGGGCGGAGATCGGGATCTCCTCTCCCATCAGACCATCCGGGTAGCCATGCCCGTCCCAGCGCTCGTGGTGCCAGCGGCAGATCTCCAGCGCATAGCGGTACAGCGGCTTATCCTGGCCGTACTTCATCTGCTCCAGGATCTGTGCACCCGCGGTGGAGTGTGTCTTCATAATCTCAAACTCTTCCTTCGTGAGCTTCCCCGGTTTGTTCAGGATTTCCTCCGGAATCGTGATTTTTCCGATGTCGTGGAGGGACGACGCGGTCATGATCAGCGCGATGTCCTCCTCACTGAGATGATAGGCCTTCGTCTTCTGCACGAGCTGATGCAGCAGGAGCTCCGTGATGCGACGGATGTTCCGGATATGGTCGCCGCTCTCGTGGTTTCGGATCTCGACGACGTTACTGAGGATACTCACCATCAGGGTGTTGTTCTCCTCTTTTTCTGCGATCTGGTCCGACACGAGACGCATGAGGCGCTTCTGATTCACGTACAGATTCAGCGTATTCTCCACGCGCCGACGCACGATGTAGACATTGAACGGCCGCGGGATGTAGTCGGTGACGCCGAGCGAATAGGCGTGCTCCATCGACTCCACGGACTCCTCCGCGGTGATCATGATGACCGGAACCTCCTGGATCCAGTGGTAGCGGTTCATCTCCTCGAGCACCTCGAAGCCGTTCATCTCCGGCATGTTGATGTCGAGCAGAATCAGATCGATGGACACGTTTTTCTCCAGGATCCGAAGTGCCTCGCGCCCATCCGCAGCCTCGACGTAATCGTACTGATCACCTAGCATGTCGCTCAGCATCATGCGATTCATCTCCGCATCGTCTACAATGAGTATTGTCTGACGTTCCATGAAATCTCCTTAGTCGACCTGGCGCAGCGCTGCGACGGTCTTCTCGTACTCTGCGACCACCTGCTCGTACAGCGGTTCGTAGCCATCCATGCGACGGCCGCGCAGGAGCTCCGTGAGCTCGATCGACGGCTTCGCGAGCCGTGTGAAGCCGAGTGTCAGGCAGAGGCCCTTCAACGTATGGGCCGCACGGAATGCATCCTCGACCTCGCCAGCCTGCAGCGCCGCGGTCAGCTGCTCCATGCTCTTGTCGTCCAGGAACTTCAGCGCGAACTTCTTCACCAACGCCGGATTCGGGATGCGGTGTGATACATCCTCGTAATCCGCACCCATCGCCTGATAACACTCTTCAATCGTCATGATTTATCCCCCTATTAAAAAAATAAATATTTCGGAACAGGCAGGCCCATTTCGTCCCTATGCTGCCAAATTCGTACCTCTCAGCCATCATAAAAATAAGTACACTCAAGAGGCCTCTTTCCTCCCTGATTCCCCTCAGGTCCGAAAGCGCCTCTTCATGTTTAACAAGGTATAATTATATAAATCTAATATACAGAAAATGCCAGAGAATACAAGCGAATTTACGGGTTTACCTGCCTGGTTTACATTATTTTTTGTTATAGCGGCGATAGTTCATGTAACGCTCCCGGAGGGCTTCACTCCTCTGCCGGCTTCGGTGTTTTCTCCACCTCGTCGTCCTGGCAGATGTGGTAGATGATGTCGACACAGTGATCGATACCGAGGGAGCCACTGTCGAGGGTTAGGTCGTAGTTCTGGCACTTGCCCCACTCCTGCTCGGTGTAGTAGCGATAGTTGAACTTACGCTTCTTATCCATGTCCTTCAGCATCTTGTCGGTGTTCTCCGGCTCCTTATAGATCTCGGTGATTCTGTGCTTCCGCTTCTCGAGATCCGCATGGATGAAGACATTGAGCACATCCGTACGATCACGCAGGATGTAGTCCGCACAGCGTCCGACGATCACGCACGGTCCCTTCGCGACGAGATCGAGGATGACCTCTCGCTGCTTCGCCCAGAGATAATCCTCCGGACTCATACCGTAGCTGTTTCGCGCCGAGAAGGAATACTCGATCCAGTTGCGGGCGCTTGCATACTCGCCCTGTTTCTTCACATAATCCTCTGCGAAGCCCGTCTTAAACGCGGTCTGCTCGATGATTTCCTTATCATACAGTGGGATGCCCAGCTTATCCGCAAGCTTGCGGCCGACCTCACGTCCACCGGAACCATATTCTCTCGAAATCGTAACGTAATTAATCTTCATAGTCTGCCCTCCTGGATGATTTCGATCGAGTCATCTCGATTGATCTACCCTTATTTTATCATCTGAATTTTATTTTTTCAAACGATTCGGAAATAATTTCCAGACGAAATACAGCGCCCAGCTCATGGCGAAGCCGAGAACGACGTCGATGATCGAGTGCTGGCGGATGAAGAGCGTCGCGATGCAGATCAGCGCCGCGATGATCGTCTCGAGATTCTTCATGCGCGGACGGATATAGCTGCACTGCCGCACGACGATGTCGATGGCGATGGTACTCGACACATGCATGCTCGGGCAGACGTTCCGCGGCGGGTCGATCGAGCGCAGCCACTGCACGCCGAGCGAGAAAAGATCGCTGCCCGTCAGCGACTCCCGCAGCGCGAGTCCATTCGGCCAGACCGTGTAAACGACCATGCAGATCGTGTAGCCGCCGAAGAGGATGAAGCAGAGCTTCAGAAAATCGCGGCGCGTTCCGTAGAACAGGAAAAACACGAGCGCGCCCGGAAACAGCAGCCACCAGATCGCGTACGGCACGAAAAACGCAGGAATCGTCGGGATCATCCGGTCGAGCGGCGTCTCGATGATGTGCACCGCCTCCGCCGGCACCGCCCGCATTTGCAGCATGCCGAAGTACAGGATGTACACCGGCAGGTACAGGAGCCACAGCGCATAGCGGTGTGTGCCAATGTAGCCGACCGGGTCGCGCATCGCCTCCCGGATCGGTGCGAATATATCTTTACGTGCTTTCATAAATCGTCCAGCTCCTTTTTATCTGAAATCATATTTTTCCTATACTACCACATTTTCCTGTACGTGCCCAATTTCAAAAAGGAGTGTCTCCCATCGGAAGGCACTCCTTTTTCAGTTTCATGTTGATATATCTACCCGGTATTTCATTACGCAGGTATCGCGTGGCTCTTCTCAGCTCGCGGCGAACTGTGCGTTATACAGGCTCGCGTAGAAGCCACCACGTGCGAGGAGCGCGTCGTGCGTTCCCTGCTCGACGATATTACCGTCGCGCATCACGAGGATGAGGTCGGCGTTTCGAATCGTCGAGAGGCGGTGCGCCACGATGAACGAGGTGCGGCCCTCCATCATGCGGTCGAAGGCATGCTGGATGTGAAGCTCGGTGCGCGTATCGATGGACGAGGTCGCCTCATCGAGGATGAGCATCGGCGGCAGGCGCAGCATCAGACGCGCGATACAGAGCAGCTGCTTCTGGCCCTGGCTCAGTGCGCCGCCGTCCTCGCCGAGCACGGTATCGTAGCCCTGCGGCATGCGGCGGATGAACTTGTCACAGTGCGCCCGGCTCGCGGCCTCCTCGATCTCCTCCATGGTCGCCTCCGGCTTGCCGTACGCGATGTTGTCGCGGATCGACGCCGATTTCAGCCAGGTCTCCTGCAGCACCATACCGAAGTTCGCGCGCAGACTCTCCCGCGTCACCTTCCGGTGATCGAGTCCGTCCACGAGGATCGCGCCCTGGTCCGCCTCATAGAAACGCATCAGGAGGTTGATGAGCGTCGACTTGCCGCAGCCCGTCGGTCCGACGATCGCCACGGTCTCGCCCGGCTTCACGTGCACGTTGATGTCCGTGAGCAGCTTCTTCGTCTTGTCGTACGAGAACCACAGATGCTCGATGTCGACCGCACCGCGTACGCCGCCAATGTCTCCGCCGCTCAGATCATCACCACCCGCGGCGTTTGCGACCGCGTGCAGCTGTGCAGCTGCAGCTGAAGTGCTGGCCTGCGCCGCGGTCATTTCTCCGTCAGATGCAGCCGAAGCGCTCGTTTCATGCGCAGCACCGGCTGACGCACCACCCAGTACCACGGCGTCCGCCGCGTCCGGTTCCATCGCCGGCTCGTCGATGACCTCGAAGACACGACTCGCGGACGCGATGGCGTTCTGGAGCTCCGTCACGACACCGGAGATTTCATTGAACGGCTTCGTGTACTGGTTCGCGTAGCTCAGGAACGACACGAGCTGTCCGACCGAGATGAAGGCCCGTATCGCCATCACCGCACCACTCACGCCGACCGCCGCATAGACGATCGAGTTCACGCAGCGGGTCGCCGGATTCACGAGCGACGACACGAAGGTCGCCTTGAAGCTGTAGTCGGACAGGGTTTCATTGATCTTCTCAAACTCCGCCTGTGCCTCATCCTCATGCCCGAAGGCCTTCACGACCTTCAGATTTCCGATCATCTCTTCCGTGAAGGCCGTGATCTCGCCGCGACTCTCCGACTGATGCCGGAAGAAAGTATAGGTGTGCTTCGCGATCTGGCCCGCCACCACGAAGCTGAGCGGGGTCAGCAGGATGACGAGCAGCGTGATGAGCGGCTCGATTGAAAGCATGAACACGAGGGTGCCGAGGATGGTCAGCACGCCCGTAAACAGCTGCGTGAAGCCCATCAGCAGGCCCTGCGAGAACTGATCGATGTCCGTGATCACGCGGCTCGTGAGGTCGCCCGCCGGGTGCGCGTCGAGGTAGCTGACCGGCAGCTCCTCGATGTGGTTGAAGGCCTTCGTACGGATGTCCTGCACCACGCGGAAGGTCACGACGTTGTTGATGTGGTTCATGACCCACTGCGCAAACGCCGTCACGAGGATCATGAAGCCCATGCGCTCGAGGATCTGCAGGAGTGTCGTCCAGTCGACCGCCCCAGGACCTACGATCGTGTCGACCGCCTGTCCGGTCAGGATCGGGATGTAGAGCGTCAGCACCACGGTCACCGCCGCGAGCAGGATGCTGAGGATCACGTGACCGCGATAGTTCTGGATATAATGCAGGATACGCCGGATGGTCTTCGCGTCATCCGCGGTCATCTTTCTCGGTTTTCCCTTCGCCATCACTGCACCTCCTTTCCTTCGTTCTGTGCTTCGGCCAATGCCGTTTTCTCCACATCGTCACTGCGCTCGGCTTCGGCCTGACTCAGCTGTGACAGGCAGATCTCGTGGTAGACCGGGCAGCTCCGGTAGAGCTCGGCGTGGGTGCCGATGCCGGCCACCTGACCGTCGTCGAGGACTATGATCTGATCAGAATTTCGAACGGTCGAGACACGCTGCGAGATGAGGAACACGGTCATGTTCTCGGTGTCGCTCTTGATCGCCTTCCGAAGTGCGGCATCCGTCGCAAAATCGAGCGCGGACGCAGAGTCGTCGAGGATCAGGATCTCCGGGCGACGCACGAGCGCACGCGCGATCGCGAGTCGCTGCTTCTGTCCACCGGAGAAGTTCCGGCCCTCCTGCTCGACCTCGAGCTCGAGGCCCTCGCCCTTCTGCTCCACGAAATCGTAGGCCTGCGCGGTCTTCAGCGCGGCGTAGATCTCATCATCCGTCGCATCCGGCTTCCCCCACTGCATGTTCGAGCGGAGCGTCCCGCGGAACAGCACGGAGCGCTGCGGCACGAGACCGATCTTCGCACGCAGCGTCTCGAGCGCATAGTCCCGGACATTCTGTCCCGAGACGAGCACCTCGCCCGCTGTCGCATCGTAGAAGCGCGGGATCAAGTTGATGAGCGTCGTCTTGCCGGCGCCGGTACCGCCGATCACGCCGATCGTCTGGCCCGGCATCGCGCGGAAGCTGATGTCGCGGAGCGCATCCTCGGCCCCCTCGGTGTAGGCAAATGCCGCCTGCCGAAACTCGACCGCCGGGACGCAGCTTCGCTGGTCATCACTACGCTGCGACACGGTCGCTGCGGCGGAAGCCGAAGAAGAAAGGCTGGTCGCAGCTGACGGTGCAGTGACTGCGTCGTGGGCAGAAGCAGCGTCGGTCGCAGCTGACGACGCAGTGACTGTGCTGTGGGCGGAAGCATTGGCGGCAGATGCAGCGTCGGTCGCAGCTGACGACGCAGTGACTGCGTCACGGGCGGAGACATTGGCATCCGAGACCGCCGGCTGCAGCGCGAAGATGCCGTCGATGCGGTTCATGCTGGCCCTGGCGCGGGTGATCTGGATGATGAGATTCGCGAGCTTGATGAGCTCGACGAGGATCTGCGACATGTAGTTCACGAGCGCGACGAGGCCGCCCTGGGTGATCGCGCCCTCATAGACGAAGCCGCCGCCGCGATAGATGAGGTAGACGACGGCGAGGTTGATGATGACGTAGGTCACCGGATTCAGCAGCGCGGAGATACGACCGACACTGACCTGCATTTGGGTGAGGCGCTCGTTCTCGCGACGAAACTCATCGATCTCCGAGGCCTGGCGGTTGAAGGCACGGACCACGCGGACGCCGAGAAGATTCTCGCGGGTCGTCTTCATGATACGGTCGAGCTGGCCCTGGTTCGCGCGGTACATCGGCGCGGTTGTCAGGATGATGCCGAAGACGACGATGAAGAGGATCACGATGGTCACTGTGAAAATGAGACCGGCGCGGGCACTGATCGTGAAGGCCATGACCATGGCACCGAAGACGATGAACGGCGAGCGCATGAAAAGACGAAGCGCCATGTTGACACCGCTCTCGACGGCATTGATGTCGGAGGTCATGCGCGTGATCAGGGTGCTGGTACCGAGCGTATCGATTTCACGGTAACCAAGCGAATTTATGTGCCGGAAGAGGTCGTTGCGCAGGCCCTTTCCGGTATGGATCGCGACCTTCGCGGCGAAGAACTGAGCGGTAAAGGAGCACAGGAGGCCGATCGCGGCGAGCGCGAGCAACAGGCCGCCCATGCGAAAGACATAGCCGAGGTTTCCGCTTCGGATGCCGCGGTCGATCATTCTCGAGATGACGAGCGGCACGAAGAGGTCGAAGCACGCCTCGAGGCACTTGAACAGCGGCGCCAGGACGGCGCGGACCCGGTAGTCCCGGATATAAGTCAGTAAACGTTTCATAAATACTCCCCTGGATGGTTTCGGCGCGCTGATGCTGCGCCGTTTTATTTTCACATTATACGCCCTCGGGCGGACGGAGAAAAGGACCGAAATGCACGAAAGCTGTGCCACAGGCACAGCTTTCATCATCTCATCCTCGCTCTTCGAGCCAGTAGTCCAGCACCTTCCGGGCGATCGGGGCCGCGGTGCGGCCGCCGGTTTCGCCGTCCTCGACGACGACGCAGATGGCGATTTCCGGGTGCTCGTACGGCGCGAAGCCGGTGAACCAGGCGGTGGTACTCTTCTCTCCGTTCTTCACGACCTCGGCGGAGCCGGTCTTGCCGGCCGCCTCGTAGTCCGCCTTCCGAAGCACCGACGCGGTACCCTCGGTGACGACGCGGCGCATGAAGCCGCCGAGTGTCGAGGCCTCCTCCGCGCTCATCAGCGTACGCTTCGCCCCCTCGCCGAAGGTCTTCACGACCTTGCCGTCCGCGGACTGCACCTGCCGGAGCAGCGTCGGCTCGACGAGCACGCCGCCGTTCGCGATCGCCACACTGAGGATGACCTCATGCAGCGGGCTCATCATCGTGTCGCCCTGGCCGATCGCGGTCTGCATCAGCGTCCATGGGTCGGCATCGGCGGCGAGCTTCAGCCGGCTCTTACTCGACGTGATGCTGATCGGCAGATCCTGATTAAAGAGCAGCGCATCGCCGGTCTCCAGCAGCTTCTTCGGATCCGTCAGCGTACCGATCTTCGAAAAGGCCGCGTTACAGGAGTTCGCAAAGGCCGACGACAGATCCTCGCTTCCGTGGGTCTCGCCGCCGTAGCAGTGCACGACGTAGCGCTCGTCCGCCGGATCCTGGTACTCGCCGTCGCAGTCGAAGTGGAAATCCTGCCAGTCGTTCGGATGCTCCCGCATATACTCGAGCGCCATCACGATCTTAAAGGTCGAGCCCGGTGCATAGAGCCCCTGCGTACAGCGGTTCAGCAGCGGTGCCGCCGCCGACTGATTATTCACGATGTCGTCCCAATACTCGACGATGGTGTTCGGGTCGAAGCTCGGCTTCGAGGCCATCGCAAGGACCTCGCCCGTCGTCGGATTCACGGCGATCACCGCGCCCTTCTGGTCTCCGAGCGCGTCATACGCCACCTTCTGCAGGCCGGCGTCGAGGGTCGTCACCACATTGTCCCCGAGGCTCTTCGTCTCCATGATCTCATTGACCACCTGCGTCACGGGGTTCGCATTGGACTGCATCAGGTAGAAGTTCGCGAGCGCCTCGAGGCCGGTCTTTCCCTTCGTCGAGTAGCCGACCGCCTGCGCGAACACGCCGCCGAACGGGTACTGCCGCGTCTCCGTATACGCGCCCTCCGGATTCACGGAGCCATCCTGATTCACACGGGTGTCCGTCACCGCCGTCTGCGCGAGCACCTGCCCGTCCGCGGACAGAATCGCGCCTCGCACGAAGCGGTCGTTGAAGACCTCCATGCGCGGGTTGTACGCGTTGCCCATGAGGTCCTCCGCCTGCCAGCCGATGAAGTAGATCATGTAGCCGATCATCGCGAAGAACAGCAACGCGAAGAAGTAGATGAAGCCCACGATATTTCGATTTGATTTCTGCTTCCCGGAACGGGATTTCTTTTCTGACATTGTCGTCCTCTCCTACAGGTCTAAATCTTCCGCAGAAACCTGCTCCGACGCGTAGGCGTCGTTCTCAGCATTGTCCTCCTCCAGCGTCTCGTCCTCGTCGTCTGGCGTCTCCTCGTACGTCTCCATCTCCTCGAGCTCGTCCGCCTCATCCTCGTTGCCCTGGATGATGTAGAGCGCCTGGATGATCGCAAAGACGATGAAGGCCGAGACGAGCGACGAGCCGCCGTAGCTGATGAACGGCAGTGTCACACCGGTCGACGGGATGAACTTGATCGCGCCGCCGATCGTGAGGAAGGACTGCACGATGTACTCGATCGCGAGGCCGACCGCCACGAGCTTGTAGAAGCTGTCCTCCATATAGGTGGCGATGACCATCATCTGCATGAAGCAGCCGAGGCACACGAGGATGATGCAGATCGCGGTGATCGCGCCCATCTCCTCGGAAATCGCCGAGATGATGAAGTCCTTTTCGACGATCGGGATGCGGTTCGGCATACCCTGGTAGAGACCGAGGCCCGCGAAGCCGCCGGTGCCGATCGCGAAGAGCGACTGCGTGATCTGGTAGCCCCTGTCGTCGATGTCCGCCCACGGATTGATCCACGCGAACACACGCTTCCGCACGTGTGAAAAGGCAGCGTAGCTGAACACCGACGCGCCGCCCATCGCCGCCGTGCCGAGCACGAGGTAGAGGCTGCGGTTCGTCGCGATGAAGAGCATCACGAGGTACGCGAGGCAGAAAATCAGCGCGGAGCCGAGGTCCTTGCAGGCGACAAGCACCAGCACATGCGCAGCCGCCACCAGCGAGCTTAGGACGATGTCTCTGAATTCCGTCGCGCGGCTCAGCATGCCGGCCATCGCCAGCACGAAGGTGATCTTCACGATCTCCGACGCCTGAAAGGTGAAGCCGCCGATCGAAATCGACATCTTCGCACCGTAGCTCGTCGCGCCGATGATCAGCACGACGCCCTGCAGCAGGATGCCGAAGGCGGCAAAGGCAGAGCGCCAGCGCACGAGGTCCCAGATTTTATCGATGAGGTACGGGATGACAAGCGTGAGTGCCGCCGCCCCGACGATGATCACGAACTGCTTCATCGCCTTCGACGCATCGAGGCGTTCCAGCATGATGAGTCCGTAGGTGAGGAAAAACACCGTGTTGTTCAGCAGCAGCCGGTTGATGTTCCGGTAGAGCCGCTGCGCCCCGAAGGTGTACAGCAGGAAAAACGCGAGCTGCAGGAGGTAGAACCACACCGCGCTCATGTCCGCCGTCTTCAGATAGATGATACAGTTCATCAGAAAATGAACCAGCAGGATGATACGGAGCTGCCAGTCGCAGAGCGGGTCCGCGTCCTCCTGGTCCGGGATGGACAGATATCGGAAATTGCAGTAGGTGTAGAGCACGATCAGCAGCAGCTGAATGTACTTCGACGCCGTGATAAAAAGATTAATCATGATTCATCCTTCACTCGATCCCGTGACGGAAATGCCCGCGCGTCATGCTGCGCGGCACCGCGCCCTCGAGCACCTGCCGCACCACCGCTGCCGGCTCCACCGAGAAATCGTAGCGCAGACACTGCGGCTGCAGCGCGCGCACCTCATCCGGCAGATCATAGAGCACGAGCGGCTCGGCATTAAATATCTGATTGTAGCAGTACGTACAGTAGCAGCGCACCGGCATGTCCTTGCCCATACGGTCGCGCAGCTGCAGGATCCGGTTGCCGTGATCACAGCGCGCACTCGTCCGCTGTATACAGTTCGCACTCACCATCATCGGCAGATGCCCGTAGATCATCAGCTCGAACGGCAGCTCGCCGAGGCCAATGCCGGCGTCCTCTGTGCCGTCACCACGGACACTGCTCCGAAGCGTCGCCCGAAGCTTCCGGCACTCGTAGTACGTGAGCTCGATCGGATAGGTGAGTCCGTCGGCACCGAGGGACACCAGCGCCTGGATTGCTTCCTGATTGTACCCGTATACCGTATAGTCGAAGTTCCGGCGGATGCGCGCCCCGAGCTCCGGATGCGCCCCGAAGAAATCCTCGAGCAGCATCGCCTCATCGAGGTTCCGCACCAGAAGAGCATCTGGGAGACGCTCCGCTTTCCAGAGTCCGCTCAGAAGCTCGGCGCTGTTTTCCGCCTTTCGCCCGTTCGCGTCGAAGTCGCGCTCGATGCGGCGTAGGCGAAGCCCCGCCTGCTTTCCGGCGGCATGCACCCGCCGGATCAGTGCGGCGAAATCCGTGAAGCAGGCTTCGTCGAGGTACACGAGCGCGACTGCGTTGTGCTTCAGCACCTCCGCGAGCTGCGCCTCCGTCTCGACCGTCACCGCCACCGGCAGCGCCCAGTCACGCGCCGCGACTCCGGCCGCCGTCCATGCCACCGACGTGTGCTTTATCTGCGCCCGTTCACCCGCGCGACGGTTCTCACCAGGCGCACTGTCCCCACCGCGCTTCGGAGCTGCACTGCGCTCTGTCCTCGCATGGTCGTTTCTTCGTCCGGTTTCGGTCGGCTTTTCTCTTCGACCCGCGGACGCCGAAGCATGCTTCCGCTTATCTATCTGATTGTGCTGCGTATATTCTCTGCGAGCCACGTAAAATCTGCCACTCAAAATGTGATTAAATATACTCACATCGAGATGTTGTAAGTTCTCACAAACATTACTTACTGCTTCATCGTATATGCTTTTGCAATCTGTAGGCAGATATGCTACTCACAAGTTCTTGTACACTCCACAGTCGTCAATTCCCGAAATAGCCTTCGGTACATACTTACGCTTGCGTTTATTTATGCAACTTCGTAAGTCGTAGCATCTCTCAGATTAAGTGCAGCATTGAAATCTCTATCTTCAACATAGCCACAATCGCATTTGTAAATTCTATCTGAAAGTTTTAAATCTTTCTTTATAGAACCGCAACAATGACATAGTTTAGAAGAGGGATAAAATCTATCTACAATTCTTAATTCAATACTATTTTCATCACATTTAGCCTTAAGTTTTGATCTAAATTCATAAAACTTTTGTGATGCAACAGCTTTAGAAAGATGCCTGTTCTTCATCATGCCTGATACATTCAAATCTTCAATCGTTATGTAAGATGGTTTGGTTTTCACTATCTCAGCGATTGTTTTATTGATGTAATCAGTACGGATATTATCCAGTCTATGATGAAATTTCTGTACTTTGAGCTTTTGCTTTTGTATATTTGCTCTTTGAGTGGACTCTCCTTTCTTTAAATATTCATACTTTCGGGAAAGACTTCTCTGTTCCCGAATCAGTTGTTTTTCAAGTTTTTTTAATCTTGCAGATTTGTTAATGTTCTTATAAGTTTTACCATTAGAAACAATGGCAAAATCCTTTAATCCAAGGTCAATTCCAATTCCTTCGTTGAAATTATCGACTATCTTGTTATTCGGGATTTCTATAAGAACTGAAACATAGTATCTATCAGTTCTTATAGAAACATGACCACTTTTAATCACATACCCATCTTTGGTCGTAGGAAGGTATCCTTTTTCTTTGATACGGACCCAACCAAGTGATGGAATATTAATTCTATGTCTTTCGCAACGACAATCCTTTGGATTATTCTTTACAAAATACATCTTCACATCAGACTTTCCTTTCTTTTTAAAAGTAGGAAAAGCACTTTGATGTTTGAAAAACCTAGTAAATGCGACACAACCATTTTCGATTGAACGCTTTACAGATTTTGAACTTACTTCCTTAATCCATAACTTATCTGGATTTGTGGGAAGATATTCATTGTTCAGCCAGACACTAAAACTTTTACCACTCATAAACTTTTCTCCATTGTCATGAAGTTCTTTATTATGAGCGAGATAGAAGTTGTAAATATATCTACAAGTCCCTATTGTTTTACGTATCTTAACTTTCTGTTCCTCTGTTGGGTTGATTTCCGTCTTGAAGCTCTTTAGCAATTTCCTCATCTCCTTCTATTTGCTTCTTATACTTACGAAGTCCATATAACCTACAGGAAAACGCCTGAAGAATCGAAACAATATCCTGTACAAATTCTTCTTGCGGCGATAGTTCTTCATTATTTACCACCACAATGGTTGTGTTGAATTTCATACAGAATTTTTCAAACCAGTCGTAGCCAAACCTAATAAATCTATCTTTATTGGTTACAATTATGGTTTTGATTTTTTGCTCCATTACTTCATCTAATAACTCATTCCATTTTTTACGATTGTAATTAAGACCACTCCCATAATCTTCAATACATTCGTCTACAATAATTCCTTTGGCATTACAAAACTGTCTTAAAAATGCGACCTGGTTTTGTAAATCATCTTTTTGGTTTCTTGTAGACACTCTCGCATAAATAACTACTTGTCGTTGGTCATTTTTGATATTTATGCCTTTAAATTGAAGATACTGGTCGTAAGTGTAATAACGCCTATCAGTTGGAGTTCTATTTGCTTTTAGAGTTCCTTTCCTATCCCAACGTTGCAATGTTTTTACAGACACGCCTAACAACTCAGCAAAATCTTTGGGCTTATAATTCGTGATATTAGATGTATGCATAAACAATTCCCTTCTATGGGTATATTTAAACACATTTAATCACGTTTGTCAGTTAATTTAATCTCCTAACATCCTCTCCTCTTCATACATCGCGAGTGCGGTTCGGCGAAGCTCATTCAGCTTTCCGACCGGATAGAACGCATCGCCATGAACCGATACCTGTACGTTTCCTAATGTAAATGCGGTGCCACCGGTTTTCCGGAGCCGCGCCTCGACCTCCGTCGCCTGCACCGGCCGCTGCTCGGCTGGGAGCACGAGGTCCTCCGACACCGCGGTCACCATGCGACCGGCTGCGTCGCTGAGGGTCAGCACCGCCGGCGCGCCCACCGTCATGTCCATCACGGCGTCCACCGTGATCGTCCGGTTGCGGTCGATGTACGCGGCCTGGATGCGGTCCGTCACCGTCTGATCCACCGCACGGAACTTCTTCTCCGACAGCGCGATCATGTCCGCGCCGTTATGCTTCTTCAGATAGCTGCTGGTGCCGCCGCGGTCGAAGATCTCGCGCAGCGTCCGGAGGTCCTCCTCGGCCACGCGGTAGCCCGACATACTGCCGTGCTTCGCTGCCCCCTGTTTTCGGTCAATGCAGTCGAGCGCGAGGTCGAGGTACTTGCGGTAGACGCTGACGACCCCCGCGGTGTACAGCGGGGACTTCATACGGCCCTCGATCTTAAAGCTGTAGGCACCGGCTTCGATCAGCTCCGGCAGCAGCTCGATCGTCTGCATATCCTTCATGCTGAGGTAGTAGCCCTTCTGCCCTGCAGTCTCATAGCAGAGACGGCAGGTGCCGGCGCAGCGTCCGCGGTTGCCGGAACGGCCGCCGAGGAGCGAGGACATGAAGCAGGCACCGGAGTAGCTGTAGCACATCGCGCCATGGCAGAAGACCTCGAGCTCCATGCCGCTCTCGTCGTGGATCTTCCGGATCTCCTGAAGACTGAGTTCACGGGACACGACCGCCCGGGTCATGCCGAAGCGCTGCGCCATCCGGGCACCGGCCACGCTGGTGATGGTCTGCTGCGTGCTGGCATGTACCTCGAGGTCCGGAAACATTGACCTGATCACGCGTACGGCGCCGAGATCCTGCATGATGAGGCCGTCGACGCCCTCCTCGTAGTAGGGTTTTATGTACGAAAAAAGCTCCTTAAGTTCGTCGTCCTTAAAGAGTATATTTACCGTCATATATAGTTTTACCGAGAAGAGATGACAGTAACGGATCGCCTCCATCACCATATCTTCCCCCTCGGCCTGTGCTGAATCTGCGTAGGCGCGGGCACCGAAGCGACGGCCGCCCATGTATACCGCGTCGGCGCCGGCATTGACCGCCGCGACCACGGACTGGAACGAACCGGCCGGGGCCAGCAGCTCTACACGTTTATCTCGTTTGATTTTCATTTTCTTTATTTCTTCGTGGATGCAAGCGCACGATCACGCGCATCCTGCGCTGCCTGCTTCGCCTCGAGCTCCGCCAGCTTCTTCTGCGTGTTCTCGAGCTCGCGAAGGGTCGTCTCGAGCTTCATCTGCATATTCACGAGGTCATGCTTCGCAGCATAGCTCTCGCGCTCCGCATCATCCCGCGCCTGCTGGATGTCACGGCTTCTCTTCCGCTCCTTGAAGAGATCGTCACAGATGTTCACCTCGAGGAGAAGTGCCTTGATGCTGTCATCGAGCTTGTTGTAGCCCATGGTCTCCTTCTGAAAATCGAGAATTTTCTGGTTCAGGTAGCTCGCTACCTCATGCATATAGCTCTCGGACTCACTCCCCGCCAGCTGGTAGATCTTGCCATTGATTACGACCTCTACAGAATTCTTTCCTGCCATGAAACTGTTACTCCTCTATCTCTTACGTCCATGAAGCACGGGTGAACGCGCCTATGCCTCACGGTGTTCGCCATGTTTTCGACCACTTATTATAACATAGCCCGCAAGCGCGATGCAACCGCAAGCGATGGCAGCGGTGGGGGACCCGGAGCCTGAACTGTAAACTTCGCTCAAAGCTTCCGTGGGTCGTCGATGAAGCCTTCGCCGTAGGTTTCCTTCGTCGGGGAGACGATGACAAAAGCGTGCGGGTCGTGGCGGTCGATGATTTCCTTCACGATCGGAAACTGCTTACGGTCGACGGCGCAGGTGAGGGTGAGGCATTCCTTGCCGCTGAAGCCGCCGATGCTTTTATAGAAGGTAGTACCGCGGTCCATGGTTTCCATGATTTCATGCGCGATTTCTTCGTTTTTCACAGAGTGGATCGTGATCAGGCTGCCGCGGTTCAGTCCATAGAGAAGCGCATCCATCGACTGGGTAGTGCAGACGATGGAGATGATGCCGTACAGTGCCGCTTCGATCTCACCGAAGACCAGCACGGAGACCGTGACGATCACGAAGTCCACCAGCATGATGGCATAGCCGGTCTGCATATAGGGGAAACGCTTCTGAAGAAGCTTCGCGAGGATATCGCCACCGCCGCTCGTCGAGTTTCGCATGAAGATCAGTGCCAGGCCGACGTCCACGAAGATGCCGCCGAAGGCGCAGGATACGAGGCGGTCTCCTGCGTACTGCCATGGACAGAGCGCCGACACGAGGTCCTGGATCACGCTCATGCAGATGACCGTGCGGATGGTCTTCAGTGTCATCCCGCGATTCAGCAGCAGCCAGGACGCCAGCAGCAGTGGGATGTTGATGGCGAGGCTGAGTGCACCGATCGGTAAGCCGAACAGATGGTTGATCATCAGTGCGATGCCCGACACCCCGCCCGGCGCGATGCGGCTCGGCTCGATGAAGCACCAGACACCGATGGCCTGCAGCAGCGCCCCCGCGAAATCCCCCAGGATATCAAGCCCGGTTTCTCTCCACTTCTTCTGATTCTTCACTAAAATCGTTTTCATTTATGTTTCCTCCTCTTCCAGGTTCTTATTTTTATGACACCCTGCTTCCGCATGGGATGTCTGTTTCCCATCCGCCTTATGTGATTTCGACCATCGATCTTTCCATGCTCCACTTCGTCTTCGCTATCATTTTCACATGCCTTTTCACGCAATCAAAAAGAGGGCCGACATTCATGTCAGCCCTCTCATCGGTATGCGGCTGCACGAAAATAGTCTGAACTATAATCAATGCAGCTGCATTTCTTTTCGATTGTCTGATTTCCGCACACGATGCACTTTCCAAATCGCTGCCTGCGGAGATCTTTTGTCTGAAGTATTCGCAAACCACTCTGCTGTATGCCTCACACGGCTTCTATCATACACGATTTTCGCTCGAAAATCACTGATATTTCTTTTTATTCTCCGCATATTCTGCCTTGACCGCATCGAGGAGACCCTCGGTATGCAGCAGGTCATAGCATGCACCGGCGATGCTCTTTGCACCGTAGATCACACAGTTATGCGCGGCGTCGCTCTTTCCGGCGTCCACGAACTCCTGGGAGTGGGAAGCGGTTCCCTCCGGTACGAACGCGACACGGATGCAGGAACCCGGAATCTCGTACATAACATTGCCGAAATCGGTCGAACCGGTCTTCTCACGTGGCGGCGCGAGCTGCGGAGCACCCGCGAGCTCAGCATTGTCCATCAGAAGCTGATTCAGACGAAGCACCGGAATCTTGTTGAAGAAGAAGGTGCCGTCCTTGATCTCATAGTCGACGCCGGCAATCAGCGCTGCGCCCTTGATGATATCCTGGAAGCGGACACTGATATCCTCGAGCTCTTTCTTTGAGAAGGAACGCAGTGAAAACTCACCCTTTGCCGTCGCCGGCACGACATTGGACGGGCCTGGAAGCTCGGTCATGCAGTAGTGCATGCGCACATCATCCGGCACATGCTCCCGCAGGAACTCGACGCCCTGGAATGCGACCAGCATGGCATCGAAGGCACTTCTGCCCTTCTCCGGTGCCAGTGCGGCATGCGCGCGCTTTCCGTGGAAGGTCACGTTGAAGCTCTTCTGCGCGAGGCACTTCACATCCGTGCAGGTATTCGGACCGCCATGCATCATGAAGGCGACATCCAGTTCACGGAAGCAGCCACGCTCCAGCATCTGCACCTTACTGCCGAACGTTTCCTCGGCCGGTGTACCATAGATGATGAGCTCGAACGGCTCCGCACCGTCCATGTTCTTCAGTGCCACCGCGGCACCGAGGCAGCCCGGCCCCTGCATATGATGGCCGCAGCCATGTCCGAGGTTCCGAAGTGCATCGTACTCGCAGAGGATGCCGAGCTTCGGACCGCCCTCGCCATGCTTGAAGGTCGCACGGAACGCCGTCTTGAATCCGCCGACGCCCATCTCGACCTCGAAGCCATGTGCACGAAGATAATCGGTCAGCAGTCCGCTGGCAAACACCTCTTCTCCATCATATTCCGGATGATCGAAAATCTGGTCCGCCATCGAGCAGAGCGTATCCCGCTGTGCATCGATCGCAGCAAATAAAGTCTTCTTATCGCTCATAGTACTTTCTCCTTACATCGGTCCGAAGTGGATGATCTGCGCGATCACCAGCAGCACTGTACCGACCACCAGCCAGATGGCAAACATCTTCCACATGAAGCGCATCCAGCGATCATACGGGATGTTGCAGGCACTGATGATGCCCATGAGTGCAGTCGAGGTCGGCAGGATGTAGTTACAGAAGCCGTCACCGAAGTTAAAGGCGAGCACCGCGGTCTGTCTCGTCACACCGATAAGGTCGGAAAGCGGCACCATGATCGGCATCACCGCTGCGGCCTGTCCGGAGCCGGAGGTCAGGAACACGTTGATGATGGTGTTCGCAATCAGCATCGCCGGTGCCTGCAGAAGCGTCGGCACACTGCCGAGTCCGCCCGCGAGGGCATGTACGACGGTATCGATGATCTTACCATCCTTCATGATGGCACTGATGGACTGTGCGAGGCCGATAATGATCATCGCAGACATCATCTTCTTGCAGCCCTCGAGGAAGTTCTTACAGATCGTATCCGTATCGAAGCCGGAAATGATGCCGACCACGATGGCGAGCCAGATGAACATCGCCGCCATCTCTGGCATATCCCAGTCCAGCTTGATGCTGCCATAGATCACGACCGCAAGTGAAACCACGAGTGCGACGATATTTAAGATCTTTCGCAGATCGATGGTCCCGAAATCATCCAGACCGCCGGCTGTGCGGAACTCACTCTTCTGGTCGAGCTCATACATCGGGCTCTTCGTCGGGTCCTTCTGAATCTTCAGTGCATAGCGCACGAGAAAGATGTTCGTGATCACATAGTACACAGCGAAGCATACCCAGCGGTAGCCGATGCCGGAGTACAGCGGCAGCTCCGCGATCTTCTGTGCTACAACCGTCGTATTCGGGTTCAGCGTTCCCGTCGAAAATCCGATGGCGCCACCGAGCAGGATGATGGCTGCACCTGTGATCGAGTCCAGACCGATCGCCAGTGCAAGCATAACCATCACCGGTGCGAACGCGATGAACATGTTGACACCCTGGGTCGTGCAGATGAGACCGAACATCAGCGTCAGAATCGGGATAAATACATACAGGTTGTTGGAAAACTTCTTCGCGAGCTTCGCGATCACCGCCTGCAGTGAACCAGACTGCGTCAGCATGTGGAAAGCCGCACCCGAAAACAGGATAACCAGCATGATATCGACACGCTTTACAAACGCATTCACGATATACATCGGGATCAGGAACGGATTCACCGGTGTACGATCGACATAGCTGAACTGCGTCGGATCGATGACCTTGATGCCGTCTGCATTCTCCACACGTACATACTCACCCGCCGGGATGATCCAGGTCAGAAGCACAGCACACACGATGATCGAAAACACGATCATGAAGCTGTGCGGCACATGAAATTTTTTCTTCGTTGCCATAGTTAATATTCCCCTTCTTTATGATATTGTTTCTTTGTATAACATTATAGCAAGAGCGGAAATCGCGTGCCATTTGATTTTTTCAAATGCTTCATTGTCATTTCTTGTGTCATTTCCTGTGTCATTCTTGTGTCATTTATTGTGTCATCTATGCCATTTCTATGCCAGAATTTATGCCATCAATGCCACAAGAAGCATTCATGGTATTAAACCTCACAGTTCCATCGCCGCCTGGTACGGCAGTCCGAAGTGCCGGTAGGCGTTTGCGGTGGCGACACGTCCGCGCGGGGTGCGGTTGATGAGTCCGTTCATGAGGAGGTACGGCTCGTAGACGTCCTCGATGGTGCCGCTGTCCTCGCCGAGGGCGGCGGCCAGGGTTTCGACACCGACCGGTCCGCCGGAGAACTTATCGATGATGGTCATGAGGTAGTTCCGGTCGTTCTGGTCGAGGCCGAGCTTATCGACGTCGAGGATGTCAAGCGCCATGTCGGCGACCTCCTGAGTGATGCGCCCGTCGAAACGGACATCTGCGAAGTCACGTACGCGCTTCAGCAGGCGGTTCGCGAGTCTCGGCGTGCCGCGGGAGCGCAGTGCGATACGCTCAGCGCCGGCGTCGTCAATGTCTACATTCAGCACCTTCGCGGAACGTCGTACGATCTGCATCAGCTCCTCGGTGGTGTAAAACTCGAGCTTCGTGATGATGCCGAAACGGTCACGGAGCGGTGCAGACAGCAGTCCTGCACGAGTCGTCGCACCGATCAGCGTGAAGTGCGGGAGATCCAGGCGGATCGAGCGCGCGGTGGAGTCCTTTCCGAGCATGATATCGATGGCGAAATCCTCCATCGCCGGGTACAGCACCTCCTCGACCTGACGGTTCAGGCGGTGGATCTCGTCGACGAAGAGCACATCGCCCTCAGAAAGTCCGTTCAGAATCGCGGCGATCTCGCCCGGCTTCTCGATCGCCGGCCCCGAGGTCACCTTGATATTCACCCCGAGCTCATTCGCGATGATGTTACTGATGGTCGTCTTGCCGAGTCCCGGTGGGCCGTAAAACAGGCAGTGATCCAGAGACTCTCCGCGGTTCTTCGCCGCCTGAATATAGATCTTCAGCATCTCCTTCAGCTTACTCTGGCCGATATAGTCATCGAGCGTCTGCGGACGAATCTTCGGCTCCAGCTGCCGATCCTCTACCGTCTCATCTGTATTGATTACTCTACGTTCCAAAATTCATACCTCATAAAAAATTCAGGTTCTTCAGGCTCGCCTTCAGGATCTGATCCACGGTCATGCCTTCGCTGAGCTCGACCTTCTTCACGGCACGGCTCGCCTCGACGTTCGAGTAGCCGAGGGCCACGAGGGCTTCCACGGCTTCCTTCTGCGCACCATACACACCGGCGGCTGCACCGGCATCCACCACTGCCCCAGCACCATGACCGTGATCCAGCGCCGAGCTGAAGACCTCGGTCGCATCAAGCTTATCCTTGAGCTCGAGCACCACGCGCTGTGCGGTCTTGTTCCCGACGCCCGGTGCACGTGAAATCGCCTTACTGTCGCCGGTCACGATCGCCATTCGGAGATCATCCGGTGTCAGCGCACTGAGGATGCCGAGCGCACCCTTCGGGCCGATGCCGCTGACCGTCAGCAGCATCGTGAACATCGCACGGTCCTCCGGGCTCAGGAAGCCATAGAGATCCACGCCGTTCTGCGTCAGCGAAAAGTATGTATAGATTTTGATGTCCTCGCCGATCGGCGGCAGCGCGCCGATCACTGACGCCGGCACGTGGATGCCATAGCCGACACCGGCCGCCTCGACGACCACCAGCCCCTCGGCCACATCGCTAAGCGTTCCATGTATAAAGTGAATCATGTTGTATTCTCCTCAACATCGGGGGTCAGCCCCTGGCCACCCCTTACTGATCCGGGGTCAGACCCCCTTCTGAAAGGCATAAGGAGGGCACTGAATTCACGCGTGGGTCTGACCCCTTGGCCTCCCGCTGCGCAGAATTTCCCTTTTCCCGGATTTGCTGCTTCTATGTTATATCAAAAACATGTGTTCGTCAATTAAAACCATTGATTTTGAAAATTCAAGTCGCTACACTTGTAGCAGGTCTGCTGAGATGCTACAGTAGTGGCGTATGTTAGTTCTAGCTAACCGCAGGCATTCCACCGCTGTACCGCGGCTCTGCCTGCCGGCATTTCCAGCACCTGAATCGTTCTTTAGTTTACCAAGTATGAAGGGAAAGGTCCACATGATCTGCATCGAGAAAGTTCTGACACAGCCTGTTCCATCTGATATATACACGATCGGCGCCCCGGAGGACGTCCTCTTTTTTGACATTGAGACCACCGGTCTCTCCGCCCGCAGCGCCGGCCTCTACCTGATCGGCATATTGACGTACACTGCGGATGCGTCCATCGCAAAGGATAGTAACATCGCCGTCTCTTCCGACGAAGCTGAGATCTCCGTTCCATCGGCACTCAGTGCCGCCAGCACTCCGACCAGCCACATCACCGCTTCGCCTGACCGTAGCGAGCCGAAAGCCGCCGGTCACTGGACGCTCCTCCAGTATTTCTGCGAGGATGTCGCGGACGAGCCGGCGGTGCTGCAGGCGTTTTTCGAGCTGCTCCGCACGAAAAAGATCCTGATTTCCTATAATGGCGACGGCTTCGACATCCCGTTTCTCCGCCACATGCTCGAGCAGTATGGGCTGCCGTACAGCTTCGACACCGTCGAGAGCTTCGACCTGTTCAAGAAATTCCGGCCGCTCAAGCACCTGCTCGACCTTCCGGATCTCAAGCTGAAAAGCTGTGAGCGTTTTCTCGGCATTGACCGCGAGGATCGCTTCACCGGCGGCGAGCTCATCGAGGTTTACTTCGAGTGGCAGAAAACGAAGGCACCGGCGCTGCTCGACACGCTCCTTCTCCACAACGCCGAGGACATCGCGAACATCCCGAACCTGCTGCCGCTGCTTCGCTATCGCAGCCTGCCCCACAGCGATTTCCGCCTCCGCGCGCATGAGCGCCTGCAGGACGGTAGCACGCCGCTCGTCCACCTCTCCTTCACGTTTCTTTCGCCAATGCCTCCATCAGCGCACGCTTCGGTAGAAAACGGCACCCGCGAAGCGACAGATGATCGCCGCCAGCATGACACAGATGCCGGCGGAAGCGACACCCGCGAAGCGACGGATGATCGCCACCTGCATTGGCCAGATGCCGACGAAAACGCCACCCGCGAAGCGACGGATGACTGCCGCCAGCATTGGCCAGCGCTTACACTGCCGAAGCCGATGGATCTCAGGGGGGATTTCTGGGCGCTGCACGCCGAGGGCAGCGCGGTCGAGCTCTATGTGCAGCTTTTCGAGGGGGAGCGAAAGCTCTTCTTCGCGGATTTCGAGCACTACTACTATCTTCCGGCGGAGGACCAGGTGATCCACCAGTCGCTCGCCGAGTTCGTGGACCGCAGTGCGCGGAAGAAGGCCTGTGCGCGGAACTGCTACCAGCGCGTGAGCGGCTGCTTCCTCCCGGAGTGCAGTGAGATCTATACGCCGGCGCTCCGTGCCGAGTACCGCGATAAGCTCCGGTATGCACAGTATTCGGATACGCTCTTCGACGACGAGGCGAAGGCCGTCACGTACCTGAAATCCTTCCTGGAAGTTTATGGGGTCTGACCCCATAAACTCCAGTTTAGATTCTGTTTAGAAAAATTTAATGGGGTCAGACCCCATTACGAAATTCTTAAGTTCGCGCAAAAAGGGGCAGCGTCCACACCGGACACTGCCCCTCGTTTTTTCAAATTTTATGATCAGATTTTTTCAACGTTCTGGTGATCAGATCTTTCCGCCATTCTGGCTGACGCAAGCCATTTGTCCGGCGGCGATCATCTTTGTGATCAGATCTTTCCACCATTCTGATTGACGTAAGCCATCAGTCCGCCGGCAGCGATCATCTTCTGCAGAAACTCCGGGAACGGCTGTCCCTGGAATGTCTTTCCGGTCGTCTCGTCGGTGATGAGCCCGGTATCGAAGTCTACCTTTACCCGATCGCCCTCGGCGATGGCCTGGGCGGCCTCTGGTGCCTCGATGATCGGAAAGCCGATATTCAGCGCGTTCCGATAGAAGATACGCGCGAAGCTTTCGGCGATGACACAGCCGACGCCGCTGGTCTGAAGTACCTGCGGCGCGTGCTCACGGGAGGAGCCACAGCCGAAGTTCTTGCCAGCGACCACGATGTCGCCGGCATTAAGCTTCTTCAGAAAGTCCTGGTCGATGTCCTCCATCGCGTGGGATGCCAGCTCCTTCTTATCCTGAATCGCGAGATATCGTGCCGGGATGATGACATCCGTGTCGATATTGTCGCCATATTTTAAAACCTTACCCTCTGCGTTCATATATTTTCCTTTCATTCCGGAGTTAAAGTCCTAAGTCAGCTGGTCCTGAGATCTTACCGGTGACGGCAGATGTGGCTGCAACGGCCGGGGAAGCGAGATAAATCTCGGAGGTGGTGTCACCCATACGGCCGACGAAGTTACGGTTGGTGGTCGAGACGCAGCGCTCATGCGGTGCGAGGATACCCATGTAACCGCCGAGGCATGGTCCGCAGGTCGGGGTCGATACGACCGCGCCGGCTTCGATGAAGTCCATAACGAGGCCTTCCTTCAGCATCTGCATGTAGATGTCCTGGGTGCCCGGGATGACGATGCAGCGTACATCCGGTGCCACCTTGCGACCACGCAGGATCTCTGCCGCCTCGCGCATATCCTGGATACGTCCGTTCGTGCAGGAGCCGATGACGCTCTGGTCGATCTTGATGTCCCCGAAGCTGCCGAGCTCGTGGGTGTTCTCCGGAAGATGCGGGAAGGAAATCGTCGACTTCAGAGTCGAGAGGTCGATCGTCACCTCACGTGTGTACTCCGCATCCGCGTCCGCCTCGTAAACGGTGTACGGCTTCGTAGAATGCGCCTTCATATACTCGATGGTCTTCTCGTCAACCGGAAAGATACCGTTCTTTCCGCCCGCCTCGATCGCCATGTTGCAGATCGTGAAACGGTCGTCCATGCTGAGCTCCGCGACGCCCGGGCCGGTGAACTCGATGGACTGGTAGCGTGCACCATCCACGCCGATCTCGCCGATCAGGTGCAGGATGACGTCCTTACCGGACACCCACTTCTGCTTCTTGCCGATGATGTTAACCCGGATCGCCGTCGGCACCTTGAACCAGAGCTTGCCGGTCGCCATCGCCGCCGCCATATCGGTGGAGCCAATACCGGTCGAGAATGCTCCGAGCGCGCCGTAGGTGCAGGTATGTGAGTCCGCACCGACGGAAAGCTCACCCGCGACGATCAGTCCCTTCTCCGGGATCAGCGCGTGTTCGATGCCCATCTGTCCCACATCGAAGTAGTTCGTAAGCCCCTGCTCATGCGCGAAGTTCCGGCACATCTGTGTGCACTTCGCACTCGTGATATCCTTATTCGGAACGAAGTGGTCCATGACCAGTACAACCTTCTCCTGGTCGAACACGTCCTTCTGATCCAGCTTCTTCATCTCGCGGATCGCCACCGGCGACGTGATATCGTTGCCATGAACGAGGTCGAGCTCCGCCATGATCAGCTGCCCCGCGCTCACCGACTCCAGTCCTGCATGCTTCGCCAGAATCTTCTGGCTCATCGTCATTCCCATACTTAACTCCTCTTCTATATCCTGACAAGGACGCTACGTTGCGCTTTCCTTCTTATTTAGTGGCTCTATGCAAACTCTTTCACACACTATAGCACCCCTCCAGGTATAATCATAATATATGTTTTTGATAATCATTATCACCGTACGTTATTTTGCCTATACTTGTTTTTCGCACTTTGCACACAATTATTTGCGAGGTTATGTCAAAACATGTTACAAATAATCTTGTGTTATGTCGAAAAAATATGTTATATTAAAAATGACTCTTATTCATTACTTTGCTTTAAAGCGTTGAAGAAATTCGGATAAGGGCAGGAACGTCATCGGAAGCATTCACTCAGCCGCATGACGATATGTTCAGTTACGGTCAGACGACCTTATCTTAGGGGGAATTATCATGGATCAGAATCTGTCAGGTTATAAAATTTTCTACGAGGTTGCGAGCTGCGGCAACATTTCGAAGGCCGCGAAGAAGCTGTATATCTCACAGCCGGCGATCTCCAAGTCCATCGTGAAGCTCGAGGACGGACTCGATACGAAGCTCTTTCACCGGAATTCGCGCGGTGTTACGCTGACAGAGGAGGGCACGGTGCTCTACCGCTATATTAAGGATGCGTTTGATAATATCAATAACGCGGAGACCGAGCTGAAGCGTATGAAGGATTTCAATATCGGCCACCTGCAGATCGGTGTATCGACGACACTCTGCCGCTACATCCTGCTGCCATATCTCCAGACCTTCATGCAGAAGTATCCGAACATCCGTGTGTCGATCATCACACAGTCGACCGCACAGACACTCGCTCTGCTCGAGCAGAAAAAAATCGATATCGGTCTCACCGCCGAGCCGCGCACACGTCGTTCGGAGCTCCGCTTCGTTCACCCGAAGCAGATTCACGACACCTTCGTCGCGACACCGCAGTATCTCGAGAATCTGAAGGCGATGTACGGCGAGGACTGTGATCCTTTCCAGGAGGGCAACGTCATGCTCCTCGACCAGAACAACATGACCCGTCGTCATATCGATGACTACTTCAAGACCATGGGCATCGAACCGGCACAGGTCCTCGAGGTCACCACGATGGATCTGCTCGTGGACTTCGCGAAGATCGGCATCGGCATCGGCTGCGTGATCCGCGAACTCGTACAGAAGGAGCTCGACGAAGGCAGCCTCATCGAGATCCCGACCCAGTTCCCGGTACCATCCCGCAGCGTCGGCTATGTATACAACGCCGGCAACACCGGAAAGTCACTCGATGCGTTCCTGAGCATTCTTGACTGATCGAATTTGGAGCAGTTCATGCGGGGAGGCTTCTCACCCGGCTGATTTTTACGAGACGCCTATGCCGAGCGTCTCTTTTTGTTTGTCCACCCCATTCGATTGCCTTTATCTATTTACGCGCCCGGTATGGACATCCCTTAAAAATTATCCGGCTTACAAAATCACCCTGGCTGAACTGTTACGAATATAGAATTTAGAACAATCTAAGGGCCTCCGTCGGATGGACGGGAGCCTTTTTCTGTGGTATGGTTATAAGGTTGAGTGCAAAACCGTGCGTCACGATTCGGGCATACGCGTCGTTCTTCCGGGGCAGCGCACTCATGGTGATCCGTGTACACGATGAACATCGAGTCCATGGAGCGTATCTTCACATCCTGAAAGGAGTTTACTTATATGGCAGAATTAGAAAATCAGAGTCCTTCCAGCTGCAACGGCAACTGCGGTTCCTGTGGTTCCGACTGTGCTTCCCGCCACGCAAATCCAGAGGATTTCCGCGCGAAGCTTGCAGATGGCTGCAGCGTTAAGAAGGTGATCGGCGTCGTTTCCGGTAAGGGCGGTGTCGGCAAGTCCACCATCACCTCCCTCCTCGCCTGTGGCACCCACAAGGCCGGCTTCAAGACTGCGATCCTCGATGCCGATATCACCGGTCCGTCCATCCCGAAGGCCTTCGGTCTGTCGAATGACGGCGTCGGCGTCACCCCAGATGGCAAGCTCATGATTCCAGACAGAAGTGCCGACGGTATCGAAATCATCTCCTCGAACCTCCTGCTCGAGAACGAGACCGACCCGATCATCTGGCGTGGTTCCCTCATCGCACAGGCCGTCAAGCAGTTCTGGTCTGAGGTTCAGTGGAAGGACGTCGACTACATGTTCGTCGACATGCCACCAGGAACCGGCGATGTTCCGCTGACTGTTTTCCAGTCCCTCCCGATCGACGGTATCGTCATCGTCACCTCTCCGCAGGACCTTGTTTCCATGATCGTGACGAAGGCTGTAAACATGGCGGATAAGATGGGTGTGCCGGTCATCGGTCTCATCGAGAACATGTCCTACCTCATCTGCCCGCACTGCGGTGAGAAGGTCAATGTCTTCGGCGAGAGTCATGTGGATGAAGTCGCAGCACAGCACGGCCTCAAGGTGCTGGCGAAGCTGCCGATGGACCCGAAGAACGCGGCCTATATGGACGCCGGTGCGGTCGAAGGCATCGAGCTTCCGGAGATCCAGGACGCTGTACAGGCGGTCATCGATTTCAGCAGGTAATCTATAGAAAAAAATCAGCCGGGTGAAAAATCACCCGGCTGATTTTTTCGGTTTTAGCCCTTCGGAAGCAGAGCTTAGCTCTGCTGGATATCGTTCCGGAGTTTGCCTGATGCAATGCCCTAAAGTCGGGCTATCGAGGCCCGACTTTAGCCCTGCCCTGAACTTGAACTTGTAAGGCTCAAGTTCAGCCCTTCGGGCACAGAGCACAGCTCTGTGGGATATCGTTCCGGAGTTTGCCTGATGCAAACTCCTACACTCTCCTACACTCAAAATAATCGGTCTTTACTACTGTACTTGACGCCTTCGCCGAGACCGGTGGAGATGGCCTCGATCACGGCCTGCAGAGCCTCCTCTTCATCTGGTCCATCGCACTCCACGCGGAGATGTGCACCCTGCTTTACACCGGCGGCCATCACGTTGAGAACGGACTTCGCGACGATCTTTCGATCTCCGTTATAGAGATAGATATTGCTTTTAAACTTGATGCATGTCTGCGTCAGCACGCCGGCCGGTCTTAAATGGAGACCCGACTCGTTAATAACATCTACTTCGCCTGTTACCATATCGCTCCCCTTCCTTTGCTTTTCTTATATACATAATACGATTTTGGAATGTCGAAATCAATGACTGTTAACGGCTAAACTCGCAGCCACAGAAGTTCTGCCGGTACAGCTCATACTGCTTTGAGAGCTCGATCGACTTCTGGTAGCCGCCGCGCTTTTTGAAATCGGACGGCAGAAACGAAAGTCCATGCGCCTTCCCGATGTCCTCGCCGATGACATTGAGCACCTCCGAGGACTTCAGCGGCGACAGCGTGAGCGTCGTGCAGAAATAGTCAAATGGGCGATGCGTTCCGACATCGTTTGTCTCTTCCGCTCCGCTCTCCACGCGCTGCGCTTCCGCACATGCCGCCGATCTTTCTTTCGCCGAATCTTCGCTGCACTGCGCCGCAGCGCATGCCTGGTTCATCTCCTCCATGTACTCCGCGGTGCGCTCGAGGCGCTGGCGGTAGCAGAGGTGGCAGCGTTCGCCGCGCTCCGGATCCCGCTCGTGGCCGCGCGCGATGGCGAGGAACTCCCGGTGATCATACGGTGGCACGACGACCTCGACGGCGCCGAGCAGATGCCCTGCGCTGTCCTGCCGCTCCACATCGATGCCCGTTTCGTGGCAGAAGCGCCGGAGCTCGTCCACGCGATGCGTGAACTCAGCCTCCGTGGAAATATTCGGATTGTAGTAGAACAGTGTGAGAGCACGGTGCGCAGCAGCTATGAAGAAGGAGCCGAGGACGTCGCCCCGGCTGCTCCCGCCACCGGCTGATCTCCTGCTCCATCAGACGCTGGTAGTTCTTCGTATTCGGTTCCGGTTTGATATATACCGGCACTTCGGTTTCTTGATTCACTCTATAAATTCCCTCTCATGGTACAAAGAGACGATGCCCGGGGGCATCCATGCGCCTCTCCGCGCTTCGCGCGGCCCTCTCATGGATTTACTGTAAGAAATCCCTGATTCTCTTCGATCTGACCGGGTTCCGCAGCTTGCGGAGCGCCTTTGCCTCGATCTGACGGATACGCTCACGGGTGACGTTAAACTCTTTGCCGACCTCCTCGAGGGTTCTCGGATGACCGTCCTCGAGGCCGAAACGGAGCACGATAACCTGACGCTCACGCTCCTTCAGATCGCCGAGCAGGGTATCGATATGCTCGCGCAGCATCACGGACTCAACATTGCCCTCTGGTGAAACGACGTTCGAATCCGCGACGAAATCGCCGAGATTCGAGTCATCCTCCTCACCGATCGGGGTCTCGAGGGAGGCCGGCTCACGCGCGATCTGCATGATCTCCTGCACCTTCTCCTCGCTCATGTCCAGGTGGTCGGCGAGCTCCTTGATGGACGGCTCATAGCCGAGCTCGAGCGTCAGCTTACGCTGCATCTTCGACATCTTGTTGATGGTCTCGACCATGTGCACCGGCACACGGATGGTACGCGCCTGATCGGCCAGCGCACGCGTTACGGACTGGCGGATCCACCAGGTCGCGTAGGTTGAAAGCTTGAAGCCCTTCTCCGGGTCGAACTTCTCGACACCCTTGATGAGACCGAGGTTGCCCTCCTGCACGAGGTCCAGGAAGCTCATGCCACGACCGGTATAGCGCTTCGCGATGGACACCACGAGACGCAGGTTCGCCTCGATGAGCCGCTGCTTCGCGACCTCATCGCCCTGGGACTTCCGCACGGCGAGACGGTACTCCTCCTCCACAGACAGCAGCGGGACCGTACCGATCTCCTTCAGGTACATACGCACCGGGTCCTCGGTACCGATCCCCTCGAGGAGATCGACCGCATCGAGGTCGACATTCTCTGCCTCGACCTGCTTGTACTCTGCCTCGCTCGGGCCCTCGTCATCGGATGCAACACCCTCGACGTCGACACCATCCTCACCCACGACATCATCGACGACATCGTCATCGTCGAGGTCCGGCAGATCACCGTCCTCGAAGCTGTCGAGCTCCTCCTCGAGCGGCTCGATGTCGAAGCCACGGTTCTCGATGAGGCGGTCAATGCTGTCCATCTGATCATCGGTGATCGCATAATCACGGAATGCGTCATTGATATCGGCCTGGCTGATGGTGTTCTTGTTCTGCTCCGCCTGCTTGCAGAGCGCTTCGATCTTCTTGACGAGCTCCTCCTTGCTGATTTCCGGCTTTTCATTCACCTTCTTTTTGGTGGTCTTCTCATCAGATGCTTTCTTTCTGGCCATACTACCCTCCTGTCCTACATTCCGTGGCGATGACGACACGCATCATAACCGAGTTACTCTATCTTTGTCCAATGCCTACATCCAGCATACTCCGCTGATCTGCGTTTCCATCTACGCACCGTCCCACAAACTGCGGACCTCTCATGCACGCGTGAATATGAAGAAGCAGGCATGGATACAAACTCTTACACTGCCCAGACACTTACGGCTGACACCACGCCGAGTACGGCGATGAGTATGCCGACGACGAGTTCGATCGTGCCCTGTGGGCTCGTGTGCTCATGTGCCCGCTTCGCGTTCAGGATCGTATTTGCTCCGCTCACGATCTTCAGGATCGCGGCCGCGAAAAAGATCAGCGGAAACAGTACCATATTTTCGGTCGGATCGATAAACGCCATCACCGCCATCACCACGATCACGATGCCGATGATGATATGCACCATGTCGAGCATGCGGGACGGCTGCCGCCCTGCTACATTGATTCTTGCCATAAAACTCCTACGTTATTTACCGCCGAGAGTCGTATACACCACTGCCTTGATGGTGTGCATGCGGTTCTCTGCTTCGTCGAAGACGACGCTGTGCGGGCCTTCGAAGATTTCATCAGACACTTCCATCTCGGTGAGACCATACTTCTCGTAGATCTGCTTGCCGATCTTCGTGTTTGTGTCGTGGAAGGCCGGCAGACAGTGCAGGAAGATGGCGTCGTCTTTCGCGTAGCGGAAAGCGTCCGCATTGACCTGATACGGCTTGAGGTCGTGAATGCGCTGCGCCCAGACCTCGTCCGGCTCGCCCATGGATACCCATACATCGGTGCAGATCACGTCTGCATCCTGGCAGGCCTCCGGCACGCTCTCCGTGAAGCTGAGCGTCGCTCCAGTCTCTGCCGCCACCGCCTGGCAGGTCGCGATCAGCTCTGCGTTCGGCCAGTACGCCTTCGGTGCGCAGGCCACGAAATGCATGCCGAGCTTCGCGCATACGACCATGTAGGAATCCGCCATGTTGTAGCGGGCGTCACCCATATACACCAGCTTCTGGCCCTTCAGGTCACCACGATGCTCACGAATCGTCAGCATGTCGGCGAGCATCTGCGTCGGATGGAACTCGTTCGTCAGTCCATTCCAGACCGGCACATCGCTGTACTTTGCGAGCTCCTCCACGAGATCCTGGCCGAAGCCCCGGTACTCGATGCCGTCGTACATACGGCTCAGCACGCGCGCGGTATCCGCGATCGACTCCTTGCTGCCGATCTGCGAACCGGTCGGTCCGAGGTAGGTCGAGCCCATGCCGAGGTCGGCCGCCGCCACCTCGAAGGAGCAGCGCGTTCTCGTCGAGTTCTTCTCGAAGATCAGGGCGATGTTCTTACCCGGAAAGCTCGTCTTGTGCAGGGTCTGTCCCGGCTGCGCACCGGCCTTCTTCTCCGCCTTCAGACGGGCAGCCACATCGAGGAGATAATTGATTTCCTCCGGTGTATAGTCAAGTAATTTCAAAAAGTCGCGTCCAGTTAAATCAATCATCTGATTCCTCTTCCTTTCTTCTTAGTGTCATGTTAACTTCGCTGACGTAAAACTTCATACATCAGCACAGACGCCGCGACGCCTGCATTGAGCGACTCCGTGTGTCCCATCATCGGGATGCGGAGGTAGGTGTCGGCCAGGTCGGCGATTGCATCCTGGAGGCCGTTACCCTCGTTGCCGATCATAAACGCGGTCGGCTGACGATAGTCGAAGTCCCAGTGGTTCTTCGTGCCCCGGAGATGCGCGGCGTAGACCTGCACGCCCTCGGATTTCATGCGCTGAATCTCCGCCGGCAGGTCATCGCTGACCATAAACGGCATACGGAACATCGCGCCCATCGTCGCACGCACCACCTTCGGCGAGTACACATCCACGCAGTCGCGATTCATGAGGATGCCATCGACCCCCGCCGCCTCCGCGGTACGGAAAATCGTGCCCATGTTGCCTGGATCCTGCAGCGTATCGAGGATCAGGAAGAAGTCGCCCGGAAGCTCCGTGTACTTCTTCTGTCGCACCACCGCGAGGATGCCCTGACTGTTTTTCGTGTCGGACATGTGCTCCATCAGCTCACGCGGCACCTGAAAGATTTTCAGTGCCCGCTGCGCCCCATCGCCCGCAGCCTCCGGCAGGCGACCGTCATAATCGTCTGCCACGAAGATCCGCTCGATGTACGCCGCCGGAATCTCGCTGCACAGCCGCTCGCCCTCCGCGATGAAGAGCCCGCTCTCGCGACGCGCCCGCGCCTTTTTCTCGAGGTCCCGTACCTCTCTGATTAGTTTATTTCCAGTGGATGTAATTCGCTCCACAGCGCCTCCTAAAACTCTTAAATACTTGCCTCACTCATGGATATACAAGGAGACAATGCCATTATATGCGCCTTCGGCGCGGGCATTGTCGTTTGATTTTGCCACTTCGTGGCAAAACGGCCTCGCCGCCCGGGGGCATCCACGAGCCTCTCCGCGCTCCGCGCGGCCCTCTCATGGATAATGTTAGCATTATTAATAGTGCTCGTTTATCCACATTTTTCAAGTCGGTCGTTAAACTAATTGAAGGATCACAGCTCAAACCTGGCGTTATATCTTATTTCAGACAATTAAAAAAGCCACCGCGCTTCCGGATCTTCATCCGACTGCACGATGGCCATCGTCACTAGTTTATTTATCGTAGCTTCAGTCCAGCTCCTTCAGCTCGTCGATCCAGATCTGGACGACGGCGTCGCTCGGCATACGGAGATCACCGCGCGGGGAGACTGCGATGGAGCCGACCTTCGGGCCGTCCGGGAGGCAGCTGCGCTTGAACTGCTGTGAGAAGAAGCGCCAGTAGAACTTCCGAAGCCACTTGAGGATCATCGCTGCGTCATAGACCTCCGCCTGTCCCGCTGCCAATGTCTCTGCCGCTGCTGTCGTCACTTCACCCACAGGCTGTACTCCGTCATCACTCTTCGCCACCACGTCGTTCTTCGCCTGCATCCCCACCTGATTCTCTGCCGAGAATGCGTGGAGCGCGAGCGCGTACACCTTCCGCGGGCTGAAGCCGTAGCGCAGGATCTGGTACAGGAAGAAGTCGTGAAGCTCATACGGGCCGACGAGGTCCTCGGTCTTCTGGCTGATCTGGCCGTCGCCGGTCGGCGGCAGCAGCTCCGGACTCACCGGCGTATCGAAGATGTCGTTCAGACAGCGGGCGAGGTCCGCGTCCTCCGAAGTATCCGCGACGAACTTGACGAGGTAGCGCACCAGCGTCTTCGGGACGCCGGCATTGACGCCATACATCGACATATGATCGGCGTTGTAGGTCGCCCAGCCGAGCGCGAGCTCACTGAGGTCGCCGGTGCCGATGACGATGCCGTTCGACTGATTCGCGATGTCCATAAGGATCTGCGTCCGTTCACGCGCCTGCGCATTCTCGTAGACCACAGAGTGATCCTCCGGATCGTGCCCGATATCCTGAAAATGCTGCAGCACCGCGGCCTTGATGTTGATCTCCCGCAGCGTCGCGTGCAGAAGACGCGTCAGCGTCACCGCGTTATTGTATGTGCGATCCGTGGTACCGAAGGCCGGCATGGTCACGGAAATGATATTCTCACGTGGCAGACCCAGCATATCGAAGGCGCGCGCGATGACGAGCAGCGCCAGGGTCGAGTCGAGGCCGCCGGAGATGCCGACCACGGCCGACTGACAGCCGGTGTGCTCGAGTCGCTTCTTAAGACCGAGCGCCTGGATCGTGAAGATCTCATCACAGCGGGCATGACGCTCCGCCGCGCTGCTCGGTACGAACGGCTTCGGGTCGACATAGCGTCGGAGGTCGGCTGCGTCCGCCGCGAGCTGTCCGGCCAATGTCTCCGCCACTACACCGGTGGCCGCCCGGGACGCCCCGCCGACGCCCGTCTGCGCTGACGCGCCGGTCGCTGTCACCGCGGTCGGCGCCTGCTGACCGACGTACGCCGCGAAGACCTCCTCGAAGGACTTCTTGCGCGGCTGTGCGGCTGCAGGCGAAGTATTCTCCGCATCGTCCGATGTCTGTGCCGCGCCCCCGGCGATTTCCTTCGCCGGACCCACGCCCTCGCCCGTCTTCTCGGCTACCGGCGTGAAGCGGAACTTCACGATGCTGTACTCGTCACGGAGCGCATCATCGATCTCCGGGAAGGTCGTCATGCGGGCACGCTCCTGCATGATGCGCTGGAGGTCGACATCTGCGATGTAAAGACCGGTGTTGAAGCGCTTTCCTTCCGTCACAACGGAGCCGTTCTCCGCGATGATATCCTGGCCACCGAAGACCAGGTCCGTGGTAGACTCCCCGTCGCCAGCATTGGCATAACAGTAGACGGACACAAGCCGCGCACTGGTCGAGCGGATCAGCTCCCGACGGTAGCTGTCCTTGCCGACGGTCTCATCGGAGGCCGAGGTGTTCGCGATCACGGTCGCACCGGCGAGCACATGGCGGGTCGATGGCGGATCCAGCACCCAGACGTCCTCACAGATCTCACATGCAAGGCGGAAATCCGGACGATCCATCGCCTCCACGAGGATGTTCATGCCAAACGGAATCGCGTACTCCTCACCCGTCATCGCCGAGCGATGCGTCAGCGTCACGACACGCGTCTGTCCCGGTGTGAACCAGCGACGCTCATAAAACTCGCTGTAGTTCGGCAGGTTCTTCTTCGGCACCAGCGCGAGGATGCGGCCGGCGTGCAGCACCGCCGCACAGTTATAGAGCTTGTGGTCGACCATATACGGCACACCGACCACCGCCACGAGCTGCGTGCGACGTGTCGCCTCTGCTACCTCATCGAGCGCCGCCGCTGCCCGCTCGATCAGGATCGTCTGGTGAAACAGATCCGCACAGGTATACGCCGTCAGCACCAGTTCCGGAAACACCAGCAGCGAAACACCCTGACGATCCGCCTCCACGATCTCACGAAGCACCGCCTCGGTATTAAAACGCACATCAGCAACTTTGATTTTCGGCGTGGCCACCGCCACCCGCAGGAATCCTTCGATCATAACACACTCTTTCAGAAATAGAATTCAAATGTAGACATCGACCGCAATACAGCGACCTCGTGCCATAAGATGGATATAATTTTAGCACGGAAATAAAAAAAGGTCAGGCCCATAGCAGCCTGACCTTTCGGGTAATTGATAAATCAGTTTCGTCTGTTACCGGAGTACTGTGCTTCTGTTGGCGGCACTCCGGTCATACGAACTGTTTTTTAGTCGTTATTCTCTACCGAGTAGTTCGGTGCTTCCTTCGTGATATGAATATCATGCGGATGTGACTCCTTCAGGGAAGCGCTGGAGATCTTCACGAACTGGCTGCTATGCTGCAGCGTCGTGATATCCTTCGCACCACAGTAGCCCATACCTGCACGGAGACCACCGACGAACTGGAAGATGGTATCCTCTACACGGCCCTTGTATGCGACACGACCCTCGACACCCTCTGGTACGAGCTTCTTCGCGTTCGCCTGGAAGTAACGATCCGCAGAACCGTTCTTCTGCTTCATCGCACCGAGCGATCCCATGCCACGGTATACCTTGTACTTACGGCCCTGGTAAAGCTCGAACTCACCCGGTGCCTCGTCGCAGCCTGCGAATACAGAACCCATCATGACGGTGCTGCCACCTGCAGCGATCGCCTTCACGACATCACCGGAGTACTGGATACCACCATCGGCGATGATCGGGATGCCGTACTTGTCGGCTACCTCGAACGAATTCATAACCGCAGATACCTGTGGAACACCGATACCGGCAACGACACGGGTCGTACAGATGGAGCCCGGTCCGATACCGATCTTTACGCAGTCGGCGCCGGCCTTGATGAGGGCCTCGGTCGCCTCACCGGTCGCGACATTACCTGCGATGATCTGAAGATCCGGGAACTTCTCCTTCAGCATGCTGACGCACTTCAGAACGTTTGCACTATGGCCATGTGCAGAGTCGAGAACGACGACGTCTACATGTGCGTTGATGAGCTCCTGTGCACGCTCGACAACATTGGCTGTGATACCGAGTGCAGCACCGCAGAGGAGTCTGCCCTGTGCATCCTTCGCCGCGTTCGGATACTTCATCTGCTTCTCGATATCCTTGATGGTGATGAGACCCTTCAGATTACCCTCATCATCGACGATCGGGAGCTTCTCAACCTTTGCACGTGCGAGGATCTGCTTCGCTTCCTCGAGGGTGGTACCCTCCTTCGCCGTTACGAGGTGCTCTCTCGTCATGCACTCGCTGATCTTCTTCGTGTAGTCCTCCTCGAAAACGAGGTCACGGTTCGTGATGATACCGATGAGCTTCTTGCCCTCGGTGATCGGCACGCCGGAGATGCGGAACTTCGCCATGAGATCATTGGCATCCTTCAGGGTATGATCTGCGGTCAGGAAGAACGGATCGGTGATGACACCATTCTCCGAGCGCTTTACCATGTCGACTTCCTCTGCCTGCTGCTCGATCGACATATTCTTGTGGATGATACCGATACCACCGCAGCGCGCCATGGCGATCGCCATCTGATGCTCTGTAACGGTATCCATACCTGCAGAAATGAATGGAATGTTGAGATGAATTGACTTCGTAAGATAGGTGGAAACGTCGATTTCGTTCGGAACGACCTCGGAGTACTGCGGAACGAGCAGCACGTCATCAAACGTAATACCATCACCGATAATCTTGGCCATAGAAGAATCTCCTTTCAAATCGCGACTTTTCATAAAATTTAAACGAGTATAACAAAAGGCGGATTGAATTTCAACCCGTCTTTCATCCAAAAATCAGTTCAGTTTTACCTTCTGCGGTGTACATCTTCTCGCCTCGCGCAGCAGTGCATCGGTCACTTCGATATACATGCAGGTCTTCTGCCCCGCACGGTTGTATACATAGCCGAACTTCCGATCGGCCGGACAGTCGCCGGCACAGTCGATGACCTTCGCGTTCTGGAGCTCTGCACGGACCGCGTCCGAGTTCTGCGGAGCGAGTACGATCAGCTCGGAAGCATTCGTATCAACCAGCTGACGACGGCGCGTCTTGTTGAGGATCTGGTCCATCGTGAAGCCACCGCCGACATAGGTATACTCATACTCCACCTTCGAGAAGAGCCAGACCACGTAGGTGCCGAGGCTCACCGCGATGAAGAGCAGGATGCCGAACACGTTATAAAACGCAAACAGCAGTGACAGTACGGACAGCGCGCCCGCGATCACCAGCAGCACCGTCCAGTAGGCCGGCTGCTTTCCCTTCGTCATGTGCTCGATATAATCATCCATCTGTCATCCTCCTTTTTCCTTGGTTTCAAAAATCCGGGCCGCGATGCGACCCGGATTTATTATAACGCTTTTTATTTAATTAGTACATTCCACCCTGTGGCTGTGCTGGCATAGCAGGTGCCGGCTCCTTGATATCTGCGACTACGCTCTCAGTGGTGAGCAGTGTAGAAGCGACGGAAGCCGCGTTCTGAAGAGCGGTTCTGGTTACCTTCGCCGGATCCAGGATACCGGTCTCGAGCATGTCGACATACTCCTCGTGGAGTGCATCGAAGCCATGGCCGACCTCTGTGTTCTGTACGTTGTTGACGATAACAGCGCCCTCGAGACCTGCGTTCGAAGCGATGGTGAACAGCGGAGCCTCCAGTGCCTTGTAAACGATTCTTGCACCGGTCTTCTCATCACCCTCGAGTGACTCAACAACCTTCTTCACAGCCTCCTGTGCGTGAATGTAAGCGGATCCGCCACCTGCGATGACGCCCTCTTCCACTGCGGCACGGGTTGCGTTCAGCGCATCCTCCATACGAAGCTTTGCTTCCTTCATCTCGGTCTCAGTAGCTGCGCCGACCTTGATGACAGCGACACCACCAGCGAGCTTTGCCAGTCTCTCCTGGAGCTTCTCGCGGTCGAAATCAGAAGTTGTGGTCTCGATCTGCTTCTTGATCTCAGCGACACGGCTTTCGATATCCGCCTTCTCGCCCTCACCATCGACGATGGTGGTCTTCTCCTTCGATACCTTTACGCTCTTTGCGCGGCCGAGCTGCTCGATGGTTGCATCCTTGAGCTCGAGGCCGAGGTCTGCGGAGATCACCTGACCGCCGGTCAGGATCGCGATATCCTGAAGCATCTCCTTACGTCTGTCACCATAGCCCGGAGCCTTGACCGCAACGACGTTGAAGGTACCTCTCAGCTTGTTGACGATGAGGGTTGTGAGTGCCTCACCCTCGACATCCTCTGCGATGATGAGGAGCTTTGCGCCCATCTTTACGATCTGCTCGAGGAGCGGAAGGATATCCTGGATGTTGGAGATCTTCTTATCGGTGATCAGGATGTACGGATCATCGAGATTTGCCTCCATCTTATCCATATCGGAGCACATGTAAGCGCTGATGTAGCCTCTGTCGAACTCCATACCTTCGACGACGTCCAGCTCGGTCTGCATGGTCTTGGACTCCTCGACGGTGATGACACCATCCTTGGAAACCTTCTCCATCGCATCGGCAACCATCTGGCCGACCTGCTCGTCACCAGCAGAGATGCCGGCAACCTTTGCGATCTGATCCTTGCCCTTTACCTTGGAAGACTGTGCCTTGATGGACTCCACAGCTGCTGCCACGGCCTTCTGGATACCCTTACGAAGGATGATCGGGTTTGCACCCGCCTCAAGGTTCTTCATACCTTCCTTCACGATCGCCTGTGCAAGCACGGTCGCTGTGGTGGTACCATCACCGGCGACATCATTGGTCTTCGAAGCAACCTCACGAACGAGCTGTGCGCCCATGTTCTCATACGGATCCTTCAGCTCGATGTCCTTCGCGATGGACACACCATCGTTGGTGATCAGCGGAGCACCGTAGCTCTTATCGAGTACTACGTTTCTGCCCTTCGGTCCGAGGGTTACCTTTACTGTATTTGCAACTGCATCCACACCAGCTTCGAGAGCCTTTCTGGCCTCGACACCATACTTAATTTCCTTAGCCATAGCTTTATCCTCCTGATTTACGAAGCATCCTCTGTTCTTCGTCCAATGCTTCCTTCTCTACATCCTCATGTCGGTCTGACGTCCTGCCCACTTCTGCGTGGACCCGACGCGACATCCCGTCGGATGTTACTTCTCGATGACTGCCAAAATATCGTTCTGCTTTACGACTGTATACTTATGTCCGTCAACCTCGACCTCAGATCCCGCATACTTCGAGAAAAGAACGTGATCGCCGACCTTCACCTGCATGGTGATGTCCTTACCATCGACCACTCCACCAGGACCGACCGCTACAACGAGTGCCTGACCCGGCTTCTCCTTATCATTCTGACCTGGAAGAACGATACCGCTTGCAGTGGTCTCCTCCATCTTCTCCTTCTCAAGTACGACTCTGTCAAATAATGGAACCAGTTTCATTTGATTGACCTCCTTAATATCTGCTTTCAACCCTTCGGCTTTTCGCCTCCCGGCGATGCTGTTTATATGAAGCCCGGCACGCATGCGCTGTCGACCGATCACTTCATCCTGCAATCATGCTGTTTTCCCAGCACAAGCGCCTGATCTCCCGATCTTCCAGCCATCGATCATCCGATCGCTCTGCGTCCAACCTTCTTTTCTAACAACAAAACGTATTATAGAACGGTCTGTTAGCAACGTCAAGAGGTGAGTGCTAACAATTTGTAGATTTCACATTTCCTTCACAAACACGCGCGCGGCCCGGAAATTTGTAACAGTTCAGGCAGGGGACCCGGAGGGGCGGCAACGGAGGCACAGTACTCCGAGACCGGTTCAATCTAAGCCGGGGACCCTAAGCGGCACTAGGCCCTCTGCAATCACTGAGTTTTCTTTATGAAAACTCAGCGTTGCAGAGGGTGCTAAGGAAAAAGTACCAAGTGCCGCTAAGGGGACCCGGCTTGATTTCACACGGTCTCTATGTATGGCCTCCGTTGCCGCCCCTCCGGGGACCCACCGCCTGAATTCTAATGAAATTTTCCAGCTTATATCAGCCATAAACGTGTACTAGTTTCCAAATCCTCTGCGATTCGCTACAATAATGAATTAAACGCAGGCATTCATACACTACCTATATCGAGGACTTACCATGGCTCAACATAATCTCGCGAAGGGCGATCTCTTCCATAATATGCTTCTGTTTTCACTCCCATACCTTCTCAGCTACTTCCTGCAGACGCTCTACGGGCTCGCGGATCTGCTCATCGCGGGCCGCTTCAATGGCGCTGATGTCATCTCGGCGGTTTCGATCGGTTCGCAGGTCATGCACATGGTGACCGTCATGATCGTCGGCCTCGCCATGGGCACCACCGTCATGATCGGGCGTTTCGTCGGTGCAGAGGACGAGGACGGCATCCGACGCGCCATCGGGAACACGATCACCCTCTTCGCGATGATCGCCGTGCTGGCCACCTGTGCCCTGCTCGGACTTACGCAGCCGATCGTCCAGCTGCTGTCGACACCGCCCGAGGCCGTCCCGGGGGCCCTCGCGTACCTCCGCATCTGCTTCGCCGGCATCCCCTTCATCGTCGCGTACAACATCCTGAGCTCGATTTTCCGCGGCATGGGTGACAGCCGCAGTCCGATGCTCTTCATCGCCGTGGCCTGTGCCCTCAACATCCTGCTCGACCTCCTCTTCATGGGGCCAATGCAGCTGGGCGCAGCGGGTGCAGCGCTCGCGACGGTCGTGGCGCAGGCCGCGTCGGTGGCGTTTGCGCTCGTCGGCATCCGGAAGACAACCGCGGGCAGCCGGCAGCATGGTACCGCCGACGTCCGGAATACTTCTGTGGAAGCAGCCATAGAAAACAGGGTGGAAACGCAGATCCATGCATCCGAAGGCGCAGCGACGTCTTCAAACGAACACGCCTGCGCGGATCGCAGCGCCTGGTGGGACCCGGCGATGCTGCACCAGATTCTCAGCATTGGCCTCCCGATCGCCTGCCAGGACGGCTTCATCCAGATTTCGTTTCTGATCATCACCGTGATCGCGAACCGGCGTGGTGTCGACATCTCGGCGGCAGTTGGGATCGTCGAGAAAACTATCAGCTTCCTCTTCCTGGTGCCGTCCAGCATGCTGTCGACCGTGTCGACGATCGCGGCGCAGTCGATCGGTGCCGGCGATCCAGCGAGGGCGCGCCAGACACTCCGGTACGGCGTCGGCCTCGCCAGTGGCATCGGGCTCCTCTTCGCGATCCTGTTCCAGTTCATCTCCGTGCCGTTCTTCACGCTGTTCACGAAGGATCCGGTCGTGCAGGCACTCGCGGTGCAGTATATGTGCACCTACGTGCTCGACTGCGTGGTCGCCGGCATTCACTTCCCATTCTCCGGCTTCTTCAGTGCCTCCGGCCTGTCGATCCTAAGCTTCATCCATAACCTCTGCTCGGTGATCCTCGTCCGCATCCCGGGCGCATGGCTCGCCACGAAGCTGTTCCCGGACACCCTCTACGCGATGGGCCTCGCCGCCCCTGCCGGCTCCCTTCTCAGCGCCCTCATCTGCATCGCCTTCTATCTCGCGCTCCGCAGGAAAGGCCGCGTGTAAACAGATATTTCTGGAATCGTGATTACGAAATCTGAGCTATAGACACAATTTTTATATTAGCCTTTGCGTATTCAGTCGGCTCGATAAAGATCTTCGCCTGGTTGAACTTTACGGTATTCCGGTTCCGCAGTGTTCCCTCGGCTCCTAAAGATCTTCGCCTGGTTGGACTTTACTCTGCTCTTATCTAATTTTGCGTGATTTCGAAATTACTGGATATGTTTTTTGCTCGAAATAGTCGCGGATGACTGCAAACTATCCAATCATAGTTGCTTTTGAAAATAGTGGATATGTAAATCCTTTTTTCCTAAGAGGACTCCGCCCTCAAGTATCCAGCAATTTGAAAAAGAAGGATTATTGGATATGTGCCAAAGGAAATTCTTTTATACGGTTCAAAATCCATATCTACTATTTCTGAAAATGAAGATGATTAGATAGTACGCTTATATGCGTATATCGAATTTCCCAGAATACTATCCATTAAATGCCGATTTTAAAAATCATGGATAATTTCGTCTCTCGCACAAAAACGATAAAATCTATTGAAAATATCCACGATTTTGAAATTCTTCTGTTATTGGATAGTGGCCATCGATTTTTTCTATTTCGACCGATTCGGACCTGAATATTTCCGGGCCGCGCGCGATAATTTGCTGGAAATCAAGCCGTATGCTCGCGCAGCAGCAACAAATATGGCTTTCTAAAACATCAGCCGGAGTGAACCATCACTCCGGCTGAACTGTTACCGATTATTTCAAACGCCAGTACTCGGTCCCCATTATGAACCCGGGCGCTCTGCTCCGGCTGCCTACGCGAGGCAGCTGTAGCCCATCAGATAGGCGTCGACCTCGCTTGCGCAGGCGCGGCCTTCGGCGATGGCCCAGACGACGAGGGACTGCCCACGGTGCATGTCGCCCGCGGTGAAGATCTTCGCGGCATTTGCAACGGTCGTCGATGCTGCGTCGCTCTTCTCTCCGACCTTACTTCCGATGGCCGCTGCCGCCGTTTGTGCAGCAGCCGTCGGCTTCACTGTGCTTTCCGTGTGGTAGTGCTCTGCCTCTGTCTTTACGACGTGACGCTCGGTGAGTGCGACACCGAAGGCGTCGGCGACGTAGCTTTCACAGCCGGTGAAACCGGCGGCGATGATGAGGAGGTCACACGGAAGCTTCTGCTCCGTGCCCTCGACGAGCACCATCTGACGGTTCTCGAACTTTACCTTTGACGTGATGACGGCCTTGATGCTACCGTCCTTCTTCGTCTCGATGGCCTTAACCGTCGTCTCGTAGACGCGCGGATCATGCCCGAAGACGCGAATGGCCTCCTGCTGGCCATAATCGACCTTTAGGACCTTCGGCCACTCCGGCCACGGATTCGAGGCTGCACGCTCGACCGGTGGCTCCGGCATCATCTCGATCTGGGTCACCGACTTCGCACCCTGGCGGATCGCGGTACCGCAGCAGTCGTTTCCGGTGTCACCGCCACCGACGATGACGACGTGCTTCCCCTTCGCGTTGATGATGCCGAAGGCATGCTCGCCCTGCTCGTGGAGGGCCTTCGTCTGACTCGTCAGGTAGTCGACCGCGTAGTGGATACCGTGCGCCTGCTCGATGGACGGCACGTTCAGTCCGCGCGCCTGCTTCGCGCCACAGGCCAGGACGACCGCGTCGTAGTCCCGGAGGATCGCTGCCGCGGTCAATGTCTCGCGGCCTACGTCCACACCGGTACGGAAGACGACGCCTTCCGCTTCCATGAGGGCGCGGCGACGACGGATGACGGACTTGTCGAGCTTCATGTTCGGGATGCCGTACATGAGGAGCCCGCCGATTTCATCCGAGCGCTCAAAGACGGTGACGCTGTGTCCACGGTGGTTCAGCTGATCCGCCACTGCGAGGCCGGCCGGACCGGCACCGACGACGGCGACACGCTTCCCAGAGCGGACCTCCGGGATCCGCGGCTGCATATAGCCCTCCTGGAAGGCCTTCTCGATGATGTAGAGCTCGTTGTCGTGCGTCGTCACCGGCGCGTCATCGAGCCCCTCGACACAGGCCTTCTCGCAGAGCGCCGGGCAGACACGTCCCGTGAACTCCGGGAAGTTGTTCGTCTTCAGCAGACGGCTAAGCGCATGGGCGACGTGGCCGTTGTAGACCTCGTCGTTCCACTCCGGGCAGAGATTGTGGAGCGGACAGCCCGTGAACATGCCCGCCAGCTTCATGCCGGACTGGCAGAACGGGACACCGCAGTTCATGCAGCGCGCGCCCTGCTTCCGACGCTCCTCCTCCGTGAGGGGGATGTGAAATTCTTTAAAATTTTTGATACGCTCCTCTACCGGAACGTCTTTATTCTCTTCTCTCGCATAATCGAGAAATCCTGTAACCTTACCCATGAATACTCCCTCTATCTCTATATTTTACAAACCCGGGACTGGCCCTAAAGTCGGGCTATCGAGGCCCGACTTTAGCCCTTCGGGAGCAGAGCATAGCTCTGCTGGATCTTGTTCCGGAGTTTGCCTGATGCAAACTCCTACACTGCGAATAAAGACTTAAAAGCTTCCAGCTCCGCATTTTCATGGGAGATGCCCTGCTCTTCGAAGTGGCTGACCGCGATCAGTACCTTCTGGTAGTCGTTCGGCACGATTTTCTTGAAGCTCGGGAGGAACATGTCGAAGTTCTGGAGGATCTCTGTGCCGAGCTCCGACTTCGTCTCCTTCACATAATCCGTGAGGATGTCCTTCAGCTCCTTGATGTCATACTTCTCGGTAACCTCCAGCAGGGAAACCATGTCCTTGTTGAGCTTGAGATAGAGCGAGTGATCCATATCGAGGACGTAGGCGATACCACCGGACATACCGGCGGCGAAGTTCTTACCGGTCGGTCCGAGGATGACGGCACGTCCACCGGTCATGTACTCGAGACCATGATCGCCACAGCCCTCGACAACCGCCGTCGCACCGGAATTACGAACGCAGAAGCGCTCACCGGCGACACCATTCACATAGCACTTGCCGGCCGTCGCACCATAGAGGGCGACGTTGCCGACGATGATATTCTCACTGGCGCGGAACGGACTTCCCTCCGGTGGCGCCACGACGAGCTTACCGCCGCTCAGGCCCTTACCGAAGCCATCATTGGCATCACCATGGAGACGGATCGTGAGGCCCTTCGGGATAAACGCACCGAAGGACTGACCGCCGCCACCGTATGCCTCGACCACGAAGGTATCATCCGGCAGGGTATCGCCCTCCGGCGTCATGCCGTAGTGATCGGTGATCTCGGAGCCGAGGATGGTACCGAAGGTACGGTTCGTGCTCGAAACCTCGACCTTCTCCTCGTGGTGCTGACCGCTTGCGATGGCCGGGGCAAACTTCCGGAGAAGCACCGACTCGTCGAGGGTCTTCTCGAGATGGAAATCATAGACCCGCTTCGGGTCAAAGTGACGCTCCTCCTCCGGAAGGGATGCATAGCGCGGATCCAGGACCTGCGAGAGATCCACCTCTGCCGAGCGCGAGGTGGCATGCGCGACCGAAGCATTGACCGTGAGACAGTCGGTACGACCGATCATCTCGTCCACGGTACGGAAGCCGAGCTCCGCCATGTACTCGCGCATCTCCTGTGCGATGAAGCGCATGAAGTTCATGACGTACTCCGGCTTGCCCGTGAAGCGCTTGCGGAGAACGTCGTTCTGGGTAGCGACACCGAACGGGCAGGTATCCTTGTTGCAGACACGCATCATCATGCAGCCGAGGCAGACGAGCGCGGTTGTCGCGAAGCCATACTCCTCCGCACCGAGCAGTGCGGCGATGACGACGTCGCGACCGGTCATCAGCTTACCATCGGTCTCGAGCTTGACACGGTTACGAAGCCCGTTCTCGATCAGCGCATGGTGCGCCTCCGTGATACCGAGCTCCCACGGGAGACCCGCATGGTGGATCGAGGTCATCGGTGCTGCACCGGTACCTCCATCGTAGCCGGACACGAGGATGACCTGTGCGCCGGCCTTCGCAACACCACTCGCGATGGTGCCGACGCCGTTCTCCGAAACGAGCTTGACGGCGATCGCGGCACGGCGGTTCGCGTTCTTCAGGTCATAGATCAGCTGTGCCAGATCCTCGATGCTGTAGATATCGTGGTGAGGTGGCGGGGAAATGAGAGACACACCCGGGGTCGAGAAACGGGTCTTGGCAATCCACGGATAGACCTTCTTACCCGGCAGGTGGCCGCCCTCACCCGGCTTCGCGCCCTGCGCCATCTTGATCTGGATCTCGACGGCGGAGTTGAGGTAGGCACTGGTTACACCGAAACGACCGGACGCAACCTGCTTGATAGCAGAATTCCGCTCGGTACCGAAACGGTCCGGATGCTCACCACCCTCACCGGTATTCGACTTGCCGCCGAGACGGTTCATCGCGATGGCCATCGCCTCGTGCGCCTCCTGCGAAATCGAGCCGTAGGACATCGCACCGGTCTTGAAGCGCTTCACGATGGAGGATACCGGCTCGACCTCCTCGATCGGCACCGGCTCGTTCTTCGCGGCGAACTTCATGAGGCCGCGCAGCGTATGCGGACGGCGCTCGTCGTCGATCCGCGCGGTGTACTCCTTAAACAGCTTATAGTCGCCTTCCTCGCTCCGAACCGAACGCTGAAGCGTGATGATGGTCTGCGGGTCGTAGAGGTGATCCTCGGCGCCCCGACCCGAGCGCAGCTGGTGGAAGCCGACGGAATCGAGCGCGGTATCGAGGCTAAGCCCCATCGGATCGAACGCGTGGTCATGCCTGGAGGTGACGCCCTCGGCGATGTCCTTTATGCCAATGCCGCCGACCCTCGACACGGTACCGGTGAAGTACTTCTCCACCAGCTCTTTACTTAAGCCGATGGCCTCGAAGATCTTCGCGGACTGGTAGGACTGGATCGTCGAAATACCCATCTTCGCGGCGATCTTTACGATGCCGTTCAGCACGGCCTTGTTATAGTCCTCGATCGCGGTATGGTAATCCTTATCGAGGATGCCGATGTCGATCATCTCGGCGATGCATTCATGGGCGAGGTACGGGTTGATGGCACGCGCACCGAAGCCGAGGATGGTCGCAAACTGATGGACATCGCGCGGCTCGCCCGACTCGAGGATCAGGGACACGGCGGTCCGCTTCTTCGTCTGGACGAGGTGCTGCTCGACGGAGCTCACCGCCAGCAGGGACGGAATCGGCACATGGTTCTCATCGACCCCACGATCGCTCAGGATGATGATGTTGTAGCCGCGCTGGTATGCACGATCCACAGAGATATTGAGCTGCTCCAGGGCCTTCTCGAGCGAGGTGTTCTTGTAGTAGAGAAGTGAGATCACCTCGGTACGGAAGCCCGGCTGGTCGAGGTCCTTGATCTTCATAAGCTCGACGCCCGTGAGGATCGGGTTCTCCACCTCGAGCACGCGGCAGTTGTCCGCCTGGTCCTGCAGCAGATTACCATCGGAGCCGATGTACACGGTCGTATCCGTGACGATCTTCTCGCGGAGGGAGTCGATCGGCGGGTTGGTAACCTGGGCGAAGAGCTGCTTGAAGTAGTTGAACAGGAGCTGATGCTGCTTGCTGAGCACCGCGAGCGGAACATCATGGCCCATCGACGCGGTCTGCTCGATGCCGTTCTGTGCCATCGGGAGGATCACGGACTTCACGTCCTCGTAGCTGTAGCCGAAGACCTTATAGAGACGGTCACGCATCTCCTGCGTGTGCGTCGGGATCTTCCGGTTCGGGATCTTCAGATCCTCGATGTGGAGGAGGTTCCGGTCGAGCCACTCACCGTACGGCTCACGTGCCGCATAGGCCTCCTTGCACTCCTCGTCCGCGATGATGCGCTGTGCCTTCGTGTCGACGAGCAGCATACGGCCCGGCTGAAGACGGGACTTCTGCACGATGTGCTTCGGGTCGATGTCGAGGACGCCGACCTCGGAGGACAGGATCAGTCGGTTGTCGTCGGTGATGTAGTATCTGGACGGACGGAGGCCGTTACGATCGAGGGTCGCGCCGACCACATCACCATCAGAGAAGAGGATCGCCGCCGGACCATCCCACGGCTCCATCATGGTTGCGTAATAATGATAGAAATCCTTCTTGTTCTGGTTCATAAAGCGGTTGTGCTTCCATGGCTCCGGGATGGTCATCATCATCGCGAGCGGCAGGTCGATGCCGTTCATGTAGAGGAACTCGAGGGTATTGTCAAGCATCGCGGAATCCGATCCGCTGCGCTCCACGACCGGGAAGATCTTCTCCACGTCCTTCTCGAGCAGCGGGCTCGACATGGTCTCCTCACGGGCCAGCATTCGGTCAATGTTTCCACGGATGGTATTGATCTCACCGTTATGGGCGATCATGCGGTACGGATGCGCACGATCCCAGCTCGGCGTGGTGTTCGTCGAGAAACGGGAGTGCACGATGGCGATGGCGGTCCGGTAATCCGGATCACGCAGGTCATCATAGAAGGCACGGAGCTGCTTTACCAGGAACATGCCCTTATATACGATGGTTCGGGAGCTCAGAGAACAGATATAGGTATCCTCTGAGGACTGCTCGAACTCACGGCGAAGTACATATAAACGCCGATCAAAATCGATGCCTCTCTCCGCGTCCTCCGGACGCTCGATGAAGCACTGCAGGATATGCGGCATGCAGTCGACCGCCACCTGGCCGAGGATCTCCGGATGCACCGGTACCTCACGCCAGCCGAGGAAACGGAGTCCGTTCTTCTCGGTGATGACCTCGAACATGCGCTTCGCGAAGGTCCGCTTCAGCTGATCCTCCGGGAAGAAAAACATGCCGACACCGTAGTCGCGCTCGTCACGCAGCTGGATGCCCTGCGCGAGTGCCGTCTTCTTAAAGAAGCTGTGGCTGATCTGCAGGAGGATGCCGACGCCGTCGCCGACCTTACCGCTCGCGTCCTTACCGGCGCGGTGCTCGAGCTTTTCTACGATATGCAGTGCATCGTCCAGGACGCGCGTATCCTGGTGGCCGTCGATGTTCACGACGCTGCCGATACCGCAGGCATCCTGGGTGAGCTCATTCATGTCCTCGAGGGACTGGGGACGCCAGAGTGTGTTGTGTCCCCTGTACTGCTCTGGCACAGTAAAGGTGTTCTGATTTTGATAAGTATTCATATATACTCCACTAATTTTTGGTACGAAGAAATCGGGCAGGGAGGGGATTCATGGTACGAAGAAATCGGTCATGAAGGTCGCGCCCACTCAGTTCAAAGTACGGAACCCAGTGCTGTGTTCGTGACGCCCTGGTCAGAACAAGTTCTGACCGTTCGTCGCGTACACAGCGCAGGAACCCGTTCTTTGAATTCGCAAGCTTGCGACCTCCATGCGCCGATTTCTTCTGCCGTACGTTCGTGGCGATCTCATGCGCCGATTTCTTCTACCGATAGATTTCTTTAGAAAAATTTAATGGGGTCAGACCCCCTTAAGTTTTTCTGACGCGGTCGTAAGAATTTCGTAATGGGGTCAGACCCCATTAACTTGATTAACGAAGTGAGAACAGGAGCTTCGAGTAAGTCGGGTACGGGAGGTAGGTCTCCGGGATCATCTCTTCGGCTGCGTCGACCGGGGCACGGAGGGCATCCATGTCGGCGAGGATGGTGTCGTGGTACGCGGTTGCGAGGGCGAGGCTGTCGGTGATCTTCTGGGTCTCGGCGAGGTCCTTCTCGAGCTTCTCGACGGCGAGGCCGATCGCTTCGGATGCGGCGTCGAGCTTCGTGAGGATACTGGTCTCGAGTGTGCACTTCGCGCCGGCGAGTACCTGCTTCTTCTGGATCGCGGTGTCGGTGAGGGCGGTCTCGTATGCAATCAGGCCGTCGGTGAAGTCCTTCTTGACCATCTCGAGCATGGTGAGTGCCTCGATGCGGATGGTCTTCGAGTAGTTCTCGAGGTAGATCTCATAGCGGGAGTCAATCTCGATCTCGGTGAAGACGTGGTGCTTTTCGAAGAGCTCCTTGTTCTTCTTTGCCTTGATCTGCGGCATCGCCTCCGGGAGGGACTTGAGGTTGTAGAGGCCTCTCTTCTCTGCCTCGGCTACCCACTCATCGGTGTAGCCGTTGCCGTTGAAAATGATGCGTCTGTGCTTCTTGAGGAGCTCCTTGACGAGCTTCATCGCCTCTGTCTCGAGGTCCTTCGGATCGACATGCTCGAGCTTCACGCAGATCTGGTCGAGTGCCTCCGCGACGGCGGTGTTCAGTACGATGTTAGGGTCTGCGACAGAAAGTGAGGAGCCCGGCATACGGAACTCGAACTTGTTGCCGGTGAAGGCGAACGGTGAGGTACGGTTACGATCGGTGTTGTCCTGTACGAAGTGTGGAAGTACGTGTGCACCGGTCTCGAGCTGCTTCGAATCCGAGGCGGTGAAATCCTCGCCGTTCTCGATGGACTCGAGGACCTTCTCGAGCTCGTCGCCGACGTAGATGGAAACGATGGCTGGAGGTGCTTCATTTGCGCCCAGGCGGTGATCATTGCCCGCGGTTGCGACGGATACACGCATCAGATCTGCATACTCATCCACTGCACTGACGATACCCATGAGGAAGAGCAGAAACTGAACGTTCTTCCCCGGCGTCTTGCCCGGATCGAGCAGGTTCTCACCCTCGGAGGTGATCATGGACCAGTTGTTGTGCTTACCGGAGCCGTTGATGCCCTCGAAAGGCTTCTCGTGCAGGAGGCATGCATAATTATGCTTGTCGGCGACCTTCTTCATCATCTCCATCGTGAGCTGGTTGTGGTCGACGGCAATGTTGGCGGTCTCAAAGACAGGTGCCAGCTCGTGCTGTGACGGCGCCACTTCGTTGTGCTTGGTCTTCGCCGGAACGCCGAGCTTCCAGAGCTCCTGGTCGAGGTCGTGCATGAACTCGGATACCTTTGGCTTCAATACGCCGAAGTAGTGATCCTCCATCTCCTGTCCCTTCGGTGCCGGAGCACCGATCAGGGTACGGCCGGTGAGCATGAGGTCCTCACGCTCGTTGTAGAGGTCCTTATCGATCAGGAAGTACTCCTGCTCGGAGCCGACGGTGGTATCGACGCGGGTGACCTTCTCCTTGCCGAGGATGTGGAGCAGCTTCGTCGCAGAGTCACTCAGGGTCTCCATGGAGCGAAGCAGCGGGGTCTTCTTATCGAGGGACTCGCCGGAGTACGAGCAGAATGCGGTCGGGATGTAGAGGGTGCCGTCCTTGATGAAGGCTGGGGAGCTCGGGTCCCATGCGGTATAGCCGCGGGCCTCGAAGGTGGCGCGGAGGCCGCCGCTCGGGAAGGAGGAGGCATCCGGCTCGCCCTTGACGAGCTCCTTGCCAGAGAACTCCATGATCACGCCGCCGTTCTCGGTCGGAGAGATGAAGCTGTCATGCTTCTCTGCGGTCAGGCCGGTCATCGGCTGGAACCAGTGTGTGAAGTGGGTCGCGCCGAGCTCCAGTGCCCACTCCTTCATCGTCGCTGCGACGGTATTCGCCACGTCCAGCTCCAGATGGGATCCGTTCTGGATGGTCTTGTGCACTGCCTTGTAGATGTCCTTCGGCAGTCGCTCGCGCATCACCTTGTCGTTAAATACAAGGCTTCCGTAAAGCTCAGGAACCGATGTAGTACTCATAATTTTCTCCTCCTAAAAAAGATATATGGTGGTTGGTGATCCCCACCACATTTCGATGTCCATCTGTCGGCGATCGATACGATCATGACCGATTTACATGGAAATGCGGTAGGTATAAAAAAAGAGGACAATGGGGCACAGGAAATACGATTCCCGGACCCCATTGTCCTCTTCGTTTACAGATTTGATTTAAGTTACAAGGAGACAATGCCATGCAATACGCCTTCGGCGTGGGCATTGTCGTTTGATTTTGCCACCTTCGTGGCAAAACGGGCAAAGCAGCTTTGCTAAAGCAAAGCTCTGAATACGCTCGCCGCTAAGGCCTCCTAAGGAAACCTTAGGAGCTATGTCTCGCCGCCCGGGGGCGTACATGCGCCGCTCCGTGCTTCGCACGGCCCTCTCATGTACCTACAATAATTCTTCCGCTCCCGCGGATGATCTTCAGGGCGACCTCTCGGCGGGTGACGCTGCCGTTCATGGCCTGGCGCTCGAGGTACTTGTGTGCCTCTCCCTCCGTCATGCCCTGCTTCTCGATGAGAAGGGCCTTCGCCCGGCTGACGTACCGCTCATCCTCGAGCTTCCGCTGCAGCTTCGCATTTTCCTCGAGCAGGCGCTGAACCTTACGGCTCATCGCGCCGAGCATCTGGATCGCTGAGACGAAGGTGCCGGTGCTGATCGGTCTCGCCAGGACCGTGATGCCGGTGTCGCCGGCACGGTAAAGCACCTGCTGATAGGCTTCCTTCGACACAATGAGAAGGATGCTCATCGCCGGATATTTGACACTCAGATCGAGGATCGACTGAACGCCGGAATCATCCGACAGCGGTGTGTAGATGATCAGGAGATCCGCCCGTTCTTCGGTGAGCGTCTGCTTCACCCGCGCCATGGACGGCTGGAAAGTCACGCGACCGAAGCCAGCGGGCAGTATGCCCTTGATCTGGACGGCGATCTTTTCAGATTGAGCCGCGATCAGTACGCTGCTCCTTTGCTCCGTTCTTTCCATGTGACTCTCCCTAAGTGTTTCTAAAGAATAGTGTATGCCTCGAAGTACTCCTCTGGTACGATCGACCGGATGAACTCGGAGCTCTGTGCGTAAGCGGCAGCCTCGTCGAGTGACTGCGGCAGGCGCTTCAGCTGATCCGTGATGGATGCGTCCGCCTTGAACAGGTTCACATCCAGCGGTGCCATCGGCTCGAGTCCGCGTTCGATGCCATCGAGGCCGGCGTAGATCAGCAGGGCGAAGGCGAGGTATGGATTCGCCATCGGATCCGGTGAACGGAGCTCGAAGCGCTTGAGATCCGAGCGGCTCGCCGGGATACGGATGAGCTGTGAGCGGTTCTGCTCGGACCAGCTCACGAACTTCGGTGCCTTCATATCACCGAGACGCTCGTAGCTTTCCCGGGTCGGATTCAGGAAGAGCGTCATCTCGCGGATATGCTCGAGGATGCCCGCCATGAAGGCGGCGCTGTGATCGTGCCCATCGCGGGACTCTACCGACATGTTGATGTGCATGCCGTTGCCCGGCTTGTCGGCGAGTGGCTTCGGCGAGAAATCAGCCCAAACGCCATCCGATGTCGCGATGGACTTCACCACCCACTTGAAGGTGGAAGCATTGTCCGCCGCTGTCAGCGGATCGGCATAGCGGAAGTCGATCTCGTTCTGCCCCGGGCCCATCTCGTGATGACTCGCCTCCGGACGGATGCCCATGTCCACGAGGGCGAAGCTGATGTCGCGGCGGATGTTCTCACCGTGGTCCTCCGGCGCGATGTCCATGTAGGACGCCTGGTCCTGCGGAATCATCGTGCGGTTGCCGTCATCGTCGAGCTTGAAGATGTAGAACTCGACCTCGGTGCCGAAGTTCACGTGAATGCCACGGTCGGCCGCCTTCTCGACCGCCTGCTTCAGGATCCAGCGGCTGTCCTTCTCGAAGGTCTTCCCATCCGGGTACTCGATGTCACAGAACATCCGCGCCACTCGGCCATCGACCGGACGCCACGGCACGATCGACATGGTCGTCGGATCCGGACGAAGGAAGATGTCGGAACGGACATCGGCCCCGAAGCCGCACACCGAGCTCGCGTCGATGCTGATCCCCTCGCTGAACGCACGCTTCAGCTCATCCGGCATGATCGCGATGTTTTTCTGGACGCCGAACACGTCGAAAAAAGCGAGTCTTATAAACTTGACATTCTCCTCTTCCACAAACTCGAGGATGTCTTCATACGAATTCATATCCTTCACCTCAACATCATCATAGGTTTTAAATATTGTATTACTTAAATCGATCATATGTAAACTCGCTTTTCCATCAGAATACAGTACTTTTTTCAGTGTCCTCTACTTAATGGGGTCTGACCCCATTAAATTTTTATAAACTCATCGACTGGACGAGCTTCTCGAAGCGGGCCATTGCCTCGCGGGTGTTCTCGTGGGTGGAGAAGGCGGTGAGGCGGAAGAACTTCTCGCCGCTCTTTCCGAAGCCGGCACCCGGCGTGCCGACCACGTAGGCTTCGTTCAGCAGCTTATCGAAGAAGCTCCAGCTGTCCATGTCACCCGGACACTTGAGCCAGATGTACGGTGAATTCTTGCCACCGGTGTAGTAGATATGGAGACGATCCATCGTTTCGGTGATGATGGCGGCATTGTCCCTGTAGTACTGCAGGTTCTCCTCGATCTCCCGCTCGCCAGCCTCGGTGAAGACGGCCTCTGCACCGCGCTGGGTGATGTAGCTCACGCCGTTGAACTTCGTGGTCTGGCGGCGAAGCCACATCTTGTTGAGGCTCGCGCCGTCACGCTTCAGGGTGTCTGGCACGATGGTGTAGCCGCAACGGGTGCCGGTGAAGCCAGCCTTCTTCGAGAAGCTGCAGAACTCGATCGCGACGTCACGTGCGCCCGGAATCTCGTAGATGCTGTGCGGCAGATCGCCGGTCACGAAGCACTCATAGGCGGCATCGAAGAGGAGGATCGCGTTGTTCTCCTGTGCGAAGCGCACCCACTTCGTGAGGCCCTCGCGGTCATAGACGGCACCGGTCGGGTTGTTCGGGCTGCAGAGGTAAATGATGTCGGCCCGGTACTCTGGTGCCGGAAGCGGCAGAAAGCCGTTCTCTTCAGAAGACATCGCGTAAATGATCTTTCGCCCGGACATCATGTTGGTGTCGACATAGACCGGATAGACCGGATCAGTGACGAGCACCGTGTTGTTCTCATCGAAGAGATCCAGGATGTTGCCGAGATCGGACTTCGCACCGTCCGAGATGAAGATCTCGTCGAGGGCGAGCTCTACGCCGAACTTCTTATAATAAGACTGAATCGCTGTCTTCAGGAAATCGTAGCCCTGCTCCGGACCGTAGCCACGGAAGGTCTCGGCCACGCCCATCTCCTGCGCTGCCTTCACCATCGCATCGACGACGGTCTTCGGCAGCGGACGGGTGACATCACCGATCCCCATACGGATCAGCTGACTGCTGAGCTCCGGATGCGCGGACTGCCACTCACGGATACGACGCGCGATCTCCGCAAAAAGATAGTTTTCATTTAATTTCAGATAGTTTTGATTGACGCTTGCAGACATTTTTATACTCCCCAGCATGAAATGTTGAATGTTCGATATGTATTTTTCAAATGAAAAAAAGGGCATGGACTCTCTGGTGAAACCAGGACGCCTTTGCCCTTTTGATGACATTATAATTTCGGAAACGCGAATGTCAAGAAATCTTTGATTGAAAATGATTATGGCTGGTATTCACTGTTCCGTTCAGGCCGCCCCGCCTGCCCCTGCCTGATCCGAAGTGTAATGCAATCCGCGAATACCTCCTATTCCAAATCGACGCTTGACAATCTTTTCGCACCGCTTCATAATGTGGAGCATCAATGGACGGCAAAGGTGTCGCGTGTATCGCTACATCTCTGCCGTCTTTTTTTGTTTAAGATTTTACTTAGGGAGAGTAACCATATGTGCAGTATTATCGGATTCTGTGACAAGCGCGCACAGTATGAGGTTGTGAAGGCCGCGCTTCTGAAGACCACATCGAGAGGACCAGACGATACCCGTATCGTCGACACCGGTAACGGCTACCTCGGCTTCAATCGTCTCGCCATCATGGGCCTGACCGACGCCGGCATGCAGCCGTTCGAGCTGGATGGCTCCTACGTGGTCTGCAACGGCGAGATCTACGGCTTCCGCCCGCTGCGTGAGAAGCTCGCGAAGGAGGGCTATACCTTCCAGTCCGATTCTGACTGCGAGATCCTGCTTCCGCTCTGGCGTGAGCTCGGCACCGAGATGTTTCGTATGCTCGACGCGGAGTTCGCGCTCATCATCTACGATGCTGAGGCCAATGACTACATCGCGGCGCGGGATCCGATCGGTATTCGTCCCCTCTACTATGGCACCACCGACGACGGCACGCTGGCATTCGCCTCCGAGCCGAAGAACCTCGTGGGTCTCTGCCATGAAATCAAGCCATTTCCACCAGGACACTACTATAAGGATGGCCAGTTCGTCTGCTATCACGATCTGTCCGTGGTGCACAAATACAACACGCACGACGATCTCGAGGAGGTCGCCCACAACATCCACGATCTTCTCGTCGAGGGTGTGAAGAAGCGTCTCGACGCGGATGCACCGGTCGGCTTCCTGCTTTCCGGTGGTCTCGACTCCTCCCTCGTCTGTGCGATCTCTCAGAAGCTTCTGAAGAAGCCGATCGAGACCTACGCCATCGGTATGGATGTCGATGCGATCGACCTCAAGTATGCACGTGAGGTCGCGGACTACATCGGCGCAAACCATCACGAGGTCATCATGTCCCGTGAGGATGTTCTGGCCGCCCTTCGGGAAGTCATCGCCACCCTCGGAACCTACGATATCACCACCATCCGTGCGTCCATCGGCATGTATCTCTGCTGCAAGGCGATTCACGAGCAGTCTGATGTCCGTGTACTCCTGACCGGTGAGATCTCCGACGAGCTTTTCGGCTACAAGTACACCGATTTCGCACCGAGCGCCGAGGAATTTCAGAAGGAAGCCGAGAAGCGTATCCGCGAGCTGCACATGTACGATGTGCTTCGTGCCGACCGCTGCATCAGCGTAAACTCTCTCGAGGCACGCGTACCGTTCGGAGACATTGACTTCGTCGACTACGTGATGCACATCGATCCGGAGAAGAAGCTGAACCACTACCATAAGGGCAAGTATCTCCTTCGCCACGCGTTCGAGGCCGATCATCTCCTGCCGGAGGACATCCTCATGCGTGAGAAGGCCGCCTTCTCCGACGCCGTCGGTCACTCCATGAAGGATGACCTCGCGGAGTTCGCCGAGAAGCAGTATACCGACGCGGAATTCGAGGAGAAGCGTCAGAAATACACGCACGCGAGGCCGTTCACGAAGGAGTCTCTCCTCTACCGCGAAATCTTCGAAGAGTACTATCCGGGACAGTCCCAGATGGTCACCGATTTCTGGATGCCGAACAAGACCTGGCCTGGATGCGCCGTCAACGACCCATCCGCCCGCGTCCTCTCAAACTACGGCGACTCCGGAAAATAATCCGATGGTTAACGGCATAGCCGTATTAACCTATACTCCCTAAGGCAAACGACCTGTCCCTCGCGGGGCAGGTCGTTTGCTGTCTGGTGATCTGACAAAGCCCCGGAGGGCCCTGTCTTTTCCGTTTTCTATTACTCTTCTGTGATGGTTGCAGTGGCTTCTGCTTCCTCCGCTTCCTGCTTCACTTCGGTTGCGGCATCTACAGCGGCCTTTGTAGCCGCGTCCTTTGCAGGCTCCTCTGCCTTCGGCTCGGCGTCCTTCCCGGTCGCTTCTGTCTTCGCGTCTGCGTCATCCGCATCCGTCGTGAAGAACTCTACCTCGACGTCGCCGTCATCCTCTGGCTCGATGTCGATATCCTCCGCCTTTTCCGCAGACTCCGCCTTCACCTCTTCGGCATCTGACTTTGCGTCCTCGTCATCTACATATGGATACGAGATGTGCTCGACGTTCTCATCGACGACATCATCATCCTCGTCGCAGCTTCTGAGCTTCTCATCGAGGGCTTCCTTTACGGTCTTGTATGCGTCCTTGCTTGCGTCGACCGCAAGGTTCTTCGCATCGACGGCGAGGTTCTTTGCGGCTACACCGATGTCCTTCGCTGCGGTCTTGAAATCTTCCTTCGTCTGGCTGTTCTTCAGGGTCGTGTAGGATCTCTTCGCGGAGTCCTTCACCTCTGAAGCGGACTCGAGCACATCCGTGAAGTCCTGATCGACCTCCTCGGAAAACTTCTCATACTTGTAGAGATAGGATACAGCGGCGGCAACACCGCCGACCAGTGCAGCGAATCCGACGAGACCACCTAAACCTTTTTTCTTGCCCATAACGATATCCTCCATCCGGGCCGCTTTCAGCCCGTTTCTTCATTTCGGTGTCTTCCGTATCTGAATCTACAAATCGATACTGCTGTCAGGCACCACCAGTCCATTTTTCATTTGTATCGCTTAGAATCTACAAATTCGATACTGCTATCATACCACGATTTCGCCGATATATACATACCCGCATCGTGGTTACAAATGTTCGAATTTCGTAAGGGGGTCTGACCCCATTAAATTTTTATAAACAAATTCTAAAGTCATAGTTTATGGGGTCAGACCCCATAAACTCAGGCCTGGGTCGGGAGCTTGAAGCTGGACTTCAGGCCGACGATGCGGTTGTAGACCGGGTGGCCTTCGGTGGAGTCCTTACTGTCGACGCAGAAGAAGCCGTTTCGTACGAACTGGAAGCTGTCGTATGCCTTCACGTCCATGAGCTCCGGCTCGACCATGCAGTTCTCTACGACAGTGAGGGAGTTCGGGTTGAAGTTCAGGGTGCCGTCGTCGTTCAGCTTGCCCTTCTCTTCGTCGATCAGCTGCTCATACAGACGGACGGTCACCTGACCTGCGGTCGGAGCATTGACCCAGTGGATCGTGCCCTTCACCTTACGTCCCGTGAAGCCAGAGCCCGACTTGGTTTCCGGATCATAGGTGCAGTGAACGACGGTCACCTTTCCATCGGCGTCGGTCTCGTAGGAGGTCGCCTTTACGAAATATGCGGACATGAGGCGGACCTCGTTGTCGACATAGAGCCGCTTATACTTCTTCGGCGGATCGATCATGAAGTCGTCGCGCTCGATGTAAAGCTCGCGGGAGAACGGAACCTGACGGCTGCCGAGTTCCTCATTCTCGAGGTTATTCGGCACCTCGAGCATCTCGGTCTGGCCCTCCGGATAGTTGTCGATCACCAGCTTGATCGGGTCAATGACGGCCATCATACGCTTATCCTTCAGCTTCAGGTCCTCGCGGATACAGTACTCGAGGAGACTGATGTCACAGCTGGAGTTCGCCTTCGAGATACCGCTCAGGGTGACGAACTGACGGAGGGACTCCGGTGTGTAGCCACGACGACGAAGAGCCGCGATGGTGACGAGACGTGGATCGTCCCATCCATCTACGACGCCATCCTCTACCAGCTTCTTGATGTAACGCTTACCGGTGACAACATTGGTCAGATACAGCTTCGCGAACTCGATCTGGCGAGGCGGGTGCGGGAAATCACAATTCTTAACAACCCAGTCATAGAGCGGGCGATGATCTTCGAACTCCAGTGTGCAGAGGGAGTGCGTGATGCCCTCTACGGCGTCCTCGATCGGGTGTGCGAAATCGTACATCGGGTAGATGCACCACTTGTCACCGGTGTTGTGGTGATGCATGTGGGCTACACGGTAGATGATCGGGTCACGCATGTTCAGGTTCGGGGATGCCATGTCGATCTTCGCACGAAGGGTCAGGGTACCGTCTGCGTACTTGCCGTCCTTCATGTCCTGGAAGAGCTGAAGGTTCTCTTCGATCGGACGGTTACGGTTCGGGGACTCCTTTCCAGGGTTCGTGAAGTCGCCACGGTACTCGGTGATCTGCTCTGCGGTGAGATCATCGACGAAGGCGAGTCCCTTCTTAATCAGAAGGAGGGCCTTCTCATACATGATATCGAAGTAATCGGACGCGAAGAAAATGCGGTCCTCGAAGTCGGCACCGAGCCACTTTACGTCACGCTCGATGGCCTCGACGAATTCGGTCTTCTCCTTCATCGGGTTCGTGTCATCGAAGCGGAGGTTAAACTGTCCATGGTACTCCTGCGCCATTCCGGAATTCAGAATGATCGACTTCGCATGGCCGATATGCAGATAACCGTTCGGCTCCGGTGGGAATCGTGTATGTACGTGGTCATAAACGCCCTCGGCAAGATCCTTCTCGATCTCACGCTCGATGAAATGCTTCGACTCTGGAGCCTTCTCCTCCAGCACGCCGTTCTCGTTTCTTGTTTCCATAGACATAGTATAGCCTCCTAAAAATGAAGTACCCAAAATTATAGCATATCGGGGCGCCGTTATACAAGGGGATATGCAGGAAGCGGCCCGGAGAGCCAGTTCAGAGAGCGTAACAGTTTAGCCGGGGGTGAAGATGCCATCCCGGCTCTCCCAGGAAGTTTGAGGCTACTCCTCATTCGCCACAACTCACTCAAAGCAGTTCTTTCGTTTTCCGTGCCAGATACAGCGGTAAATTTGTAATTGCACCGTCTTTTCGATAGCCGCGTCTGGAATACCGAAGCGCGTGTTCAGGATGATGGTCCGCAATGTACTTTTTGAACGACGGCGCAGATCTGTCCTCGCCGCCCTTAGCCTCTACCGGAATGACCTCTGTGCCATGCTGGATAAGAAAATCAATTTCACTGTTTTTGTCCGAGTAGTAACGAGGATCCACCTCAAATTGTCCACGGAGCTGTTGCAGAATGTAATTTTCTGTCAATGGCCCTTTGAACTGAAAATCCGTTTTCAACAGAATAGCGCTGTTGTCAATACCGGCCATATGCTTGAGCAAACCGGTATCAAACATAAACAGCTTGAACTGGTCCAGCTTATCAAAAGCAGCAAGTGGATGTTCTGCCTTGGAAACATTGTAGATACGGTTTAACATCCCGGCAGAAACCAGCCACTCAATCGCTTCTTCAAAGTCACGTGCACGGCTCCCCTCCCGGACCGCACCGTACATGAACTTCTCGTTTGACTTTGCAAGCTGCGAGACAATGCTTCGGAACACCATCAAAATCCGGCCGCTGTTGACTTTTCCGTTGTGCTTGGAGAAGTCGTTCTCATAAACCTCTATCAGTTCGCGCTGAATCTGCGTGATCTTTGCCGGATCTTTATGTGTGATCCACGAAGAAACGCACTCTGGCATTCCGCCGATAATCAGGTAATAGTTATACGCCTCCAGCAGTCGGTTGTGGAAAACATCTTCAATCACCTGCCCCTTCTGGATGCTGCAATAATAAGCATATAGGCGTTCGTCGCTTGCCTCCAGAAATTCATCAAAAGTCATGGGATAGATGTCCAGCAGATTTACCATTCCAACAGGGTACGATTTCGGCTGTGCCAGAAGTGTACCGAGCAGACTTCCGGCGGCAATCACATGGTATTCATTTGCTTTCTCTTTGAAGTATTTCAACGTGTTGAGCGCCTCCGGGCATTCCTGAATCTCATCGAAGATAATCAGCGTTTTTCCCGGCAGTATTTTTTCGCCCACAATCATGGAGAGAAGTTCGATTATCCGCTGCGGATTTTTATTTGCTTCAAAAATGGATTTCAGCTCATCTTCCTCATCAAAGTTGAAATAAACGAAATTATCATAATAATCGCGCCCAAATGATTTCATCAGCCATGTTTTTCCGACCTGTCGGGCACCCTTCAGCACCATCGGCTTCCGATCTTCGCTGTTTTTCCATTTAATTAATGCCTGTATCGCATTTCGTTTCATGAGAATCACCGTCCTTCCTGAATCTCACACTGTTGTAGCACATTTTTCTGCAATTATCGAAGCAACATTCACACATTTTTCTGCGTTTTCAAGTCGAATTACGCACATTTTTCTGAATTATTCACTTGAACTATACACATTTTTCCAGATCAATACAATAAGATTTAACACATTTTTCTGAGTAGGCAGAACTGTTACTCTTAGTCCGGCTGCTTTTTCCTCATTCGCCTGCCTGCAATTCGGTTTTTTCCGGGAAGTGTGCTAAACTGATTCTAAATGTGAATTTTTGAAACGAGGTTTATGAATATGGAAATCACAAAGGAACTCAAATGGCGGGTGCTGAACCACCTCTACCTCGGCTACATCCTGAGCGGTGCGGTCATCACGATTTTCGGTGCGATCCTGCCGCATCTCATCGAGGAGGAGCAGCTGAACTACGCGGTCGCAGGCGGCCTGATCAGCATCCTCGCGATCGGCAATTTCTGCGCCTCCATCATCTATCCGCTCGCGAAGCGCCACTTCTCGCATCGCGTGGTCGTGGTCGCCATCACCAGCCTCTCGCCGATCGTCATGTTGCTACTGACGATCCACCCGCCGGTCGCCTTCATGTACCTACTGGTGTTCGTCCTCGGCATCACGAAGGGCACCGTCACGATTATCAACAACCTCGCGATGAACGTCGCGACAAACAGCTCGACGAAGTACCTGAACATCCTGCACACCACCTTCGCTGTCGGAGCCTTCGCGAGTCCCTTCATCATGGCCGCGCTCCTCGCCCTCGGCTTCCCGTGGCGCATCATCATGTACATCCTCTGCGTCTCCGGCGCGATCTTCCCGCTGAACTACTGGACCATGGACTACCGGATGCTCGAGGAGCCGCAGCCGTCCACGGCCAATGCAGGCGACCACCACGCAGATGGCTGCAGCACAGCGAAACCGGAAGGCACCATGCCGAACCCGGCTGCCGATGCAGCGCAGGGTGGTGACGGCAGTGACGCCGGATGCATTGAGCAGGGACAGCCTGCCGGCGCGCCGAATCTTCAGGCACTGCTCACGAACCGCAGCTTCCTGATCATCACCTTCATCATGTTCATGTACGTCGGCTTCGAGAACACCGTGAACGGCTGGTTCGTCACTTACCTGAAGGACACTGGGGTCATGACGAGCGCGCTCGCCACCGCGATGGTATCCGTCACCTGGGTCATGATGATGGCCGGTCGCGTGGGTACCGCGCAGTTCTTCCAGAATGTGAATAAGCTTCAGATCATCCTCGTGAGCGCCCTCATCGATTTCGTCGCGATCGTGCTCCTCGTGAACACCCACACCGCGACGATGGCGGCCATCATCATCGCCGTACTCGGTCTCGGCATGAGTGCCATCTACCCGACCACCGTCGCAGCCGCCGGCCCGATCATCGAAGGCTCCACCATGGGCCTCTCGCTCCTCACCGGCATCAGCGCCATCGGCGGCATCCTCGTCCCACAGATCATCGGCATCCTCGCGGATCACGTCGGCATCGCCGGCGCGATGGTCACCGTCGTCCTCACCGTCGGTATCATGCTCGCGCTCTCGATCCTCGCCGTCCTTCGCGACCGGAGAGGACTCATGGGGTGAGCATATGAATTGTCTTATCTTTACAGCCTATAGAACCTGAACACTGTATCTTCTCCCTATTCCGTAGACTGATGGCCATATTCGACGCTTAAAGTGTCTGCAAAAAATCAGCCGGGTGAAAATCCACCCGGCTGAACTTATGCTAAAGAAAACACGGAGGGCGGACGCTTTCGGCGTCCGCCCTCCTTTTCTATGATGAAAACTTAAATTTTATGCGCCGAGGCCGACGAGGAGATCCGGCAGGATGCCGTCGTTCTCGATCCACATCTGGGTGATCTGCGACTCGTCCACCGGCGAGGTGCCACGGCCGAGCTCGATCGTCACGGATGGGATATCGAGCTTCTGTACGGCCCAGTCCTTGAAGCCCGCGGCGTCCGTCTGTGACCAGGTATTCGAGATGGTATACCCTGTGTTCTGATGGACGACATTGGCCAGATACTGCCCCTTCGCCTTATAGTTTCCGGTCTCGCCGAAATACCAGTAGATCACGCGGCCCTGTGTGTGGTAGCTGATCGTGTAGTCCGGCCTAAGCTGTCGGCAGAGGTTCGCGAGCGCCTTCGACTCAACCTCACTCTCCGGCCCCGTGCCCTTATAGAACATGTTCGACGGGTGATCGACCTTCGGGGTCGCCTCCTGCCAGAACGCGTCGAAGTTACGATTCAGGTTGACACCGTTGATGTTGTTCTTCCACTTGCGAAGGTAGGTGGCGAGGTCCGTCACCTGATCCTGCGCGGCCATGCTCATGACCATCGTCTTCGCCGCCTGCGTATTCAGCGCGTCGACACCGCCCTGTACGAGGGTGATGCCGTCCGGGTTCACCATCGGTACGAAGTGAATGCAGGTGTTCTGGAGCAGCGTCGCGACGGACTGACCATGGTAGAGCAAGTTGTTCTGCTGCATCTCCAGCAGCGCCACGATTTCCCGCATCACGAGCTGGGAGCTGATGTACTCACGTGCGTGAATGCCGCCGTGCACGAGGATCTTATGCGGGGCGGACGGTTTTCCGACCACCACGTGGTAGAGCTGCCGTCCGTCGATGGTGTTCCCGAGGACATCCATCTGCATCTTCGGATAGGTCGCCTTCAGGCTATTGAGGTCGACCTGCATCTCCTGGTATGTATAGGTGCCGACGTTGCTGCAGTAGTAGCCTGCCGGGAGCGGTACGGTACTGAGTGCATTCAGGACATTGGAGCTGCCGCTGGTCGATGTGCCGCCGCCGAACAGCTGATTGAGACTGCCGGTGCTGCTGCCCGCTGCGCCAGGGACCGTCGGTCCGAAGCTCGTCATGCCGATACTGTCGGCCGGTGTGCTGGCACTGTTGCTCACCAGCGCCTGGTTCGAGCTTGTCCCACTCGCCGACGTGATCGCCTGCATCGTGGATGCATTGACCGACGCCAGGGTTTCAGAGCTCGCTGCCTCCCCACCACCGATCGTCGCCTGCGTCGTACCACTCTGATTCGTGCTGCCGGTGCTGGCCGTCGTGCCCTCCAGTGCGCCCGTCGCTTCGACGATCCCCGTGCTGCTTTCGCTGCCACTCGTGCCGGTCGCCCCCGTACTGTAGTTTGCGCCACTGGTCTCCGCACTCGCCACGATCGGCGTCACGCCCGACGCGATCGTCCCAGCATACGCCGTCGTGCTGAGGCTCGCCATCATTGACATCGCCATCGCAGCCGCGACGACGGATCTCCTATTTGACATCGCCGCCGCAGCCGCGACGACGGATTTCTTCTTTATCATAATGTATTGTCTCCTCGATTATAAGAAAACTGATTTTTACTCAACTTTCTGATTATACCGAATTCGCTTTTTCATGTGAATGGTCAATTTTTTTAAAATAATCTGACAGATGTGGGACTGCTACTGTTCAGGCAGGCGAGGGACCCGGAAATTTTCACTTAGGAACCGGGTGAAATAGATGAAGATGGATGGCACTATCCAATAACCGGTTGATTTCGAAATCGTGGATAATTTTAGCAACATCTATCATTTTTGTGTACGGAGCTAAACTATCCAAGATTTTCAAATAGGGCACTTATTGGATAGTTTTCTGCGAAATCAGGCATACGCATAAAAGCATACTATCAAATAATCCTCGCTTTTTAAAATAGTAGATATGTATTTCTGACTTCAGAGAAGAGTTTCTTTCGCCAAATATCCAATAAACCATCTTTTTTTAAATGCTGGATACGCGAGTCCGGATTCCTCTTAGGAAATAAGGCTTTTCGTATCAAGTATTTTTGAAATCGCCTAATAGTGGATATTTTGCAGCCGCCTGTCATGCTTACAGTCAAAAAACATATCCAGTATTTTTATAATCAAACCATATTGGATAGGAACGTTGGTCAGGGGCTGCGGATGGGCGGTAACGGAGGCACAGTACTCCGAGACCGCCCATCCAGCTCCTGCCTGAATCCAGTTAACGAGTGAACAGTAACTTACTGTTCACTCGTGGCTCGGCGGACGGCAGCCATGCCAGCCTTGACTTATCTGTGTTTAAACAGTAACGTCTATATTATGTTCCTGCGTAAGCAGGGTTAAATGGAGAAGTTTCGATGTTTAACTTTCATATCATCAAAACCAAAACCAGTGCCGCCATACCATCTCACTCGCAGCGTGTCTACCTGCTCGTGCTGCTCCTCGATCTGCTGGCGCTCGCCGCGAATCAGCTGGCGGTCCGCTCATCCGCGTTCGCGGATGCGTACTCCCACTACGTGTATCGCGTGCTGAGTCTCGGCATCGGCTCCGTAATGGGCCTGCTGCCCTTCTCCGTGGTGGAGCTGCTGCTCTACGCGACGATTCTTTTCGTGCTCTTCGATTTCGCGAAGCAGCTGTGCCGTGCCCTCCGTGTGGGCGCAGCTTGCGTGCATTCTGCACGCATATCGCAGGATGCCCAGACGCATCTTCTCGCCGCCGTCGCCCGCCCGCTGCGCCGCTTCCTCGGCCACCTCTTCCTCATCCTGTCCACGCTGCTCGTGCTCTACGTCTTCCTCTGCGGCATCAACTACCACCGCACGAGCTTCTCTGAGGAGGCCGGCCTCAGCGTAACGATCGACGCGCACGGCACGGTCTACGACGAAGCGGACCTCATCGCGCTCTGCGACTACCTCGTCACGGAAATCAACGACACTGAGGCGCAGCTCGCTGCGACCACCATCCAGGTCGAGGGCGTCTGCATTGGCCAGACCTCGGAGACGCCGAAGCCGTCCGCCGCCTGGCTGTGGCACGCGGGACGCACGGGGCAGCGCGCGATGGAGAAGCTCGGCCAGCGCTACCGCCGCCTGTCGGGCCACTACCCGTACCCGAAGCCGATCCTCAACACCTGGATCCTCAGCGTCCAGCAGACCACCGGCGTCTACTCGCCGTTCACCGTCGAAGCAAACTACAACCGCGATATCGCCTACTACGACATCCCGTTCACCATCTGCCACGAGCTCTCCCACCTCCGCGGCTACATGCAGGAGGAGGAAGCGAACTTCATCGGCGTGCTGGCGACGATCGGCGCGGACGATCTCTACTTCAACTATTCCGGCTATGTCTCCGCCTGGGTATACGCGGGCAATGCACTCGCCCGGATCGACAGCACCGCCTTCGCCACGCTGTATAGCCGGATCAATGCGCGCACCCGCCAGGACATGCTCTACAACAACGCCTACTGGCAGCAGTTCGAGGGAAAGCCGGCCGAAGCGCACGAGCAGCTGAACGACGCCTACCTGAAGATGCAGGGACAGACGTCCGGCGTCCGTAGCTACGGGCACGTGACAGACCTTATGCTCGAATACTTCGAGAAAAACGGGACGCTGGCACAATAGCGGGGTCTGAAAAATAAAGGCATCATCCGGATTTACTATAGTGAAGACTGAAAAACGACTGAAGGGGCGCATCAGAATGAAGTTTCTGATGCACCCCTTATATTCTGAGTGTTATATTGCGCTTCTTTTACGACTTCGCTTCCAAGAACTGAAGGAAGCTCTTCGCGGCGTCCTGTCGCTCTGACTTTACGGCGAAGCCGAAAATCGGCGTAGTTTTCTGATACAGTGCGTTTTCCGCGAGCCATGGAGCACCCGTGAGGACGATGCCGACCGGAATCGGCTTCTGCATCTTCGCCGGGTCCGGCATCACGAACTCCTCGCGCGGCTGCACGGTCGCGAGGCCCATGAGGTTCGCCGCAAACGCGGACATCTCGTCGAGGGTCTCTGCGGTCGTATTTCCAGATGCTGCCGCGCCAGTGCTCTGCTCTACGCCTGCCTCGCTTTCGATATCCGCTTCAGACGCCAGCCGAGTATCGCCTGCAGTGGCGCTGCTGCTCTGCTCCGCCTCTGTCTGATTTCCGGACGCTTCCTCGGCAACTGCCGGCTGCGCATCCGCAGCGGCGGCCGCGCTGGTCTCCGCACCGGCTTCCGAAGAGACGTCCGGCTTTCGAAGCGTGTCGCTGTTCGCGATGGTTTCGTCGGCGCCGAGGCTCATCTCCTCGAGATCGCCGTAGTCCGTCTGGTCGAGCAGCTCCTGCACATGCTGGTCGATATAGTAAACCTGCCCGGCGGCCTCATACACCGCGAGGGTCTCGTCGTCCAGCACATCGCGGAGATCGACGAAGGAGCCGTTCAGCGCGTAGTAGGTGAAGACGCCCGGGTCCGCGACCATCACATCGATCTCGTGCGACTGGTAGAGCGCCGCGATCTTCGCATTCTGCGCCATCGAAAACTGACTCTGGTCGTTCGGATTGAAGGTCGCAGAGGTGTCGACAAGAATCTTCTGCTTCTCGTCATCGAGCCCTGCCGCCTCGGCGAATGCTTCCCCTGCGGCTTCATCCGCCTGACCGCTCAGGTCCTGGCCGCCGGCATTGAGCAGCATCGCATAGAAGCCCGTCGGCTTGTTGTGGAGGATCGTCGAGCCGACCGACCACACGAGCCCGACCAGCACCACCACGCCGAGAATCCAGAACTTATAATAGTCGAAAATATACTGCAGCTTCTCGCCGAAACTCAGGCGGCTCAGCTTCTTCTTTTCCTTCTGTAGCTCATCACGAAATGCCATTTGTTCTCCTATACATAAAACACAAGCGAAGTGGCAGGCGGAGGCCGGAGAGCCGGGAACCGACGCCATACGAAGAGTTCGTGCTTTAGTTCCAGACTCTCCGGCCCCTGCCCAAACTGTCACAAAAATTAGTATATATTTTAACAGAAAGCTGTTGAAATATCCACTTTACGCGCCCACCAATCTGTTCTATAGTTTTTATGTAAGTAACACAACATGTTTCGCAGAGTAGACGCACGAGCGTACAGTGCCTTCCGAACGGGGAGTTTGTCGGGAGGACGAAGCCGGTTTTCCGGCGCGGTTCGGGTGTCGCATCCCGCTGCAGTGAAGATTAGACGCTAACCTTCTTTGTAGTCAGGGGCTGCAAAGGAGGTATTTTTATGCAGAAATTCACTACAAAAACCATCGTATCCCTTTCAGTTCTTGTCGCTCTCCAGATCGTTCTGACAAGATTCTGTTCCTTCAGCGCATGGAACGTCCGCATCGGCTTCGGCTTCGTAGCGCTCGTCATCGCCGCGGTCGTGCACGGTCCGGTAGCCGCTGCCCTCGTCGGTGGTCTCGGCGATATGATCGGTGCCATCGCGTTCCCGACCGGCTCCTACTTCCCGGGCTTCACGCTGACCCAGGTGCTCATGGGCCTGTCCTTCGGCCTCGCGCTGTACCGGAAGCCGCTTCATGTGTCCGACGCCAATGCCGTCGACCCGCACGCAGATGGCGCTGCCGATTCCGCACTGGATGCCGCTGCAGCCTCGGTGCTGAACGCCGCGCTTCCGCTGCCGATTCGTGCGACCTTCGCGGTGCTCTTTAATCAGCTGGTACTGAGCCTTCTTATGAACACACTCTGGATCTCCATCCTCTACGGCTCCAGCTTCACCGGCCTCCTCACGACGAGAGTCATGCAGGCGGCGGTCACCGCACCGATTCAGATTGCCGTGGTGCTCACCCTCGCCGGCATCCTGCGCCGCCGCGATATCCAGCAGGTGCTCGCCGCGTAATGCATATCTGATTCCTATACTTTCGGTGCCATGCGCCCGGAGGGATGGCAACGGAAACACAGTACTCCGAGTCCGGTAAACTCTAAGCCGGGGACCCTAAGTGGCACTAGGCCCTCTGCAATCACTGCGTTTTCTTTATGAAAACGCAGCGTTGACAGAGGGTTCCAGGGAGAGATAACACCAAGTGCCACTAAGGGGACCCGGCTTGATTTTACACGGACTCTCCGTATGGTTTTCGTTGCCATCCCTCCGGTCTCCGGCATGAACGTACTAAACAAATTGAATTATCAGGAAAGAAGAAAAAATGGACTGGAATGAAGCCATCGCGCTCCTTCACGGGGCGAACTGGAAACATACGAAGATCGGGCTCGAGCGGATGCGGGATTTTATGCACGCGCTCGGTGACCCACAGGAGAAGCTCCGCTATGTGCACATCGCCGGCACAAACGGGAAGGGCTCGGCCTGCGTCATGACCCAGTCAATTCTGACGGCGGCGGGCTTCCGTACCGGTCTCTATATCTCGCCGCACCTCGACCAGTTTAACGAGCGTCTCTCCATCGATGGACAGATGATTTCGGATGCGGATCTTCGTCGTCTCGCCGGTCGAGTACGTGCTGCCGCAGAGACCCTCGGCGAGGAGCCGACGGACTTCGAGATGATCACCGCGATGGCCTTCTGCTGGTTCGAGGAGCAGCACTGCGAGCTCGTCGTCCTCGAGGTCGGCATGGGTGGACGCCTCGATGCAACGAACGTCATCTCCTCTCCGGAGGTCTGCGCGATCATGCACATCGGCCTCGACCACACCGAATTTCTCGGGGACACCGTCGAGAAGGTCGCCGCGGAAAAAGCCGGCATTCTGAAACCAGGTGCCGACTGCGTCCTCTACCACCAGCTCCCGGGCGTCATGAACGTCGTGCAACAGCGCTTCGCGGAGGTAAACTCGGACGCAGCTGACACCACAGACGCTGCGGCCAGCCCACTCAACGCGGACACAGCGGATTCGCGCTGTGTATTCGGAGCAGCTGGCACCACCGATGGTGCCTTCGACATGACCCACTCAAACCACGCTGGTGCCAGCACGAAATCGGCAGCAGCGCGCCTCGTCATCACGGATCCGACGGCCTTCACCGCCCGCGCGCGGACGATCGACGGGCAGGTCTTCGACTACCGGAACCGTTCGGATCTCCGCATCCAGCTGCTCGGAAACTACCAGATGGAAAACGCGATGGCTGTGCTCGACATCATCGACTGCCTGCAGCGCCGTGGCTGGGGAATTCCTGAAGACGCTATACATCAAGGAACTTCTGCTGCGCTGATTCGCAAAGATGCGCAGAAACCAGAAATTTCTGAGGACGCGATCCGTGCCGGTCTCGCGCAGGCCACCTGGCCAGGTCGCTTCGAGGTTCTCTCTCGGGATCCGCTTCTCATCGTCGATGGCGCACACAACCCGAACGGCGTCGAAGCCCTCGTTGACACGATCCGCGCTTACTTCCCGAATCAGAAAATCAACTTCGTGATGGGCGTCATGAAGGATAAGGACTACCATACCATGCTCCGCCTCATCGCCCCGTACGCTGCCCGCTTCATCACCGAGCTCCCAGACGCACACCGCGCTCTCCGGCCGGAACAGCTGAAATCCGAGATCCGCGCGTACTTCGACGGCCCGGTCGAAACCGCCGACTCCGTCACCGCCGCTGTACAGCGCGCGATGGAAATCGCAGGCGATTCCAGGGGCACTTGCTGCACCGGTGACGACACCGTGCGGAGCGAGATAGCGATTGCGGACGATAGCATTGACGAACTCCATATGAACAGACAGCCGATCACCATCTGCTTCGGCTCCCTGTACCAGGTCGCCGACATTCGCCGCTACTTCCGGAAATAAGTCACATTTATAAAAGAGCTGTTCGCATGACCATGCGGCAGCTCTTCTACGTGAGTCCTCCTATATTTCTCCAATCTCTTCAAGCGAGAGCCATCCATTCTCTTCGCCTGATTTCTGTCCTACCGATAGTTCCTTCATCAGGCGAAGAGTGGCCTGCGCTCGGTCATAATCTTTACTGCCACAACCACTTTCAGAAACGGGTTTACTATTTGGCATATGCGCTTCCCCTCTATATAGATCTTTTGCTATTCAAAAACTCAACCAACTCATAGACCGTCGTCACCGGGTTACTATCTCTATGAACTATTTCGATATGCTCTTTACGCAGGTACTCCACACGTTCTTTTGCCCGTTCAATCGCTTCCTCCTGATGTATTTGTAAAAGTCTGAATACATCTCCGTTTTTCTCATAATTATCCAGATATCCCTTGCCTTTTAAAAGGCTGATGACCGTATCGCAATCTTTCAAATAGTCATTTCTTTTTTCGAAATGAAGCAGGTACCAGTATTCAAAGCATGGATTGGAGTAAGCGATCCTGTAACCCTGTTTTTCTGCATAATCCACTGCCTGATGAAGCTCCTGATTTTTATTGTCATCGCAGTCAAACACACACCACAACTGATCTCCATCTTCAGGATAGTAATCGGATTGAGAAATCAACGCCTGTGCATGCTTCACCAGATGCTCTGCCGCCCTATGCTTCGACGATATCGGTATGACATCCACAAGACAGTTCCTGGAACGAAAGTGCCTGAAATACAGTGTCTCTGTTTCCTTTCCTTCACATATGATATAAATGATCGGTCTTCGTTTACGTCGTGCTACTTTATTCGGGTTATACTCTTTTCTGAATTTCGCCGCCATCATCACCTCCTATAAAAGGCACCGCACCGAATCGTCCCCGGAGATATCCTTTTCGCACATCTTCTCCCTTTCGCGGAGAGAAGGAGGCCAGCGAATACAGCTCGGTCGCGCAGGTCTTATCATCCTTTTCGGCAAACCATATCTGATCTCTACGGAAAAATTTGAGATCCAGAAGCATTGCATCATGGGTTGTGAACAGAAGCTGTGCCCCATTTACGTTCACATGCTGATCCTGTATCATCTCGATAAATCTCTTCGTCAAAAGCGGGTGCAGACTGTCTTCGATCTCATCCACCAGTAAGAGCGCACCCTGATCCAGCGCCTGGAGCCAGCCACCGATGCGTGCGAAAAAGCGTTGCGTGCCTGCCGACTCCTGATCCATCCGAAGCTGGAAATACTCGACGCTTCCATCCTCATGAATAATTCGATGCGTCGTCGTAATCACGGGTGCATGCCCGGATATGCTTTTAATGCTGACATCCGAGATACCGAGGTCTGCCAACATCAGTTCCTTTAAAATACGCATTTTCTTCGTATCACTGCTTAAAATCTGTTCCACCGTTTCTGATCTTGCCGGCTCTTCCTCCATCAGAAAAGTCAGTTTTTCAAAAAACCACATATAGGCATTTTCCGTCTGTGGAAGATTCCAGTCATTTGAAGACACGAGATAAAGCTTGTTATCCGGTGTGCGATTGCTTAATGCCGTCTGCTCATTGACATTCTCACGAAACTCATAGACACCATGATCTCGGGAAAAGATCATGGCTTCCCGCCCGTTCGGCCAGTAGTACAGATACTCTGTGTGAATCCGGTTTTCGTCGAAGGAAAAACCATAGGCGTAACGCACACCATGATACATAAATACTGTTTCGAATGCGGTCGGATTTGCGTTCCCACCGAATGGCTCCCACGGCAGCTTCTGTCCCTTTAATAGCTTCGCGGCATCCCCGACGATCATATTTTTCATCGTTTTCATCGCATGAAGAACATTACTTTTTCCTGCTGCATTTGCTCCATAAATGGCAATCGCCGGAAGAAGCGTTTTCTTCTTATCCGGATGCAGCAGATTTTCTCTGAAGGATGTATCTTTTGAAGCAGTGAAGCTGATAACCGCGCTGTTTTTGATAGACCGGTGATTTTCGATCGTAAATTGAATAAGCATGTCACATTTACCCCTTGCTCTTACCCATGTTGCTCTTTCCCCTCTATCATACCAGCAAAACCGCAAATTTAAAGCTTTTAATTTGCATTTTTGAAGTAATTTTGCAAAATATTAATTTAAATGTTTTATGATCTTTTTTTACCGTTTGAAATCATAAAAGAACAGGCAACGATGTAGGAACAGTCCGCCTTATAACCTCCATCTATAACGGCGCCTAAATTTTACGTATTATACTTTTGATTCATTCCCCATTAAAATAAGTAAGATATTTTCACATTATATCTATACACGACGAGGTTCTACTATATGAAGATTATCGATATTTTAAACCAGGATCAGATCACACTTTCCTTCGAGGTGTTCCCACCGAAGAAGATCGAGAAGTATGATTCCGTGCAGGCGGCGACGGAGGGCGTAGCGGCGCTGCACCCGAGCTTTATGTCCGTGACCTATGGTGCGGGCGGCGGAACCTCCGAGTTTACGCTGAACATCGCGAAGAACATCCGGGACAAGTACGGGGTCGAGGTGCTGCCGCATCTCACCTGTGTGTCCTCCACGAAGGCGCACGTGCACGAGATGATTCAGAAGTTTAAGGAATACGGCTTCGAGAACGTCATGGCCCTGCGCGGTGACATCCCGGAGGGTGGCGCACCTTACGACGACTACCACTATGCGAGTGAGCTCGTCGCGGACATCAAGTCTCAGGGCGACTTCTGCATCGGCGGTGCCTGCTATCCGGACGGCCATGTCGAGTGCGCCCACAAGGATGACGACATCCGGAATCTGAAGCGCAAGGTCGACGCGGGTGTCGACTTCCTGACCACGCAGATGTTCTTCGACAACGCGGAGTTCTTCAACTTCCTCTATCGTCTCCGCGAGCAGGATATCCGTGTGCCTGTTCTCGCCGGCATCATGCCGATCACGAACCAGAAGCAGCTCGGTCGCTCCGTCGCCCTCTCCGGCACCACGGTTCCAACTCGTTTCAAGGAAATCGTCGACAAGTTCGGCGAGCATCCGGAGGCGATGAAGCAGGCGGGCATCATCTATGCGACCGAACAGATCATCGACCTCATCGCAAACGATGTGAAGCACATCCACGTCTACTCGATGAACAAGCCGGACGTCGCCGAGGCCATCCAGCGGAACCTGAGCGAAATCCTGAAAATCTGATATACTTTTACCCAACGGGACGTAGCTGGAGCTCAGGTGCCGAGTGTGGCATGGAATCCGCACACAACACCTCTCCTCTGCGTCCTCGTTCGTATCACTCATCGGAAAGTGAAGGGCACTATGATCGACATGCGACTCCGCGAGGTCTACCGTTACCTCGGCTACCGAAAAATCACACCGACGCCAGAAATCGACGAGCGTATCCAGCAGTGCATCGTGCGAATGCAGGCGGTCGCGACGCCGCGCGCCATCTCCCGACGCTTTCCCGTCCGCACAGAAGCACCCGACCTCGTCGAGATCGCGGGGCTCACGATCCGCTCGCGGGATCTCTATCGAAACCTCTCCGGCTGCGACGACGCGTATATGTTTGCAGCCACCATCGGCGTCGGCATTGACCTGCTCATCAAGCGGGGGGAAGTTGCCAGCATGACGGATTCCATCATCTACCAGGCGGCGGGGGCCGAGATGATCGAGTCCTACGCAGACAGCGAAGTTGCGAAGCTTCGCGCACAGGAGGCTGAACGTGGCTATCAGCTCCGCCCGCGCTACTCGCCCGGCTACGGGGACCTGCCGCTCGCGCTCCAGACGGATTTCGCGCGCATCCTCGACATGCAGAAGTGGTGCGGCATCACGCTGACCGACGCGCTCCTCATGGTCCCGAGCAAGTCCATCACCGCCTTCATCGGCTGCACGCGCCAGCCGAAAACCGCGCCCGACGCCGCATACCTGGCAGCGGAGGTCAACCCGCTGAAGCTCAGTGCTGACAGCACCGCGTCATCATGCGCGACATCCGTCGAGGCCAATACTTCTGTCCCGGACACCCTCACCGCGCGCAGCACCCACGACTGCCGGCAGTGCACGAAAACCGACTGCCTCTACCGCGACTGCTGACTTTATAAAAATTTAATGGGGTCTGACCCTATAAACTTCAGTTTAGATTCAGTTTAGAAAAACTTAATGGGGTCAGACCCCATAAAGTTCCGCAAAGCCACGAAAGTTCTGCGGCCTGCAATGGTAAACACACAACGGAGGAAATTATGCGAAAGAATATCATGGATCGAATCGGCCGGGAGTGGCTGTTCTTCGACGGGGGTACCGGCTCCATCCTGCAGGAGAAGGGCCTGCAGCCGGGGGAGCTGCCGGAGACCTGGAATCTCCTCCACCCGGAGTGTATCCTCGACCTGCACCGCGGCTATCTCGAGGTCGGTGCGGACATCTATAACACGAATACCTTCGGCGCGAATCGCCTGAAGTTCCCGGAGAACCTCGACGAAATCGTGACGGCGGCGGTGAAGCTCGCGAAGGAAGCGCGCACGCAGGCCGGCCGTGACGACGATGCCTACGTAGCCCTCGATATCGGTCCGACCGGCAAGCTGCTCGCGCCGATGGGCGACCTCTCCTTCGACGACGCGGTCGATATCTTCGGCGAGGTCGTACGGATCGGCGCCCGCGAGGGTGCGGATCTCGTGCTGATCGAGACGATGAACGACTCCTACGAGGCGAAGGCGGCGGTGCTCGCGGCGAAGGAAAACTGCGATCTACCGGTTTTCATCACCTGCGTCTTCGACGGCAGTGGGAAAATGCTGACGGGCGGTACGCCGGAGTCAGTGGTCGCTATGCTCGAGGGCCTCGGCGTCGATGCGCTCGGTGTGAACTGCTCGCTCGGACCGGCCCAGATGATTCCGATCGTGGAGCGTCTCGTGAAGGCCGCCCACGTGCCGGTGCTCGTGAATCCGAACGCCGGTCTTCCGAAGTCCGTCGACGGAAAGACCGTCTATGATGTCGGCCCGGAGGAATTCGCCGGCTATATGAAGCAGATCGCCGCGCTCGGTGCGGCCGCCGTCGGTGGCTGCTGCGGCACGACCCCGGACTACATCCGCGCGGAGATCGCCGCCGTGCGCCCTCTCCCGCTACTCCCACCGCAGGGCCGTGCGCAGACCGTCATCGCCTCCTTCTCCCGCACCGTCGAAATCGGACGGGCGGCCCGTCCTGTGATCATTGGCGAACGCATCAACCCGACTGGCAAGAAACGCTTCAAGCAGGCGCTCGTCGACCACGACATCGACTACATCGTGGACCAGGGCCTCCAGCAGGAGGACGCGGGCGCGGACGTGCTCGATGTCAATGTCGGCACGCCGGAGATCGATGAGGTGGCGCTGCTCGACGAGGTCGTCTGCCGTCTGCAGAGTGTGCTGGCGCTGCCGCTCCAGATCGACACCTCGAACCCGGAAGCCATGGAGCGCGCGCTTCGTCACTACAACGGCAAGGCGCTCATCAACTCCGTGAACGGCAAGCAGGAGGTCATGGCGGAGGTCTTTCCGCTCGTGAAGAAGTACGGTGGCGTCGTCGTGGCACTCGCGCTCGATGAGGGCGGTATTCCGGACAATGCAGACGACCGCATCCGTATCGCTGAGAAGATCTACGCGACGGCGGCGGAATACGGGATTCGCCGCGAGGATATCGTCATCGATGGCCTCTGCATGACCGTCTCCAGTGATCCGCGCTCGGCGCTCGTGACGCTCGAGACGATCCGCCGCATCCGCGACGAGCTCGGCGGCAGCAGCATCCTCGGTGTGTCGAACATCAGCTTCGGTCTCCCGGCCCGCGAGCTCATCAACGCCTACTTCTTCGAGATGGCGCTGCAGAACGGGCTCTCCTGCGCGATCATCAACCCGAACAATCAGGCGATGATGCAGGCGTACCGCGCCTTCTGCGCACTCACAAACCAGGATGAGAATTTCCAGAGCTTCATCTCCGCCTATGCCGGCTACAAGTCTCCAGACAAGCAGGTAAGCGACGCTCTGACCGCCTATAAGACCCGTGTGCTGAACGCGCTCGGGGTTTCCGCCGGGGACCTGCAGGCCACCGGCCGTCCCCTAGGCGGATCGGACAGTAACGCCGGCTTCGGGCCTGGCACGGCGGGCCTTTCGTCGGGCAATGTCTCCAGCGCGGGCGCGAACGCGGGATCTTCCGGTAGCGGACGGGCTGCGGGCGCAGACGACGGTCGCGGACCGGGTGCATTGGCCGGCAAATCTCGACTCGTCGAAGCGATCGAACGCGGCATGGCGAAACCGGCAGCAGACGCAACGCGTGAGGCTCTCCTCACACGAAATGCCCTCGACATCATAAACGAGGACCTCGTGCCGGCCCTCGACGTCGTCGGCCAGGGCTTCGAAAAGGGCACCGTCTTCCTCCCGCAGCTCCTCATGGCCGCGGAAGCCGCCAAGGCCGCCTTCGCTGTCGTGAAGGAATCCATGGCCGGCAGCGCGCAGGAGTCGAAGGGCCGCGTCATCCTCGCGACCGTGAAGGGCGACATTCACGACATCGGAAAGAACATCGTGAAGGTCCTGCTCGAGAACTACGGCTACGACGTCATCGACCTCGGAAAAGATGTGCCGCCGGAAACCATCGTGGAGACCGCGCTTCGGGAGAACATCCGCCTCGTCGGCCTCTCCGCCCTCATGACCACCACCGTCGTGAACATGGAGGAAACCATCCGGCAGCTCCACCAGCAGAAGCCGGACTGCCGCATCGTCGTCGGCGGCGCCGTCATGACCCAGGACTACGCTGACAAAATCGGCGCTGACTGCTATGGCCGCGACGCCATGACCACCGTCCGCTACGCAGACGAACTCGCGGAAAAAGGTATTTTATAAGTTTTTCTATAGTGAAAGCCCCGGCACACGCCGGGGCTTTCACCAGTTTATGGGGTCTGACCCCATTAGTTTGAGTTTGTAATTGGCGCCCAGCGGCGCCTTATTTCAGATACTCTCCGAGCATCTCCTTCACACACGCTTCGATCTGTTCGATGATTTTTTCACAGCGTTCCTTTTTCATCCCCGCCTGAATTCCTACCGCGAGCAGTTCCTTCCTGCCCGGATTTCGCCCATTCCCATCCACTGTTGTCGTATGCTCACCATAATATGTATTACTGTAAGTCAGGTCATAGGCCGGGCTCAGATGCCAGCGATCATTTGCTTCATCGTACAGATATGTGAAGTTTTTCGAGTGGTCATCCCGGTTGTGAGCATAGACATTGAAACACATACGCCGAAACATATTTTCGAGATCGGACGGATGATCTCTGGTCAGAATCTTCGTAAGCTTCATCAGGCTATGGTAATCCAGACTCGGCTGCTCGAAATCCAGCTCCAGCAGCGCAGCGGCAGTCAGCATATGTACTCGTTTCCCGCCTTTCTCTCGATCGAAGCGTCGGATGCCGAAGTATCCCTTGCACTTATCGGATGGAAACAGTCGGGTTTCGCTCATCTCAATTCCGCATTCTCTGGCACAGCAGGAATAATCAAATTCCATCTTTCCTGCATCTCTGCTATCTACATGTGCAGGAAATTTAATCATCCACTCTTTCTGATCGATCGTGGTCAGGATTTTCGGTCGAGCACCACCACTCGTACCACCTAAACAGTAGAGCTCATCCAGTTTATCCGAGTATTCTGTATTCAGGATTTTCGCGCATTCTTCTGCCAGCTCATCCAGGTCAACATGCTCGTAATTCTGCTCATAGCTCTTTTCCGGATAGTAGGTCAATGCTCCCATCCCGGACTTTCCGACGATGGCCAGACGGTCTATAACCGTCAGTTCGTCTGTGTTCTGCTGATGTGCGCGGAGCAGACGGTTCAAAAGCAGTCTGCCCCAGTTATCCGGAAGGCTATCAGCGAACACGCCAAACAGTCCGTCGAAATGATCTTTCGATGGAATAAAAACCTGTCTTTTCAGAGGGAGCGAGAACGGACTGATGGAAAATCCCTTTTCCAGCCATTCATCACAGATATTATATTATCTATAATTGACGTTTTTCACTATTTATATACAAAATATTATCTGCTATCATTCTACAATCAATTTGTCCGAAATGCAATCTGCCGAACGCTGTACCTGTTACCTGGTTCTCATACGCAGTAACTGTTCAGACCGGGGGCCAGTAACCATACGCATAGGCGCTGAGGCACACAAAAAAAGCTGCCCCACCAACGTGAGACAGCCTCTGTATACAGCCAATGCTGGATCATGATCCCATCTTCCGAATCATGCTTGTCCTGATCATCTGATCAGTCGTCAGAATCCTTACCATCTTCTTCGTCTGAATCCTCAACTGTTTCAGAATCCTCGAAATCATCCTCTGCGTCGTCGAAGTCTTCATCCTCTAACGGTTCGGCATCCGCGTCATCGAACTCGTCATCCTCGAAGTCCTCGTCCTCATCCTCCGGATCATTGAAGATCGACTCGTAGTAGCCGGCGGTTTCGAAGCCGTCGTCTTCGTGCTCCGCGAGGAACCAGTCCATGAGCTCCGCCATCTCGTCGTGGCGGCCGTCGAAGCGGTCACGTACGTAGAAGAGCGACAGAAGGTCTCCGCTTAGCTCCATGCCTGGAATCTTGTTATGGAAGGTCTCGAGCAGGGTCCAGAGCGGCACCATATCGTCATACTGGATGTCCATCAGCAGCACATCCATCTTATCCGGGTTGTAGTAGCAGTAAATCGTATCGCCGACACTGTCCTCGCCGAACAGATCCATGAACGCCTGGCGGATCGCCTTCGCACTCATATCGTCTGCGTCGTTCAGGTACTGACGCGGATCCTCGATCGTCACCTGGTAGTGATCGAATTCCTCGTTCTTCAGCTCGAGAAACTCCAGCGTATCCGCCAGCGCCGTCTCGACCGTCACGTTGTTCTGCTCTGCGTAGGAATGCAGAATATTCATATACTCATCCGGGAATTCCAGTTTTACACTCATTTTCACACCTCTACTTTATGGGGTCTGACCCCATAAACTTCAATTTTAGATTTTGTTTATAAAAATTTAATGGGGTCAGACCCCCTTACGAAATTCTTAAGGCAGTCCGAAGGAACCATGCCCCATGACCGCCCGTCAATTCATGTTCCGAAGCTCCGCGAGGAACATATCGTAGTAGTCGTCCTGTCCATCCAGCTTCGGCGAGTTCTCACCGCCACCGTTCGTGGAGCGTTTGATCGCCGCATAAAACTCCTCGCCGTAGGTGAGGATGTCCATCTCATAGAGCGGATACCCCTCCCGCTGCGCAATCGCGCAGAAAGCCGCCAGCGGATTCTTCTCCTCCGCCGTCGCGAGTAGCTCCACCCGGAACCCCGCATCTCTCTTCGCCTTCTGTCGAAGCGCATCCAGCGCTGTCTCTACATCCATTCGACTTATCTCCTCCACTTTATGGGGTCTGACCCCATAAACTTCAATTTTAGATTTTGTTTATAAAAATTTAATGGGGTCAGACCCCCTCGGTCTAGTCACTTTCCATAATTCGTCGTGTCACCACCGCACCGATCAGTGCGCCGAGCGCCAGTATCGCTGCCCCCAAAAGCAACGTCTTCGGGATGTGCCTCTTCACCGGAATCTCGAACTCGCCGCCGGTCTTACTGATCATGCCGATCTCGCCGTCGGAGATCAGATAGGCCTCGCCATAAAGCACTTCCTTCTTCGTCTTCGTGTCCTTCCGGATATACGCGCCATCCGTGAGGCAGTAGAAGGACTCGCCCATGCTGTCCGGGAAGGTGATGTCCTGGAACAGGCGCTTGCCGTCCAGCACCGCGTCGATCGTCTGATTATAGTGCGGGATGACCTTCGTCTTCGTGAGGCCCAGGCCCTCGAGGAAGCGCTGATAATGCGGGTTCACCGCCTCGCCTTCCTCCTCCGGCTGCGCATAGACCACCTCCGCACAGTTCATCGTGCCGGCACTGATGCCGATAACGATGCCCCGGAAGTGCTGCAGGTGCTCACGAAGCCCGATCTGGTGAAACCAGGCGTTCTCCGTCGGCACATGCCCACCCGCGAGGATCACGACATCGAAGCGGTCGAGGATCTCCACCGTCTTCGGCTCCCGTCGATCCAGCACGTCGATCGAATCCATGGACAGCCCCGAGCGGTTGAAGCACTCGAGATAGGTCTTCGCCATGGCACTGTTAAACTTCGTATCATCCGGCTCGGAGGCGACCAGCACACACTTGCTGTGCGGCTTCCAGTCCTCCTTCAGCCGATCCACGAAATGATTTTTATTACTGAGCAGCTCCGGTCGCCCCGTCACCCGGTTGATTCCACCCGGCGTTGATGTCATATATAAAATCATGCACTCTCCTCCACTTTATGGGGTCTGACCCCTTTACGTCACATAGCGCCATCTCCGCCCGGCAGACAGCTGTTTCCCGAGCGCAGACAGGGGTCAGACCCCCTTACGAAATTCTTAAGGTCGGGGCTTCCGCCCGCCGAAGCCGGCACTGGCCGGATTTACTTTCGGATACGTCTATTATAAACCATCTGGACGAGGCGCGCGATGAGAACATTGCCGCCAATGATCGCGAAGATCCAGAACACGGTCATATACACCGGCTGCTCGTAGACGTGCAGGAACGGGTACGGGCCGACGTAAAGCTTCGCGATGTTCAGGATCAGCACCGGAATCGCGTACACGATCGTCGCCGCCACCGCGCAGAGCGGTGCCCACATCGGGAGCTTCTGCCGCGGCTCGGTCTCGAGGCAGAGGAAGCTGTAGAGCGACAGGAGCGGCGCACCGACGTGGTTGATGAGGTGCGTGCCGTCGAGCAGCATCTCGCGGTAGCCGTCCGTCGGGCCGAGCACGAAGATCACGACGAGGAAGGTCACGAGCAGACAGCAGCTCGTCACGTAGCGAAGCACCAGGAGCAGCGTCGGAATCGTCACCTTCTCTTCCCCGCCCTTCCGGTAATTCCGCATCAGAAAGGTCGAGACGAAGCCGCTCGTCTGGCCCTTGAAGATGATCGGCAGCATCACGAGCGTAAACAGCGCACTCACGATGAGGCAAAGCAGGTTCGAATCCTCGGTGTAGTAGATCAGCATGCCGAGGCCGTCCTTCGCGTAGGCGTAGTTCGTGTCGATCATCTCGAGCACCACCAGCACGATATGTAAAAACAGTGCAGTTCTCAGTTTCTTATTATCCATAATCCTCTTTCCTTATAATCGTTCAGTGAAAGGGTCCGGAGTACCGGCAGCGGATGCACCATACTCCGAGCCCGGCTTGCTTTCACACGGTCTCTCCGTATGGCATCCGCTGCCGATACCCAAAACCCCAGTCTAAACTGTAATTTTCTGTTTCCAGTCAAATCTTCCGCTGCCGGAACATACCTCAGAACAGCAGCATCCGTGTCGTATGCGCGTCGAAGGTCACGGTCTTCACGCCGGTCGTTTCGATCTGGTACAGTGCGTTTGCGGCGAGGTGCTCAGCGGCCTGCTCGAGGTCGCGGCAGCCCGTGTCGTCCCGGTACTTCTCGAGGATCACGTCGATCGCGCGGTCCTCCACCACACACTCCTCCGGGCGCATGCCCATGCGCTTCAGCACCTTCGGCAGCGAGAAACGCTGAAAGATCGTTCGCTTCTCCTCCGGGGTGTAGTCCGGGATGTCGATCACCGCGAAGCGGCTCATAAGCGGTGCACTGATGCGGTTCTTATCGTTCGCCGTCGCGACCGGGTAGACGCCCGAGGTCGGGATACGGCACTCGATATAGTTGTCGGTATAGCCGATATTGTCGAGCAGCGTCAGCAGCGCATCCGCCGGATTGCCGTTAATGCTGTTGTGGTCAGCCTTGTCGAGCTCGTTGATGATGAAAACCGTGTTGCTCGCGCCGCTCTGGGCGAATGCCTCCATGATGCGCCCAGGCTTCGCGTTTGCGTAGACGCGTGGGCTGCCCGTCAGCGCCTCCGAGTCGTGGATCGCACTCATGTCGAGGCTCGTCCACGGAAGCCGCAGGATACGCGCCACCGCGTAGGCGAGCTGCGATTTACCGATGCCCGCCGGACCCGCCAGCAGCAGGCCGTAGGCCGGCAGCGTGTGCGTACGGTTGATCTGGATGATGGTCTCCATGATGCGCTGCTTCACACGCTCGAGACCATACAGCTCCTCGTCGAGGATCGCCCGCGCCTTCACCGGATCGATCGACTCGAAGTAGTCCCCCTTCCACTGGATGTTCAGCACCATCTGGAGCGCCCGCTCTGCATGCCGCCGCTCCTCCGGGCTGATCGTGCTTGACCGGATCGTCGCGACGTTCCGCTCCGCCCAGGCTCGCATATTCTCCGGCAGGGTCTGCCCCGCACAGGCGAGGTAATTCAGCATGGAATTCAGGTCCGAAATCGGGGTCGCGCCCGGATTCTTTCCTTCGCGCTCCTCCGCATCGAACGCCGCCTCCGCGTCACTCTTCTCCTCCGGCGCGCGGCTCTCGAGGAGTCGCCGGATCACGAACTGCAGGAACTCGTCCCGCTCGGTCTGGATCCGCTCACCATCCGCCGCCATCGCCCGGATGCGATACACCGCGTAGCCCTCCTCCGTATGTGCGCCCGACAGCCGGAGCGACACATGGTTCTCCCCGAGCCAACGCTCGAGCGCCACGAATCGCTGGTCAATGCTGGCGATCGGAACGCTCAGGTCGCGGCCATCCTTGTCCCGGCCGCTGACATTCGCCTCGGTCTTCCCGTCGGTCCAGGCAAATGCAGTTCCGCGCACCGGGTTCAGGAATACGCCGAGCGCGTGATGCGGAAGCTTCTGCTCCGGGTCCGCGAGCGTAAGAATCGGATGTGCCGCGTCTGCCCGGTCATTCGTGCAGCGACGCAGTGTCCAGCCCGCCACGGTCTCGATCCCTGCTGCGGCCTCCGCCTGCGCCTTCGCCTCATCCTCCAATTGATTAAAATCAAACATCCGATCTGCCATGCTGTCTCTCCTTTACAAGTGCAGTTTCTTCAATAAATATTTTTCCAGGTAAACCTTCAGGTATGGGGATCCCGGACGGGCGGCACCGATGGCACAGTACTCCGAGACCGGTGAACTCTAAGCCGGGGACCCTAAGCGGCACTAGGCCCTCTGCAATCACTGAGTTTTCTTTATGAAAACTCAGCGTTGCAGAGGGTGCTAAGGAAAATAGTACCAAGTGCCGCTAAGGGGACCCGGCTTGACTTCACACGGTCTCTACGTATGGCCATCGGTGCCGCCCGTCCGGGTCCCCGCTACCTGAACTTTTCATCTCTTCACATCGTCGATGCCGTACATGAGCGCATTCACGATACAGGCGGCGATGTTCGAGCCGCCCTTCCGTCCGCGGGCGACGATCCACGGGATGTCGCCGATCGGCGCGGTCTCCTCCGCGAGGCTCAGGATCAGCTCCTTCGCCTCGACGACATTGACGAAGCCCACGGGCACGCCGATGATGCCGGCAGGACGCAGCCCGCGGTCATGAATCAGGCGGTAGAGCTCGATGAGCGCCGTCGGTGCGTTGCCGACCGCGAAGATCAGCGGGCGGTCCTTGATCCGCGCCGCATACTCCATGCTGACGACCGCGCGTGTCACGCCGCGCGCCCGCGCCTCCGCCGCCACATCCGGGTCACTCATGAAGCAGCGCGTCTCCGCGCCCAGCGCCGCGAGCGCCTTCTTACTGATGCCCGCGCGTGCCATCTCCGTGTCGGTGACGACGATCGCTCCCGCACCGCGCGCCCATGTTCCCGTCGATGCGTCTGCAAGCGAGCTGCAGCACACCCGTGCTCCCGTCGACGCATCTGCGCTCGAAGATTCCGCAATCCCAGCGCGGAGCGACGTGCGCATGCGGTCGACAGCATTGGCTGAAAATACGAGATTCTCGGCGTAGTCGAAGTCCGCAGAGGTATGAATGCAGCGCTTGACGATCGGCGCCTCCACCGCATCGAGACGGATGTGGCGACGGTCCAGCTCCTGCTGAATCAACGCCATCGAATGACGCTCGATATCCTTCGGTTCGATATGTTCCAGTTTGATTTCCACGATGTTCTCCTGCTGCCGGGGCGTGCCCGGGCTTTCCGCTGATTCTCGCCATGCTGCTGAAGCCCCGCTCCGATCCTGCTCGGAGTCCGGCGTCCTCACTTCTCCACGCCGACCCTCGCCGTGATGCCGTCGTCGTACGGGTGCTTTTCCTTCTCCATATTTGTAACGTAATCCGCCATTGAGAGAAGGGTGATGTCGGGGTTTCGTCCGGTCAGGATGACCTCCATGTTCTGCGGCAGGCGGAACAGAAAGTGGATCAGCATGTCGCGGTCGAGCAGTCCCTTGTTGACGACATCGAGGATCTCATCAAAGATGAACAGCCCCGCGATTTCCGGCTTCTCCGGCTCCTGCTTCACCACGCCGATCTTCTCCTTCCGCGCACGGGCGGCTTCTGCGCGCCGCGGCTCCGTCTTCTGCAGGATCTCCATCGTGTGCACCGCGCGCCGGAACAGGGTGTCCGAATCCGCACGGGTCGCCGCCTTGTCCTCCTCCGTCATCCGGAAGGTGAAGCCATAGCAGTGCTCCGGAAGCAGCACGAACACGCCCGGGATCTTCTCCAGTGTACTGATCTCGCCGGACAGCCCGTCCTTCAGAAACTGACAGAATACCACGGGCACACTGTGACCTGCTGCCCGCACTGCGGCGCCGATCGCCGCCGTCGTCTTCCCTTTTCCATCACCGTGGTAGATTTCAATCATGATTCCACCGAGCTCCCTTCGTGCTCACCCATCTGCTGCTTCCAGCATGTGCCGCCGGTCGACGCACCAGATGCGCGCTACGGTCGTGCTGTCCTGCTCGCCGCGGACCGTCGCTTCTCAGACCTGCTCACCCTCGAGGATTTCGTAGATACGCGCCATGTCGAGCGACGCCCGAAGCGCCGCGCTCAGCTTCGCAAACTGCGCTTCCTTGAATGCTTCATAGTTTACGACCTCCCGGTCCCCGGGGTCAATGCCTTTTCGTCGACACAGTCGCTCCACGAAGGCGTTCCGGAGTCCATCACGGTCGAAGAAGCCATGCAGGTAGGTACCGAAGACATTGCCCGCCTGTGCATAGAGGCAGCTGCCTGCCGAGTGGCTGGTCGTGACCGCACCGGATGCCGGACCCGCCGGCACCATGGCCTCGTCACGCCAGCGCGTCGAATCATCCGGCGCATTGCCTCGCGGCACCGCATCGGTCGTATGGTGATCCGGGATCGTACGCCCCATGTGGATCTCGTAGCCGTCGACGCGCTGGCCGTTCAGCGCCGCAAACTCACCCGTGAGGCCCTCAAGCACGAGGCGCGTCTGCGTCCGGGTCTTCTCCGCCTCAAATTCCGTGCGGAGCGGCAGGAGCCCGAGGCCCCGCGTACGGGCCCCCACCGGTCCTTCCACGCCCTCGACATCGACGACCTCGGTGCCGAGCATCTGGAAGCCGCCGCAGATGCCGAGAATCAGCGTGCCGCGCGCCTGCTTCTGCAGGATCTTCGCCTCGAGACCGGTGCTCCGCAGCCAGTCGAGGTCACGGATCGTGCTCTTCGTGCCCGGCAGGATCAGCACATCCGGCTCCCCGAGCTCTCGCACGCTCGACACATAGCGGACCGAGACGCCCGGCTCCGTCGCGAGCGCCGTGAAATCCGTGAAATTACTGATGCGCGGCAGACGGATTACCGCGATGTCGAGGCCGCCCTCCGCCTGTCGCTGCTCGAGCGCCGTCGAGAGCGAATCCTCGTCCTCCAGCGCGACATCGAGATAAGGCACCACGCCGAGCACTGCCTTGCCGGTCCGCGCCTCGAGGATGTCGAGCCCCGGATCGAGGATCGTCTTATCGCCGCGGAACTTGTTGATGATGAGTCCCCGGATGCGTGCCCGCTCCTCCGGCTCCAGCAGCTCGAGCGTCCCGAGCAGCTGCGCAAATACACCGCCGCGGTCGATGTCGCCGACCAGCAGCACCGGCGCATCCGCGATCGCCGCCATCCCCATATTGACGAGGTCGTCCTCCCGGAGATTCACCTCCGCCGGACTCCCCGCGCCCTCGATCACGATGATGTCATACTCCGACGCGAGTGATTCGTAGGCGGCGCGCACGACCGGCAGCAGCGCCCACTTGTTGCGATAGTACTCACGGGCCGTCATATTGCCCTGCGCCACTCCGCGCACGATCACCTGCGAGCCGACATCGGTGGTCGGCTTCAGCAGAATCGGATTCATCCTCGCGTCTGGGGCAATGCCGGCGGCCTCTGCCTGGACGACCTGCGCGCGACCCATCTCGAGCCCTTCATCTGTGATGAAGCTGTTAAGCGCCATGTTCTGCGCCTTAAACGGAGCCACCCTGTAGCCATCCTCATGGAAGATGCGGCAGAGCCCCGCCACCAGCAGACTCTTCCCCGCGTTCGACATCGTGCCCTGCACCATGATCGCACGCGCGCGGTGGGCGGGTACGCCGGACTCCGGTACTTTACCTGGTTTTAACCCAGCTTCTATTTTCATTTCGTCTACGTGCATACCGCGCCTCTTTTCTCCTCCTGCTTTCATGTGCCTTTCTCATCATCCGGGCTCATGGACAGATACACATTCTATAACGCTCGCCATCTCTGAATCAGCTTCAGATTCTCCTCGTGCGTCCGCACGCAGATCCGGTAGTAGCGTGTATCCAGGCCCTCGTAGTTCCCGCAGGCACGAATCAGTACACCTCGATCCAGCAGCAGCGCCTTTAAATCCACGCTGTGCGACGTAAACACAGTCCTGTTCTCACTTACGCAAGGATCGCTTTCCGACTTCAATTCCGGCTTGCGCACACGTCCATCCGGGCAGTCCGGCTGTGTAAGCGCAGTCCGGAACAGGATGAAGTTCGCATCCGATACCGGCACATAGACCTTCTCCACATAGGGAAGCGTCGGGAGCGTCTGCACCAGGAAGGCCCGTTCTGCGCGGATCAGTGCCCGTGTCTTCTCCACAAATTCTGTTTCCTCGAGGGCCGCCACGCCGGCGAGCTGCGCCGGAAGGTTGATCTCCCACGGTGTCATCGTCGCCCGCACCGCGTCCGTCAGCGCCTGCGTCGCCGTCAGCATGTAGCCGAGACGCAGCCCCGGCATACCGTAGATCTTCGTGAAGGCACGCAGGATCACGAGATGCTCGAACGCACGAAGCGACGGCACCATGCTGCATTCCAGCTCGTTCGGACGCAGTGCATGCTCCGCATTAGAAAAATGCGTCGCTGCTGCATGCGGGCTGTCGTCGAAGGAAATAGGCTTCGGCATCTGGGCCTCACGCTCCCCTGCTTCCTGCCCACCGCTCGAATGCGTGCTGTCGTCGGAGCGAAGAAACGGCAGGAAGCACTCATCCACGAGGAGCCAGCTGTGGTGCGCTTCACAGACCGCCGCGATGCGCTGCAGCACCTCCGCGCGGATGACATTGCCATCCGGATTGTTCGGATTACAGAGGAAGACCGCGGAGCCGGACGGAGACCTCTCGATCGCATGGATAAAGGCTGCCTCTACCGCCGGTGTGAACGAAAAGTCGTCCGCTTCCGACAGATAGACCGGGACGACCTGCGCCCCCACGCGCTCCGCGGCGACACTGTACTCCGCGAAGGCCGGCGCCGCGACGACGACCTGCTGCGGACGAAGCACCTGCATCAGACGATAGATCAGATCCGCGGCACCATTACCGAAGCTGATCCACTCCGGCGCGACCGCGCATGCTTCATGTGTTTCGATTCCCCCTAGCACCGGCCCAGTCCCTGCTGCGCAGGTCGACGCGCCAGCAGCCATATCGTCTGTCCGCATCCCGGCGGATGGAACACCGATGTCCGCATTGGCCCCGGCAGACGAAACGACCACCGCAAACTTCCGGTTCAGAAACGAAACGACGGCGTCGCGGAGCTTCTCCACCTTCCAGTCCGGATAGGCGGTGCTCTGGTCGACGCCGTGCTTCGCCGCCTGGCACGCCCGTGGAGGCATGCCCAGCGGATTGATATTTACAGAATAATCGAGATCAACTGCGCGGCGATACACATCGCCGCCATGTACATAGTTCATAAACCTTACTTTCTTTGTCGTCGACGGAGAGTCCAGCCCTTTAAGCAACTGGAGGCAGGCCGCTGCGAAGTCCGAAGCATCCTTCCCTGCATAGCTGGTCCGTGTGTTCAGATCCAGCCGCTATACAGCATGACGGTCCGCATGATCATGATGCCGACGAAGTAGATCATGAACACGCTCAGGTACATGATGCGATTCGCTGTTTCGATATCCTCTGGTGTGATTTCGCGCTTGCTGTCACCGATCGCCGGCTTGTGAACGAGCTTTCCGAAGTAGTATGCGTCTCCGAGGAGCTCGACGCCGAGCGCGCCGGCCATGGCAGCTTCCGTCTGCCCGGAGTTCGGGCTCGTGGATTTCCGCGCGTCGCGACGCCAGATACGGAACGCGCCCTTCCAGTCGAGGCCCAGGAACATGGCCGCGATGCACATGAACAGTGCGCTGATGCGCGCCGGGATGAAGTTGCAGATATCATCGAGGCGAGCCGCCGCGGTGCCGAAGTACTTATACTGGTCGTTCTTGTAGCCGATCATGGAGTCCATGGTGTTGACGGTCTTATAGAACCAGCCACCGGCCACACCGAACACCATCATGAACAGGAGCGGTGCGACCACCCCGTCGGAGGCATTCTCCGCGACCGTCTCGACCGTCGCCTTCGTGACACCGGTCATATTGAGACGCTTCGTGTCACGACCCACGATCATCGAGACCGCTTCGCGCGCATCCTTGATATTTTTACGCTTGAGGGCCTCATAGACCTTCATGGATTCCCGCTTCAGCTGCTTCATCGCGAGCATCTGGTAGGCGAGGAAGGCGTCGATCGCCCAGGTCAGGGTCTCGCCGAACATCGTCGCGATGTTGTGAATGATGAGCGGGATAACCGTGAAGATCACGAGCATCAGCACGACGAGAATCGCACCCGCGAACTGCTTCTTCCCACGGCCCGCCTCCGGATCCTCCGAGATATGGAGGCTCCGGCGCAGGAACTTCTCCAGCCACTCGATGCCGCGGCCCATCGCCATCACCGGATGGAACCAGTTGTGCGGATCCCCGAAGACCAGATCGACGATCAGCGCCATAATCAGAATCATGATTCGCTCGTACATGCTACACTCTCCCAAATACAGAAATTGGAACTATTTTACCATAAACAAAAGCAGAACGGAACACGCATGGTGCGGCATGTACCATGCACGTCCCGTTCATCATCTTGGTTCAATGTTGCATCCCACTGCTTCATCCGATACCTTCTGCTTCGTCGCTCACATTACATCCCGTATTTTTCCTGCATCATTCCAGTTATTTCGAGCCTCGGACTTCCTGACGCAATTACGCTTCCAGTATCGCTTTGATACCTTTTGCGCTTCGCATCGCCGCGTCCCGGAAGTGATTTCCGGGGTTCAGCTCCCAGCGTACATCCACGCCGAGCTCCTGATAGTGCTGAAGAATCGCCTCCGTATTTTCCTGCACGGTCTTCAGCACCGCATGCTTCGTCTTCGCCTCGGCATCCCCTAACGACATGTAGAGCTTCTTCGGTTTCCGTATCAGCTCATGCCGAAGCACGTATTCCCGGAACTTCGGAAACCACAGGGAGCCGGACATGCTGGCCACCCGCGCGAAACAGTCGCAGCGGTACATCGCATAGAGTGCGAACAGTCCGGCCAGCGAGTACCCTGCGATGCCGACGTACGGCGCGCTTCCCCGGATCTTTTCTCTGGCTGCCGGCACGATGTCCGACGCCAATGTCAAAAACAATCGGTAATGCTGAATTACAAAAAAATCCCCCGTCAGCTTCTGGCCATCTGTGTCAGGTACAGAAGCATTGCCCGATCAGCCGGGGACGGTGTATTACCGAAACGGATTCTGCTGACATCGAAGAGGATGCAGCCGCAGTGTCCGGGGAAGGTCGGGAAGCTGATGATTTTCAGGTAGGTGTCGATTTCCGGGGAATAATCGAGGATTTCCAGGGTCTCGCCATAGAGAGCGGAGCGCTCATAGGCGCGCAGCCACTTGGCGTCCATGTTAGGGAAGAGGCTGCCGAAGGAGGCACCGATCATGGTGTCGAGCGGCAGCTTCTCGAGCTCGGCCAGCGCGGGATTTCCGTAACGGAAGATCCAGTCCACGGCGTTGTTCTTCTCGTCGAAGACCATCTCGATGTCCGTGAACGCGAAGGGAAGGGTGTCAAAGACACGATAATGCTCCCGGAAATCCGTCTGTCCGGCCTCTGGAAGCACCTGCAGCAGGCGCTTCCTCCGCTCCCGGAGTTCTGACTGCAGCCAGGTCTTTTTACTGGCGACATAGTTAAGCTTTTCGCCGTTGTTCAGATTGACCGTATCCGTCACATCATGGATGGCGCGGACAGAAACCAGGGTACTCCGGTGGATCTTCACGAACTCCACGCCGAGCCGTGTCTCCAGCTGCGCCATGGTCACACGAGCCTCCTTGAGCTTCCCACCTGCCAGGTGAAACTCTGCGTAGTTTCGCCTCATCATAATATAGAGTATGAGCGCCGGATCCAGCTGACTGCCGTCCGAAAATGTAAGCATCTGCGCACCTCTCTGATCACCGTTCATAACACTGCCTCCTCTTTTTCTCTGATTTTACAGTATTAAAAAGAGGGACGCAATCCACCATTTTCTTCTCACGCCTCAAATCCGACCATCACCGAGCCCGGCTCTGCATAGTAGCAGCACAGTGCCCGCTCCGGATGGATCACGCCGTTGAAGAAACCGAACAGCTCCTCGATTCGCATCTTGAGCTGCAGCGCCGCCTCCTCGTTCTGGTTGTGTGCGATGACGACCCTGCCGCCCTTGTATCCGAGCTCCTTCATCTTCTCGAGAATCAGCGCCAGCGCCTTCTTGTCACCACGGCACTTGCCCTTGAAGTCGAGCGTTCCCTCCGGGCTCGCGGTCCCCACGATCCGGATGCCCATGAGGCCGATCCCCTTCGCGATCACGTGACTCACACGGCCGTTTTTCGCGAAATTATCCACCGAGGCCAGCGAGAAGTAGAGATGCGTCGTCTGGTGATAGGCCCGGATCTCCTCATAGATCTTCTCCGGTTCCATGCCTGCCAGAATCAGCTCGCGCGTCTTCTCTGCCAGCAGATATATCTCCGGGCCCGTCGACAGCGAATCCAGGACATATACCTTCGCCCCCGGATGCTCGCTCTCGTAGCTTTCCCCCGCGATCACTGCACTGTTGTGGGTCCCCGACATGGCCCCCGTCAGCGTGAGGCAGAAGATGACATCCGCATCGCCGAAGGCCTCCTCCCACTCGCCCGGACTCGGTGCCGCCGTGGTCGTCTTTCCCTTATACTCCCGGAGATGCTGCTGGAAAGCCGCGAGATCGATCTCCGCCGTATCCGCATAGTCCCGCTCGCCCACGATGATGTGCAACGGCACACTCGCGAACTCCACATCCTTCATCTCTAACAGATTTGCGGACGAATCCGCCACAATTCTCATCTTCATCGCTTTGTTCTCTAAATCATCGGTTTTCCGAAATCTTTTATCATGTTGTATAGTAGCCATTCCGCATCGTTTTGTCAAGCTATAGCAAAACTCTATTGCGGTTTTTTAAAACCCGATGTAAAATACTGATTATTGATTCGCCAGAAGCGGCACGACTTCCGTCTGCTCGTTCACAGGCAGACGCTTTGTATACACGAAACGGAGAAGCATTGGACCAGGCCGCACGATCGCGCTATTCATACACCGGGCACGAAGCGACTTGAAACACGCACATATTTAATGGGGGAAGAACAAATGAATTTACCAGCCAGAGATTTCCGGATGCCACGCTACGATGAGCTCCCGAATGTAGGACTCTACCTCGAGCAGACCGTCAAGTATATCAACGAATGCCTCTCACCGCTGAACATCCCGGTCACCTCCTCGATGATCAGCAACTACGTAAAGAAAGGCTACATCGACCGACCACTGAAGAAGCAGTACTACGCCGACCAGATCGCCTACGCGATCTTCCTCGTCCTCGTGAAGCAGGTCCTCGCGATGGACCACATCGCCTCGCTCATCGACATGCAGAAGAAAAGCTATCCGCTTCCGATCGCCTACAACTATTTCTGCATGGAGCTCGAGAAGAAGCTCATCATCCTCTTCGAGGACCGCGACGAAAGCCCGCTCCACACCGACGGCGTCTCCTTCGAAAAGAAGGTCCTCTACCGCGTCACCTCCGCCGTCGCCCAGGTCATCTACCTGAACGACCTCTTCCTGGCGTCCGACACCGCATCTTAAGAATTTCGTAATGGGGTCTGACCCCATAAACTTCGACTTTAGATTTTGTTTAGAAAAATTTAATGGGGTCAGACCCCATTTTCTGCAACGAAAAAGGGAATCCCTTCTGGTTACGAAAGGGATTCCCTCTTCTTTTACTGGTCCACGCCCAGCTTTCCGTAGCTGGACTGCACCTCATGTGCGATCTGGTGGCCGGTTGCTGCCGCACCCACCGTCGTCGCACTGGATTCTTCATTGATGCACGGATCGACCGGTGCCTTCGGTGCTGCCGGCGCACTGTGATCGACCGGCGTCGCATCCCCGATGCCGAGGCTCTCACCGACGACGCCCAGCGTCGAAACGGCCTGGGTTATGTCGGACGGCATAAAGATCTTCGTCGCACGGCCATTGGAAACCTCCTTCAGTGCATCGAGGCCCTTCAGCTTCAGCACACCTTCACTGACCTGCGCACGGTTCAGACGCTCGATACCACGTGCCTCCGCCTCATAGACGAGGTCGATACTCTTCGCCTTACCTTCCGCCAGGGCGATCTGTGCATCTCGCTCCGCCTGCGCGGCGATGACCTTCGCCTGCTGGTCACCCTTCGCTCTGGTGACGACCGCTTCCTGATGCGCCTGTGCCTCGAGCACGGTCTGACGGCGCTCACGCTCTGCACGCATCTGCTTCGTCATGACCTCCTCGATCTCCTTCGGCGGCTGAATGTTCTTAATTTCGACTCTCGTAACCTTGATGCCCCACGGGTCCGTCGCCACATCCAGTGTCGTCTGCATGCGCGCATTGATCTGATCACGGCTCGTCAGGGTCTGATCGAGCTCCATGTCACCGATGATCGCACGCAGCGTCGTCGCCGACAGATTCTGAAGACCCGACAGCGGATTCTCTACGCCATACACGAAAAGCTTCGGATCCTGCACCTTCATGAACACCACCGAATCGATGGTCATGGTGACATTATCCTTCGTGATCACCGGCTGCGGCGGGAAATCCAGCACCTGCTCCTTCAGGCTCACCTTCTTGATGACCCGCTGCACGATCGGAATCTTAAAGTGAAGACCCGCACCCCAGGTACCGCTGTACTGCCCCAGCATCTCCGTCACATACGCATGTCCCTGCGGCACGATGCAGATCATCCGCATCAGCACCACGATGACTAAAAGCAACAATACAAGTACAAACATATACGTTACGCTCCTTTACTGCACTTAAAATAGTATCTGTCCACTATTATACAGAATTTCGAAGCCAATTATGTGGTATTTCGTAATTTTCAGATATAGTTCCTGTAAATTAAGAATTTCGTAAACGGTAACCGTTCAGGTAGTGGGGAAACCCGGAGTACTGTGCCTCCGTTGCCGCCCCTCCGGGGTTCCCTGCCTGCACAGTGACAAAAGAACGAGGGCGTTTCCGCCCTCGTCCATTTCTTCCTCAGCAGCTCTCCCGGATCTTTAGTTCTCCCGGGAAGATCTGCTGGAATCTTGTCTTCTTTTCTTTCGGTTTCGATGCCCCGCCGTCCGACGTTTCTGCGCTTCCGTCGCTCGCCTTTCGCGCAGCATCCTGCCGTTCCGCAATACTGCCGCCAGCCAGCTTCGCGGCGACTTCCTTCTCGCGCTCTTCGAGGAGCCCGAGGAGGGCGTGCATCGAGGCTTCGGCCATCTCATCCACCGGCTGCTGCAGTGTCGAGAGCGCCGGTGTCAGATAGTGTCCGATCTCGAGGCCGTCGAAGCCGATGACCGCGACATCCTCCGGCACGCGTATGCCCTGATCGCGAAGCGCCCGGAGACAGCCGATCGCGATGGAGTCCGCGATGGCGAAGATTGCGTCGAACTTCGTGCCCGACTGGACCAGGTCCACCGTCCGCTGATATCCATTCTCATAGGTATAGGTCTTCTGAATCGAGATCGGTCGACAGATCAGTGCCGGATCCGGCTCGATGCCATGCTTCTCGAGCGAATGCAGGTAGCCCTCGAGACGGAGCATACCGTTACTGATATCGGATTCCGCATCGCTGAGAAGTGCGATCCGCTTCCGTCCCTGCTCGATCAGGTAATCCGTCACCTTTTCAGCTTCCGCCCGGTCATCGATCGCCACATAGGAGTACTCTGCGAAGGCCTTTCGATCCGGAACGGCCACCGAGCAGAACACGAACGGAACCGTCAGACGCTTCAGGCGCTCCACCGACTGTACCGGATTTCCACCGAGGAAGATGATGCCGTTCAGACGCTTCTCCTTCTCGAGCAGCGCCGCGAGCTCGGTCTCATCCTGCTCCTCCTCGACATGCTCGAGCACCAGGGCGTAATCATGATCCGAGCACTCCTTCTCAAACACCTTGATCATGCTCGTGAAGAAGGGGTTCGTGATGCCCTTCACGAGGACCGCGATGTTTCGTGCGTCATTCAGCTTCAGATTCCGTGCCGAGTTGTTCGGCACGTAACCATACTGATCGATGATCTCCTGTACCCGGCGCTTCGTCTCCGGACTGATGTCATAGTGGTTATTGATCGCTCGCGACACGGTCGACACACTGATGCCCGACAGTTTGGCAATTTCCTTGATTGTCAGTTTCTTCGCTGCCATAGCTTTCTACTTTCTGATACGCTGACTCTCCTCCGTCATTCGCCGGATCTTCTCCGCGCATTCCTTTGAAAAATCTTTCTCTGTAAAACGGAAGGTCCAGTTCTGTCCGAGCGTCGACGGCGTGTTGATGCGCGCCTCTGCCCCGAGAGCGAGGTAATCCTGCATCGGGATGATAGCGGTCTCCGGCTTCGCAGCCAGCGTCATCTCGATCAGCGCGTCGGTGTAGTCCGACTGAAGGAAGTCCCTCGTCACGCTGCTGTCCTCGGCGAGCTCCGCCTCGGAACGCGGGCGCACGTTCACTTCCTCTCCCTTCCCCTGTTTCCACGCAGTATAATATCGAATCGCAAAATCACGGTCAACCGGAGAGATCTCACGCACCCACGCAGCCAGCGTCTGATTGTCGTGTGTACCCGTATAGCAGACCGCATTAGCCGGCCAGGTGCACGGACGGTAGTCTCCGCTCTCGCGCGAGTCGAAGCCGAACTCCAGCAGCTTCATCCCAGGATAGCCGGTGTCCTCGACGAGCTTCCGCACCGTGTCGGTCACATAGCCGAGGTCCTCTGCGATGATCCGCTTCTCTCCGAGCGCCTCCTTCAGCGCATTGAAGAGGCCAATGCCGGGGCCCTTTTCCCAGTGACCACCCGTCGCATCGCTCGCACCCGCCGGGATCGCGTAGTACTCGTCGAAGCCGCGGAAGTGATCGACACGCACCACGTCGAAGAGATCGAAGCAGCGGCGCATCCGTGCGATCCACCAGTGATAGCCCGTCTTCTTATGATAGTCCCAGTCATAGACCGGATTGCCCCAGAGCTGGCCGGTCGCCGAAAAGCTGTCTGGCGGACAGCCCGCGATCTGCTTCGGCTGTCCCTCCTCATCAAGCTGGAAGAGCTCCGGATGCTCCGTGAAATCCACGGAATCGCTCGATACGTAGATCGGGATATCACCGATGATGGCGATGCCCTTTTCATTTGCGTAGGCCCGCAGGCGCTTCCACTGCTTGTCAAACTGATACTGCGTGAAGCGGTAGAAATCCTCCGGGTAGTCCGTCTTCGCAGCCATGAACTGCGCGTAGGCCGGCAGCCAGTGCACCGTATGCTGGATAAACTGACGATACGCTTCCTTCTCCTCCGCCTCGGGCGCAACATTGCCCTCCCCGCTTGTCCGCTCCTCGAAACGTTCGAACGCCTTCAGGAGCAGCGGGAAGCGGCCGAGATACAGCTTCTCATAGCTGATCCGCGAAGCATCCGCGCCGAAATCCACCGCCTCGCACTCCTCGCGCGTCAGCAGCTCCTCATCGATCAGCGTCTCGAGATCGATGAAATACGGATTGCCCGCGAAGGTCGAGAAGCTCTGATACGGCGAGTCGCCATAGCCCGTCGGCCCGATCGGAAGCACCTGCCAGTAGGTCTGCCCGCTCGCCGCGAGGAAATCCACGAAGCCGTAGGCCTCCTTTCCGAGTGTTCCGATGCCATACGAGCCGGGAAGTGCGAACACCGGCATCAGAATACCTGCTGCACGGCCCCAGATCTGCTCCCTTACTTCCTTTTCCATACGTCTCCCCTTTTCTCTCTGGTAAAATCTATCTGCATCTGTTTTCGTCCAATGCCTCCGACGGAGCGCACTTCTCCTCCCGGAGAGGGGCTCCACCGTTCATGCATTCCATTACCGCGCCACAGATGCACGGCATGATCAACCCTTGACAGCACCCGCTACGACACCCTCGATGATGTACTTCTGGCAGCATGCATAGAAGATGATGATCGGAATGATCGACAGCACCAGGACTCCCATCATGGCACCCATATCGACGGAACCGTAGCCGCCCTTCAGGTACTGTACAGCGATCGGGATGGTCTTCCACTTCTTGAGGTCGAGGACGAGGGACGGAAGCAGGTAGTCGTTCCATACCCACATGGTCTCGAGGATCGCGACCGTGATGCAGGTCGGCTTCATGATCGGCATCACCACATAGAAGAAGGTCTGAAGCGGTGTGCAGCCGTCGATCATCGCGGCCTCCTCGATCGCGAGCGGCAGGGACTTGACGAAGCCCGTAAACATGAAGACCGCGAGGCCGGCACCGAAGCCGAGGTAGATAAATACGAGGCCGAGCGGATTGGACAGCTTCAGCATGTTCGCGATCTTACTGAGCGGGAACATAACCATCTGGAACGGCACGATCATCGAGAAGAGGCAGAGGAAGTACATGCCAGCCGTGAACTTCGAATGCACACGCGTGATGTACCATGCGCACATCGAGGTGCAGAGGACGATGACGGCAACCGCAAGCACCGTCACGAAGAGGGACACAAACGCTGCCTGGATGAGGCCGGTCTTCTGGATACCAGAGATGTAGTTGTCGAAACCGACGAAGGACTTCGCGTTCGGAAGTGCGAACGGCTTCTTCGAGATATACGCCTTCTTCTTGAAGGAGTTCAACAGCACCAGCAGGATCGGATATACGTAAAATACAGAAAGGATACTGAAGAATACCGTTAAAAAGGTACTTAATTTCTTGTTCTTCATATTACTGCTCGACCTCCTTCCGACGGGACAGATAATTCTGGGTCAGTGCCACTGCGCCGACGATGATGAAGAAAATGACGGCTTTCGCCTGGCCGACACCCTCCCAGCCGTTTCGACCATAGAAGGTGGTATAGATGTTCATGGCGAGCATCTCGGATTTCTGAGACGGCTCACCGTTTGTGAGCGCCAGGTTCTGATCGAAGAGCTTGAAGCCGTTCGTCAGTGTCAGGAAGGTGCAGACAGTGATGGATGGCATCAGCATCGGCAGGATCACGTAGCGGAGCTCCTGCCACTTGTTCGCGCCATCGATACGGGCAGCCTCGAGGAGGTCACTCGGGATATTCTGGATACCGGCGATGTAGATGATCATCATGTAGCCGACCTGCTGCCAGAGCATCAGGATGACGAGGCCCCAGAAGCCGTAGGTCGCGCTGTAGGTCAGAGTACGCATCCAGATCGCGAGGATACCATTGAGAAGCAGGCTCCATATGTAACCGAGGACGATACCGCCGATCAGGTTCGGCATGAAGAAAATCGTACGGAATAAGTAATTGCCCTTGATTTTCGCGGTCAGCGCCATCGCTACGGCGAAGGCGAGGAAGTTGATGAGGATGACCGTCACGATCGTGAACAGTGTGGTGTACCACAGAGAGTGTACGAAGGTCGCGTCGCCGAAGACCTTTGCGTAGTTGATAAAACCGACGAATTTCGCATCGGTGATGGTTGTGAACTTACAGAACGACAGCCAGATGCCGACGAGAAACGGTGCGATGAAGCCGACCGTGAAGGCCGCCAGCGTCGGCAGCACGAAGATCGGCATATAACGTTTGATCGCTTTTTCCATGTTGAACCCCTTTTCTAAAAAAATCTCCGGCAGATCAATCTGCCGGAGACCACAGCTACGAATCTTACCGGATCAGCTGTTTCGTTTTAAATTATGAATTTGCGTTCTTGTACTCCGTTGCCCAGTTGTCGACGAATGCGGTCTTTACTGCATCCCAGTCGCCGGTACCCTGTGCATACTCAAGCATTGCAGAACCAAGTACGTTCTTCCACTGCTCACTCGGCATCGTGGTAAAGTTCCATGATACAGGGGTCTTATCCTTGTTGAACTCATTCGCTGCAACAACGAGTGGGTTTGCCGGAAGGTAATCAGCGAAGGTAGAGAACGGAGTGACGAAGCCCATCTCCTTGGAAAGGGACTCACGACCTGCGTCAGACTCTACAACCCACTTCAGGAAATCGAGGGTTGCCTGCTTATCTGCATCGCTTGCCTTATCGTTTACGCACCAGAAGTTCTCGGAACCTGTGCAGGTACCCTGGCTTGCATCGTCTACACCGAAGTAGATCGGAAGGATGCCGAGATCCTCGTCTGCAACCTCGTTGCCCTTGATGTCGTTGTATGCCCATGTACCATTCTGATAGAATGCAGCCTCGCCGAGTGCGAACTCAGAAGCGGCATCATCACCGGTCTTACCAGAGAGAAGTGAAGGCTCTGTGGTGGAATCTGTGATGTAAAGATCAAATACGTTCTTGAAGTTGTCGAGGTAGGTTCCCTTGATGGCATCGGTGGAGCCGATGTTGTCATCCTTGTACTCGTAGTAGATCGGCAGGTTTGCGAGGTGGGTCTTGAAACGCCAGTCAGAGGAGGAATCGAAGCCTGCGGATGTGAATGCGCCCTCGATACCGAGCTCATCCTTCTTCGCCTGCATATCGTCTGCGACTTCCTTCAGCTTATCGAAGCTGTTCAGCTCAGAGATATCGCTGATCTTCGCACCATCGAGTGCGATGTAGTCATTGAGGATCTTCTTATTATAGATGATGCCGTAGGTCTCGATAACGTAGGCGATACCCTTTACGACGCCGTCTCTGTTCTTCAGAGCGTAATCCTCACTCTCGAGATCCTTGAATACATCGGTATCCTTGAGATCCATGCAGTAGTCATCCCATGTTGCGAGACCGACCGGACCGTTGACCTGGAAAAGGGTCGGAGCCTCAGACTTCGCCATCTCGGACTTCAGTGTCTGCTCGTAGGTTCCGGACGCTGCGGTCTGTACATGAACCTCTACGCCTGTCTCATCGGTATACTTCTTTGCGAGGTCTACCCACTGATCTGCCTGCTCCGGCTTGAAGTTGAGGTAGTAAACCTTACCACCGCTTGCTGTCTGCTCTGCTGGTGCTGCTGCCTCGGTCGCTGCCTCGGTCTTCGCTGCCTCCGTCGCAGCTGCTGTCGTGCTCGCGGTGTTCGAACCACCACAACCTGCCAGCGCTGTCACTGCCATCGCAGCGGTCAGACCCAGTGCTGTGAAACGTCTCATCTTCTTCATAACATATCCTCTCTGCCCTTCGGGCAAGCTCGAAGCCGCGCCCATCGCTGCCTCGATTATGATGTGTGTCACCTGAGCTCTTCCGCACGTTCTGCCTTGAAGCATTTTGTGCAGATTGACCAGGCGATTCGCTCTCGCGTTCTCCGGTATGTTTCCGTTAACGTTACCGGTAACGTTTCCGATAACATATATTTAACACTTTTCACCAAATAGTGCAATACTTTTTAAAAATAAATATTATATTTTTTATTCAAAATGGCAGGGGCCCCGAAAGGTCCCTGCCATTTTGAATTATGCCCGACCGTTGCACCCGTTCCACAGCTATGCAGCGGCGGTGCCTGGGAATCTTATATCGCCCCTCACATCACTTTCCGAGCTGCCAGATGTCACGATCGTACTCCGCGATAGTCCGATCCGAGGAGAACAGGCCGGCCTTCGCGATGTTCACGAGGCACTTGCGGCGCCAGCCCTGCGGATCGCAGGCGTAGTCGCTGAGCGCCTGGTTCTTGCGCACGATGTAAGCATTGAAATCCGGAAGCGTCTGGAACCAGTCCTTATGGATGAGCTCGTCGTGCAGACGGCAGAGGTTCTCTGCATGGCCGGCCGCCAGCATCTCCGGGCCGGTCAGGAAATCGATCGCCCGGCGGAGGTTCGGATCGCCCTCATACCACTGCTCTGCGATGTAGTCCCCCGCAGCGTAGCGGTGGATGACCTGATCGGAGGTCTGGCCGAAGATGTAGACATTGTCCTCGCCCACCTGCTGCGCGATCTCGACGTTCGCGCCGTCCATCGTACCGAGCGTGAGCGCGCCGTTCAGCATGAACTTCATATTGCCGGTGCCGGAGGCCTCCTTCGACGCGAGACTGATCTGCTCCGAGAGATCGCAGGCCGGAATCAGCTTCTCCGCCGCGGTCACGTTGTAATTCTCGATGAAGACGAGCTGCAGCCACTTCGACACGACCGGATCTGCCGCGATCACCTTCGACAGCACGAGCAGCGCATGGATGATGTCCTTCGCGATGATGTAGGCCGGCGCCGCCTTCGCGCCGAAGATGCTGACGAGCGGGGTCGCCGGCAGATGCCCCGCCTTGATCTCGTGGTACTGGTGGATGAGGTAGAGCAGGTTCAGCTGCTGCCGCTTGTACTCGTGGAGACGCTTCGACTGGATGTCGAACATCGCGCCCGTGTTCACCGTCACGCCCTGGGTCCGGCGGAGCCAGTCGGCCAATGCTTCCTTATTTTCTGTCTTCACTTCGCGGAGCTCCTCGAGCACCGCGGCGTCATCTGCGAAGTGAAGCAGCTTCTCGAGCTCGGACGCATCCTTGCGGAAGCCCGTGCCGATGTGTTTCTCCAGCACCGCGGTGAGGCGCGGATCGCACTCCAGGAGCCAGCGACGGAAGGTGATGCCGTTTGTCTTATTATTAAACTTCTCCGGGTAGAGCTCGTAGAAGTTATGGAGCTCGGTGTTCTTCAGGATCTCCGTATGCAGCGTTGCGACACCGTTCGTGGAATGCGTGAAATGGATGTCCATATGCGCCATGTGGACGACATCGTCCTCGTCGATGATGGCAAGCGACGCATCCTCCGAGCGGGTCCGTGCCAGCGCATCCAGCTTCTCGATGATCGGCATCAGCTGTGGAACGACCGCGTCGAGGTACGCACGCGGCCACTTCTCGAGGGCCTCTGCGAGGATCGTGTGGTTCGTATAGGCGCAGGTCTTCGTGACGATCTCCACGGCCTCCTCGAAGTCGATGCCATGCTCGCCGAGCAGGCGGATGAGCTCCGGGATGACCATGCTAGGGTGCGTGTCGTTGATCTGAATCGCCGCGTAGTCCGCGAGATCATGGTAGTCACAGCCACGGGTCGCACACTCTGCGAGAATCAGCTGCGCGCCGGCGGACACCATCAGATACTGCTGGTAGATACGGAGGCGACGGCCGGCCTCGTCAGAATCGTCCGGATAGAGGAACAGCGTCAGGTTCTTATCGATGGCGGTCTTATCGAAGGCGATGCCGTCATGGACGATCCCCTCGTCGATGGTATCGAGGTCGAAGAGGTTCAGTGTGTTCGTGCGGCCCTCGTAGCCGGTCACGGCGAGCTTATAGAGACGCGCGGTATAGGACTTCCCCGCGAGCTCCACCGGGTAGGTCACGTCGGTTTTCTCCGCCCAGCTGTGCGCAGTCAGCCATGGGTCCGGCTTTTCGTTCTGGATATCGTTCTCGAAGGACTGGTGGAACAGGCCGAAATGGTACCGGAGGCCGATCCCGTCGCCCGGCAGGTTCAGTGTCGCAAGCGAATCCAGGAAGCAGGCGGCGAGACGGCCGAGACCGCCGTTGCCGAGGGAAGGCTCCGGCTCAACCTCCTCGATGTCGGACAGCTTCTTCCCTGCGGCTGCCAGCGCGTCACGTACCTCATCATACAGCCCGAGGTTGATGAGGTTATTTGACAGGAGCTTTCCGATCAGGAACTCCGCACTGATATAGTAGAGCTTCCGGCCATGCACCGGCTTTACACGCTCCGCACTCTTCGCCCGCACCAGCTCCAGCAGCGCGAGATACAGCTCCTGATCGCTGCAGTCCTTCAGTGACTTACCACTCAGCTTCTCTAACGTCTCTGTAATATTCATAAGATCCTCCTTTAAGCGGATATCTGATTTTCTATCTATATCAAGATATATCACATAAAACAATCATTTACTTGCCAGATATTCTCAAATTATGGTACGATTCTATCATCGAGCCAGCAGGGGGCCGGAGGACCGGCAACAGAAACACAGTACTGCGCGCTCGGAAGACTCTAAGCCGGGACCCCTAAGCGGCACTAGGCCCTCTGCAATCGCTGAGTTTTCTTGATGAAAACTCAGCGTTGACAGAGGGTTCCAAGGAGAGATAACACCAAGTGCCGCTAAGGGAACCCGGCTTGATTCTTCACGACCGCTTCGTATGGTTTCTGTTGCCGGTCCTCCGGACTCCCTCCTGACTTCACTGTAGAAATCTACCGATGTTAGGAGCAAACAATGAAGAATCAGGCATCCCTTCAGGAGACGAAGCAGCATGGTGCGCTGCGTTTTCCCTTCAATATATATCCTTGTACGATCCCGGGGGATTTTCCGCAGGTAGCGCTGCACTGGCACGAGAATATGGAGCTGGTGTTTGTGAAGCGGGGCGAGGGGATCATCCAGGTCGGTACGGCGAGTCTTCCGGCGCAGATGGGGGACATCTTCGTGTTCGTGCCGGGGACGCTGCACGCGCTTCGCCAGGCTGGCGACCAGACGATGGAGTACGAAAATATCATCTTCGATCTCGAGCTTCTCGGCGGTACGGATGATCTCTGTGCGGAGAAGTACCTGCTGCCGCTCGAGAGCGGTCGCCTGCCGCTTCCAGCACATCTCGCGAAGGGGGATCCCTCTTACCGGAGCGCTGCAGCCTGCCTGCGCGAAATCGAGGAGGTGAACCGCACCCGCTTCAGCGGCTACGAGCTCATCATCAAGGCGGATCTCCTCCACTTCCTCGCCATCCTGATCCGGGAGGAGCAAACCAGGCTCCCGGCGGAGACCGCCGATACCCTGCGCTTAAAGACGATCCTGCAGTGGCTCTCGGCTCACTACACTGAATCCCTGCGTGTCGAAGACGCCGCCGCGGTCTGCTCCTTCAGCAGCAGCCACTTCATGCGCTGGTTCCGCCAGATGACCGGCCAGAGCTTCATCGCCTTCCTGAACGACTACCGCCTGAACCTCGCCGCCGATGCCCTCCGCACCACCGACGACAGCATCCTCGCCATCGCGACCGCGTCCGGCTTCGCAAACCTCTCCTACTTCAACCGCGCCTTCAAGGCCCGCTTCCAGATGACCCCGCGGACGTACCGAAAGAGATAAATCAAGTAATCATTCAACGGTCTTCGACATAAACGTTCAGCAATCGACTTCGACGCCCGTCTGATTTCCAAGAGTTATCCTGCCCCCGGCCGTCTCTGGGGTTGCCTGCCCGCCCCATGAACAGCCTCTATCCTTTTGCATATTGGCCCCACCCCATGCAGGCAAACCCTGAGACGTCGCCGTCCTATTCGCCTTCGGCTCAGACTGCGCCGGAAGACATCAGCCGGATCCGCATTCCTGCCATCCTGTACGCCTTCGGCACAGATACCCCATCATATCTAATTTGATTTGATTTTGAAAATATTGGATATGTTTTTGATCCTAAAAAGTCGGAGGGGAGCGAAAACTATCCAATCTAAGGTGATTTCATAAATATTGGATATTAAACACCTATTTTTATAAGAGCGCCCCATGCCCCCAGTATCCAGCTTTTAAAAAAAGACCGATTATTGGATATACGTTTAAAGAAATTCTTCTCTAAGTCATGAAAATGCATATCCACTATATTTAAAAACAAAGAATATCCGATAGTACGCATATATGCGTATGTCTGATTTTCCGAAAAATCATCCAATAACTGCCTTATTTTGAAATCGTGGATATTTTTACCTCACACGCAAAAGAGACAACATATGTTGAAAATATCCACGATTACGAAATCTGGCCATTATTGGATAGTCCCATCCATTCCCCCTGATTTCAACCGGTTCAGTCATATAAATTTCCGGGCCGCGCGCAATAGTTAGCGAATCATCGATCAACATTCTCGCGCGGCAGCGTCAGATACGAGAGGCAATCAATCCATAAAAAGGCAACGTCTTTCCACGTGCGACGGCGTCAAATTTTTGTTTGCCTGCATGGGGCGGGTTCAAAATGTAAATGAATAAAGCGTGTAGCTCGGGGTGGGCAGGCAAACAAAAAGAGACGCCCGGCACAGGTGTCTCTGAAAAACATTTGGCGTGATAAAAATCATCATCGCCTATACTATGATACAAAAACGGCCCCCGGAGGGACCGTCAGTGTTTACTTCTTCAGCCAGCTCATCATCTGACGGAGCTCTGCGCCGACCTTCTCGATGAGAAGATCTGCTTCCATACGACGCTTTGCGAGGAAGTGTACCTTGCGGCCGCCGTTTGGATTCATCTCCGTGAGGAACTCACTTGCGAAGGTACCATCCTGGATCTCGGTGAGGACTCTCTTCATCTCCTTACGGGTCTCCTCAGTGATGAGACGCTTACCGGTGCGGTAGTCGCCGTACTCCGCGGTGTTGGAGATCGAGTAACGCATCTTGGAGAAGCCGCCCTCGTTGATGAGGTCGACGATCAGCTTCATCTCATGGCAGGTCTCGAAGTACGCCATCTCCGGCGCATAGCCAGCCTCAACGAGTGTATCGAAGCCCGCGTGGATGAGCTCACAGACACCACCACAGAGAACCGCCTGCTCTCCGAAGAGATCCGTCTCGGTCTCCTCCTTGAAGGTGGTCTCGAGGATACCCGCACGACCAGCGCCGATGCCGGAAGCGTAAGCAAGTGCGGTGTCCTTCGCCTTGCCGGTGAAATCCTGCTCGATACAGATCAGGCTCGGAACGCCCTTCCCCTCGACATACTGGCTGCGAACGGTGTGACCAGGTCCCTTCGGTGCGATCATGATGACGTCGACGTTCTTCGGCGGCACGATGGTCTTGAAGTGGATGTTGAAGCCGTGCGCGAAGGCCAGGGTCTTGCCCTCGGTCATGTACGGAGCGACCTGCTTGTTGTAGATATCTGCGCAGAGCTCATCCGGCACGAGCATCATGACGATATCGCCGGCCTTGGCTGCCTCCTCGACCTCCATCACATGGAAGTTCGGGCAGGTCTCAGCGAACTTCGCCGCCTTCTCCCAGTGACCGGAGCCCTTACGAAGACCGACCACGACATTCACGCCGCTCTCTGCGAGGTTCTCGGAATGCGCATGGCCCTGTGAGCCGAAGCCGATGACCGCGACAGTCTTTCCATCCAGTACACCGAGGTTACAATCTGAATCATAGTACTTCTTGATCGCCATTTCTTTTTCTCCTTTTCTCTTTTCCTGTTCTAAATGCTGGTTAACAGTTTTTATTCATAAAAGCCATCGACTCCGCGCCCTAAACTCGGGCTGATGAAGCCCGACTTTAGCCCCTTCGGGGAGCAGAGCACAGCTCTGCTGGAGGTCGTTCCGGAGTTTGCTTGATGCAAACTCCTACACTTTCGCTGAAAAGCCGCGAAGACTGCTTTTACTGACGTATTTTCGGCCAATGCCTCCGACCGCTTCGATCATCGTCCGGCCTTTCATCCCCGGCTCCAGCGCTTCTGCGCCTCGATCCGGCTCATCGATGCACTTCTTAATTCTCCTCGTCCCCGAAGATGTGATCCGTGCCGCGCTCGAGTGCGGTGATGCCGGTCCGGCACATCTCGAGCACCTCGTAGTTCCGCATCATATTGAGGAAGCCCTCGACCTTCTCCGGCTTACCGGTGAGCTCCATGACGAGGCTGTCCGGGGAGAGATCGATGATCTTCGCCTTGTAGACCCCAGCGATGTCGCGGAGGCTCGGCAGATTATCCTTATCCGCACGGACCTTGATAAGCAGGAGCTCCCGCTGCACACTCGCCGTCGCAAGCTCATACACCTCGCGCACATCCTCGAGCCGCCGCGTCTGGAGGAGCAGCTGCTTCAGCTTCTGCTCGTCGACGTGGACCGTGATCGTGATCCGCGCGATGCCCGGATCCATGGTCTCCGAGGTCGTGATGCTGTCGATGTTGAAGCTCCGGCGGTTAAACATATTCGAGATTCTCGCCAGCACACCGTAGCGGTTCACCGCCAGGATGCTGATGACCCTGCGGGGATACTTATACTGATGCTCCATCATACCTGCCCCCTTTCGTCGTCCGTCATGGTGATATCCTGCACCGTGCCTCCCGGCGGAATCATCGGCAGCACCTTCTCATCCTTATCGATACGGCACTCGATCCAGCTCGGGCCTTCGTTGGTCAATGCTTCTGCCAGGACTGCACGGAACTCCGCCATGGTTTCGCAGCGGTAGCCCTTCGCGCCGAAGCCCTCAGCGAGCTTTACATAATCGGTCTTCCGCTCCGGATCCGTGCTCGAGTAGCGCTTGCCGTAGAAGGCTGTCTGCCACTGGCGCACCATCCCGAGCACCTGGTTGTTAAAGATGATCGTGATGATCGGAAGCTCGTAGCTCACCGCCGTACACGCCTCGTTCAGATTCATATGGAAGGAACCGTCCCCCGTGAAGTGGATCACGCGATGCCCGTTTCCGAGTGCCACCTGCGCACCGATCGCCGCACCGTAGCCGTAGCCCATGGTGCCGAGACCGCCACTCGTCAGGAAGCCGCGTGGCTTCGTGTGAAGCACGTACTGTGCCGCCCACATCTGATGCTGACCGACATCGGTGACGTAGGTCGTATCCGGACCGGTCATCTCGCAGGTCTCGCGGATGATCTGGTGCGGCTTCAGGACGGTCTCGCTGTCCTTCGGCTGGTAGTCGGCCGCCTGCCATTCCGCGATCTGGGCGAACCAGTCTGGATGCTCGGCAGCAGCGACCAGCGGAAGCAGCGCCTGCAGCACGACCGCCGCATCGCCGACCACCGAAGCGTCGACGAGGACGTTCTTATCCACCTCACTGGCATCGATATCGATCTGCACGATCTTCGCACCAGCCGCGAACTTCTCCGGGTTCAGTGCGACACGATCCGAGAAACGGGCACCGATCGCCAGCACGAGGTCTGCCTGGTCGACCGCCTTGTTCGCGGTGTAGGTGCCATGCATACCGATCAGGCCGAGGTTCCGCCTGTCCCCGTAGTTGAGGACACCCGCGGCCATCAGCGTATAGGTCGCCGGCATGTCCGCCTTCGCGATGAGATCGCGCAGTGCCTGACAGCTCGCCTCGCTGACCGCGACACCGCCACCGAAGTAGACCACCGGACGCGTCGCCTGGTTGATGAGCTCCGCAGCCCGGGCGAGATCCTCTGCATCGACCTCGGTATTCACCGTAATCTCCGCCGGCTTCTTCGGCGTAAACTCACAGCTCGCCGCCGTGATGTCCTTCGGGATATCCACGAGCACCGGTCCCTTACGACCGCTCTGCGCGATGCGGAACGCCTCCCGCATCGTATCCGCGAGATCCTCGACCCGACGCACAGTGTAGTTGTGCTTCGTGATCGGCATCGTGATTCCCTCGATATACGCCTCCTGGAAGGCATCGCGCCCTAAGACCGCGGTGCCGACATTGCCCGTAAAGGCGACCATCGGCACGTTATCCATGTAGGCCGTCGCGATACCGGTGACGAGGTTCGTCGCACCCGGACCGCTGGTTGCCAGCACGACGCCCGTCTTTCCGGTCGCCCGTGCATAGCCGTCCGCCGCGTGGCTCGCGCCCTGCTCGTGCGCCGTCATGATGTGGTGGATGCGATCCTGGTTACGGTACAGCTCATCGTAGAGGTTCAGCACCGCACCACCCGGATAACCGAACAGTGTATCGACGCCCTGCTCCACCAGCACTTCTACAAATATCTGAGAGCCATTTAAAATCATGACTTTTCCTCCCTAATTTAAAACACCTGCCTTACACAGCTCGATAAACTGCTTCGCGACACGCGGGCTTCGTCCGCCGGCGCGGATCGCGAAGGCCTCCGCCCGTACGATCAGCTTCTCCGGATCGTCCTCCACGCCGTACTGTGCGGCGAGGTCCGTGACGATCTGCACGAAGCGGCTCTTGTCCGGCTGCCCGAAGGTCACCGTGAGGCCGAAGCGTGCCGCGAGGCTCATCAGCTCCTGACGCGTATCGCTTTCGTGAATGTCGCTGCCCTGCCGGTCCTCGAGCGTCTCCTTGATGAGATGCCGCCGGTTGCTCGTCGCGTAAACCGCGATGTTGCCGGCGCGGCCCCCGACGCTTCCCTCGAGGATGGCCTTCAGCGCGGCGAAGTTGTCGTCGTTCGTCGTGAAGCTGAGGTCATCGATAAACAGGATGAACTTCAGCGGGTTCGCCGCGAGCTGATCCATGAGATCCGGGATCTGGTAGAGCTGGTTCTTCTTCACCTCGACGAGGCGCAGGCCCCGCGCCGCATACTCGTTCGCGATCGCCTTGATGGCACTCGACTTGCCGGTGCCCGCATCGCCGTACAGCAGCACGTTGTTCGCCGGACGTCCATCCAGCAGCGCCTCGGTGTTCGCGATGACCTTCTCACGCTCCTTCTCGTAGCCCGGCAGCTCGGAAAGCCGCTGCGGATCCGGATGATTCACCGGCACCAGACGTCCATCCTCCACCACGAAGACGTGGTTCCGTGCGAACATGCCGTAGCCCCTCGTGCTGACCTCCTGCATGCGCTTCGCATACTCCGCCGGCAGTGCGCCCGCCTCGGTGACCCACGCGACGAAGTAGTCCGGCGCGGCACTCATCTCCGCCGTCAGCTCTTCCAGGGTCAGCGCAGACAGCTCGTTTAGAAGTGCCAGCTCCCGCTGCAGACTGTCACTGAGGACGGCACTGAGCTCGCCGTGGGCCTGTCGCCGCACGCAGATGTTCTCACTCTCCAGCACCGCAGTGCTGAGGTACTCCGTCCAGTTCTCTGTCTTCTCAAACAGCCGGTGCTCGAACGCCGCACAGGCCGTGGCGAAGGCATCGCCGTCGTCCAGCTCCGCGCTCGCCAGCATCCGCTGAAACGCCGCGATCACCGGATCCTGCAGCAGCTCACGGAACACCACGAGACTGCTTAAACGCTGATTCATATAATGCAGATTCATCCTTCTCCACTCCCTTCTCTTATTTCCATGAAGGGCTGTGCCGGGAGGATCCCTCTGCTGCTGCCCTTCGCTGAGCTTCTTATGTATCGTGACGATGTCTCGTCGGAAGCATTGGCCCCGATCAGGCGCGCTCCGTGACAAGGCGGAAGCCGGCCTGCGTGAGGGCCGCACGGATCTCCTCGATCTGCTGCCGGTCACGGGTCTCGAGGCCGAGCTTCAGGAAACAGCTGGAGATCGCCATGTTCGTGTCGCCGCGGTCATGATGCACGGAGACGACATTGGCACCGCACTTCGAGACGATCTCGCTGACCTGCTGGAGCTGGCCCGGCTTATCCTCGAGCGCGATCATCAGGTTTGCGTTGCGGCCGCTCATGACGAGACCGCGGGTGATCACGCGGGACAGGATGTTCACGTCGATGTTGCCGCCACTGATGAGGCACACGACCTTCTTGCCCTGGATCGGGAGCTTTCCGAACATCGCGGCAGCGACCGACACGGCACCGGCACCCTCGGCGATCAGCTTCTGATTCTCGATCAGTGCAAGGATCGCAGCGGCGGTCTCATCCTCGCTGACGGTCACGACGTCGTCCACGTACTTCTCGACCATCTGGAAGGTGGTCTCGCCTGGATTCTTCACGGCAATACCATCCGCAAAGGTCGAGACGCTGTCGAGGGACTCCCACTGATGATCGCGGTAAGCATTGAACATGCTCGGCGCACCGGCCGCCTGCACACCATAGACCTTGCACTCCGGACGGAGGCTCTTGATCGCGAAGGCGACACCGGAGATCAGTCCGCCGCCACCGATCGGCACGATCACCGCGTCCACATCCTCGAGCTGGTCGAGGATCTCGAGACCGATTGTGCCCTGGCCCGCGATGACCGCATCGTCGTCGTACGGATGGATGAAGGTCATGCCCGTCTCCTCCTGGAGCTCGACGGCCTTGTCATGGGCATCATCGTAGGTACCCTTCACGAGGCAGACCTCTGCACCGAGACGCTTCGTGCTCTCGACCTTCATGATCGGCGCACCATCCGGCATGCAGACGACGCTCTTGATCCCCATCTTCGTCGCTGCGAGCGCGACGCCCTGCGCGTGGTTACCGGCGCTGCAGGCCACGATACCGTGACTGCGCTCCTCCTCGCTCAGCTGACTGATCTTATAGTAGGCACCGCGTACCTTGAAGCTGCCGGTTACCTGCAGGTTCTCGGTTTTCAGATGGACCTGCACGTCCGGCACGAGCCGAGGCGCCGCGATGAGGTCCGTCTTCCGCGCCACATCCTTTAAAACGAAGCTTGCATGATAGATTTTATCCAGTGTCACCATAGTATGTGCCTGCCTTTCTCTGAAAGTACTGAAAGCGTCATCGCTTTTCTGTGTTGCATCGGTGGAGCTCCGTCGATGCTGATCGGGCTCGATCGCCGATCAGCTTCGCTGCCGCGGCCGCTTCGGGCTCGATCGGCTGGGCGTCGCCAGCGCCACCGCTGCTCTGTTTCGAAATCTGTGGGGGATGCGCTTCCTCCGCTTCCGGGAGAAAGTTAAAAGAAAAGCCTCCGCCCCCACAAAGTCCATAGACCCTGTAAGAGACGAAAGCTGTTACGATTTACCTTCCGCGGTACCACTCTTTTTGCTGTCTCTGATAGACAGCCCCTTCGTGCAGACCCAACAGTCCGCTGGCCCTGATAACGGTGCCTGCCGTCCGCACCTACTTTACTATCCTACGGCACCCTATCGGGCCCTTTTCGGCACGGCTGCTCGCAAGGGGATAAACATCCGGTACACCGCACTGCCTCGCACCAGCCGGCAGCTCTCTGAGCGGGTAGACCGAAGGCCGATTGGCCTTGCTACAACGCATTTTTAAACTAAATTTGTGTATATGATAAAGTACAACGTCACGATTAGTAAAGGCTAACCTTCGTGGATGAGTATCATATAAATTCATAGGACGTATTCACGGAGGGGTATGCGGTTTCAGTTTTTGCACCGTAAGCTTCGTCATAAAAAGATATAATCTTTTCCCGATAGCAGACATAAGCTCTCGACCTTATCGTATTTTCGTGTATACTAGCTCAGAGTACATATATAAGGAATAAATACTATGAATGGTAATTTAACGAAGGGTCCGATCATGAAAACGCTGGTGAAGCTCGCGCTTCCGATCATGGCGTCGTCGTTCATCAGCACCCTGTACAACATCACGGATATGGCCTGGATCGGCATGCTCGGCTCGAAGGCGGTCGCCGGCGTCGGTGTCGGCGGCATGTTCACCTGGCTCTCCCAGGGCCTCGCCTCCATGGCGCGCATGGGCGGTCAGGTCCATGTGGCTCAATGCTTAGGACGCGGCGATCATGACCGCGCACATCGTTACGCGCAGACCGCCGTACAGCTGTCCACGTTGATGGGCCTCCTCTATGCGCTCGTCTGTGTCGCCTTCGTGCACCCGCTCGTGAACTTCTTCCAGCTGAGTGACGCCGAGTCCTACGCCGCCGCGATCTCCTACACCCGCATCGCCTGCGGCTTCGTGGTCTTCTCCTTCCTGAGCCTGACCCTCACCGGCCTCTATACCGCCCAGGGTGACTCGAAGACCCCGTTCATCGCGAACCTTATCGGCCTCGTCATCAACATGGTGCTCGATCCGGTGCTGATCCTCGGCCCGGGCCCGTTCCCGCGTCTCGGCGTCACCGGTGCCGCCATCGCGACCGTCACCGCCCAGGCCATCGTCATGCTGATCATGATCCTCGGCGTCCTCCGCGGCCATAAGGATAACATCCTGAAGGGCACCCGTCTCCTCGCCCGGATGCCGCTCAGCATCCTCGAGGGCATCTTCCAGATCGGCGTCCCGACCGCCCTCCAGAGCATGGCCTACTGCGCGATCTCCATGGTCCTCACCCGCATGGTCTCCGGCTACGGTGCAGAAGCCGTTGCCACCCAGCGTGTCGGCGGACAGATCGAGTCCATCTCCTGGAACACAGCAGACGGCTTCGCCGCCGCGCTCAATGCCTTCGTCGCCCAGAATTATGGCGCTGCGAAGCATGACCGGATCCGGAAGGGCTACCTCATCTCCCTCCTCACTGTCGGACTCTGGGGTCTGCTCGTCACCGCGATCTTCATCTGCTTCCCGGGACCGCTCGCCGGCGTCTTCTTCCACGAACCGAAGGCCATCGTCACCGCGATCAGCTACCTCATCATCATCGGCTTCGGTGAAGCCTTCATGTGCGTCGAGCTCACCACCGTCGGTGCCCTCTCCGGCCTCGGAAAGACACGCCTGTGCAGCATCCTGAGCATCACCTTCACCGGCGCCCGCATCCCACTCGCGATCATCCTGAGCCGCCCGCTCGGCCTCGACGGCATCTGGTGGGCCCTCACCAGCACCTCCATCGTGAAAGGCATCCTCTTCACCGGCACCTTCCTGTGGATCACACGGAACAATAACTACTAAACACAGCATCCCCTCCGTATAGCGCGATTGACAGCATCCGAAAAATGTCTATACTTATTATTAGGAACGCTTCTTAATAGCAAGTATAGCGTACGTGATTCATTTTCGTTGATTCTATGAAAAGGAGGAAGTCTGATGGATAAGAAGGCGATGTATAAGCTAAGTTATGGTTTGTTTGTGCTGACCGCACGTGACGGTGAGAAGGATAACGGCTGCATTATCAACACGGCGATTCAGGCGGCATCGGAGCCGAATCAGCTGAGCATCTGCGTGAATAAGGCAAACTATACACATGATATGATCGAACGGACCGGGAAGTTCACCGTATCCGTGCTGAGTGAGCAGGCAGATTTCGAACTCTTCAAGCACTTCGGTTTCCAGTCTGGTCGTGATGTCGATAAGTTTACGAATTTCACCGGCTGTGCACGTGGCGCTGATGGCCTCTATTACATTACAGAGGGAACCAATGCCTACATTTCCGTAACGGTCGATAAGACAGTGGATCTCGGTTCGCATACGATGTTCATCGGCGAGATCACGGATATGGCGGTGCTGAGTGATACGCCATCCACGACCTACGAGTACTATCAGAATCACATCAAGCCGAAGCCACAGGCGGTCGGAAAGACCGACAAGGGGCAGACGGTATGGCGCTGTCGTATCTGTGGATATGAGTACGTCGGCGAAGAGATTCCGGATGATTTCATCTGCCCGATCTGCAAGCACCCGGCCTCAGATTTCGAAAAAATCGTGAAGTAGGCATATCGACTCACGCCGCCCGTGCCCCATATAAAACAATAACCTCCTCGTCTACGACGAGGAGGTTATCAATGCTGGTATGCAACAGTCTGCTTAAAATCACGAAGTTATCGATGCTCGGCAGCGACTTTCCCGAAAGCCACTTGTAGATCGCCTGCGGATTGTTAAAGCCCATCAGGCGCTGCACATCCCGCACGGTATACCCACTCGCATCGAGCAGCTTCTTGATCTTCTTTCCGGTCTTCTCAGGTTCAATCGACAAATAGATCGGTTCCATCACTTCACCTCCGTAATCGATCTGAAATCTGCCTTTTGCAGACTCCTCCACTCACTGCCCTTTTTAAATCAGTTTACCATTATAAGGCAGATTCACAGAAAATGCACTAAACTTCTGGTTGAAAGATCGTGGGCCAATGTCTCTGCCACCGCCCTAAACTCGAGCTTAGAAGGCTCGAGTTTAGCCCTTCGGGAGCAGAGCATAGCTCTGCTGGATATCGTTCCGGAGTCTGCCTTATGCAGACTCCGCCACCACGCGGCACCGCTTCCTGCAGAACGCGATCCCGTAAAGTGTGATATCACTTCGTCCATCATTCAGCAGAAACTCCTGATAACGACGGTCCCGGATCTGCGCAAGTGCGCGTTGACACGCCTGCTCCATCGCGCTGAAATCCTTCACATATTTCAGCTCCATGATGATGCCGGCATCCGGATTTTCTGTCTCCACGATGATATCCGCGAAACCATCACCCGCCTCACGATTTGACTTCACCAGCCAGTCCGCATTCCCGGCAAGTATCCCCACCAGCAGATTGTGGTACGCACTTTCCTTCTCGCCATCCACCGCCTTCGAGTCAAACACACTGATGGAATTACTCAGCAAACGATTCAGATAAGCTTCCATCTCGCTCGTGTCGCCGCCCTCGATGGCTTTCCAGAATGCCGTCAGCTGCTCTGTGTTACTGAATACCGCATTTTTAAACCACTCCTGAATCTGAAAACGGAACACCTCACGAATCTCATGATTCGGAATCACGAGTTTATAGTTTCCCGCTTCCGTCCTGCCCGCCTGCGTCAGATACCCGGTCGTAAAGAGCACGCTCCACAGATTCTCTATACTGCGATCGATCTCATCATAGGTCAGATCCAGACGCAGCTGCTTCTCGATGGCCTCTCCGGCGATCAGACGCTCGATCTCGTCCCGCGTGGTTTTATTCGCCTTCGCAACGAAACGTTTTACGAGATCATTGCCACTGGTATTGATCCAGTATGCCTCCGGGCGCGCATCGATGTCATCCAGGACGCGGTCCACATGGTTGATCACATCCCACGGACAGTACACATCCACGTTACCGAAGCGATAGCCGTCGTACCACTCCTTCGTCTCCGCATACTTCGATTCCAGATGATAATCCGTGAGCAGCTTCCGCACTTCCGCATCCGTAAACCCGAACTGCTCATCGAAACGCGTATCCGTAATCGACAGAATCTTAAAATTATTCAGTCCGGTGAAAATGCTCTCCTTCGAAACACGAAGACAGCCCGTCAGCACCGCGAACTCCAGCGCGTCATTCGTTTTCAATGCTTTTCCAAACAGCGTACGCATGAGCGCCACCATCTCCCGATAGTAGCCATGCTGGAATGCCTTATCGAGCGGCACATCGTACTCATCGATCAAGATGAGCACTTTCTGCTGGTAATGTTTATACAGCAGCTCCGAAAGCGCCTGCAGCGAGCCATACAGCACATCCTCCGCCATGACATACATACCGTCCTGCACCTGTGTCAATGCTGCATAAATCTTCTGATCATCCTCATCGAGCTGCGGACTGCTCTCCAGCGCACGGTGTCTCCGCGCCTCCTTCGCAATCAGCTCTACCAGCTGATATCTCGCGCTCTCAAAGCTGAGTCCCTCCACATTTTTCAGGGACAAAAAGATCACCGGATACTTCCCGAGGTGCGCCGAAACCAGCGCCTGCTTCCCCGCGATATACAGCCCATCGAAAAGGGATGCATCCGTCCCGATCTCAAAAAAGTACCGCAGCATACTCATGTTCAGCGTCTTACCGAACCTCCGCGGACGCGTGAAAAGATTGACCTTTCCAAGACGGTCAAAAAGCTGCTCTATGAGTTTCGTCTTATCGACATAGTAATATCCCTTCGTGCGGATCTCCTCAAAGTTTTCTATCCCAACCGGTAGCTTTAAAGACTCGTACATCATACCAACAGCTCCCTTCATAACATCCTATATGATTCCTATTATATTAAGAATTTCATGCCCGGTCTATACCACGATCTTCTATCTCGCTCGATTGAGTACGCTACTGTACACGCCGAATGGCAGATGATGGAACCGGACGAAATGAGAAAATGCACCCAGCATTTGTACCGAGTGCATTTTCTTACTTTCCAAATAAATCGCTGTGCGTTCCTGTTCGGGATAATGTCAAGATGAGCAAATCATTCTCAATCCGATAGACCAATAGCCAATCCGGCTGAATGTGGCACTCACGATGCCCGACCCAGTTTCCAGTTAAAGCGTGGTCTTTATTCTTTTCTGGAAGCTGTTCGCTGCTTGCCAGTTTGCGAATGATGTCGTCCAGAAGGTCAATATCAAGATGGCGTTTCATCGCCATCTTGTAGTCCTTCTTAAATTGATTTGTCCAAACAATGTCTAAATGTTTACTCATTCTTTTAACGCCTTCAATGCTTCCTCTACATCAGAGTAGCGTTTTACAGACGGATCACGGGCAATGCGTTCTGCTTCCAGCATTGCTGCTATCGTTTCCTTGTTCGGCTGCTCCATGCGAACATCAAAAGGAAAACCGCCGACACGGAGCGACTGGCGAAGAAACACATTGATAGCTGTAGTAAGGTTGATACCTAATTCACCATACATTGCTTCGCACTGTTTCTTAATGTCGCTGTCCATACGGACACTGAAATTAGTTGTGGTAGCCATAAATGTCAACTCCTTTCCTTGCTATTGCACTTATGTTATATGTGATTTGCATTGCGCAGTCAATCTATTAGACAGAAAATTCACAGAAAAGTCAACAATTATTTTTTGGAGGAACAGCCTATTGATTGTATTTGAAGCGGTCAAGCAGAACCTGACCACCCGACAGGCGGCAGAGATGTACGGCATCCTCCCTGCAGTTTTCTCAAATTGGGTAAACACTGTTTCCCCAATTCGCCTCAATGAGCTTCTGGGGAGATTCTGAATATACCAGCCGTTTAATCCAGTGGCGTTATAAAGGTGTATACTTATCTCATACTGAATCGATAAACCCTATTTCGAAGGAGGTTCTCAATGCAGACGTATGACAGCTACCTGGAGCGCGTTTTCGCCCTCCCATTCGAAGATGCGGCGCGCATTTTCGCCACGATCAAAAAGCAGATCGAAAACGATGAAGATATGACCGATTTATACCACGATCTTCTGTCACGCTCGATCGAGTACTCGTCCGTAAGAGCGGAATGGCAGATGATGACCACAGAAGAAAAAGGAGCGATCGACAGCAGACGATCCGAAATCCATGATGCCGTCATCCGTGAATTCGACATCCTGGCCCGCAACCTCGGAAAGCTCGGCCACGACACCAGCTGGCGTGACGAGCTCGGCGACCTCAATCGGAACCCCGACTACCGCAAGCGCATCGGCGACATGGCCTGCTACCTCGTGCTGTTTGAAGGATTGAATGCACGAACCGGGAATTGACCACACAGGGGAGTCTGCGCGAGCAGTCTCCCCTCATTTTCACCATCTGCGATGGAATCAACTTATGAAAGCAGTTCTGGTCATGAAGCAAGTTACCAGCAAGTTAAATCAGGCACTTCCTGCTCTACTGATCTTTCGAAAAAGCGCATGAAAACGTGCTTCTTTTTAAGCGCCTTTCGAAAGATCAAACACAAAAGCAAATTACCGGCAAGTTACTTCCCCAGGCTTGACTCAAATGTCCCACAGATGATCACATAGTCTTCTCCGCATATTCCTGTCCCAGTTCCTCTGCCAGATATGCGTCGCTCATGCAATGCATATCTGAAACGCCGTCATGAATCAGCTGATAAACCTGGGAATGATAAAAGAAATCCAACCCCGCATCCAGCGAAAGCCCCTGCTGTTTGGCAAAGCACTCAATGACACGACTATATTTTTTCTGAAGCAAAATTGAATTTGCTGTCATAGTTTTTCACTCCCTTCAAAATGCAGCAGCGACAGTGCCTTATCTGTGCGGAAACAGATTTGCAGGTTCGGTTTTTCATACCGCAGGCGGTTGATGGCTTCCGTCTTATCAATCAATCCGTCAAAGAACAGCTCCACAGTATTAAATACCTTATCATTGGCAACACCACCTACAACAAGATCATAATCTGTCAAATCTTTTCCGCTACGGCAGTTCAGGATAAAATCCAGCCATTCTTCGGAATAAGAATCGAACTTCAACGTTTTCAGTTCGACTTCCCGTTTTTCATCGTACTCATATCGAGAGATAATGCCGTCTTTACCACGACGCTTGAACTTGCTACACCACTTCGCCGCCTGTTCATACAGAGGCGTGGCATAGAATCCACACCCGAAGTCTACATTAAGGCGAGAATGAACTAAATCCGGTTTTTTAATTTCCACAAAAGAACCATGATAGATTATCATACTGTCACGCCCCTTTCTTTCATCACATCCAGGAGGTCGTCAACGATGTATTCACGGCTCTGCGTATGCAGTACTTCATATTCCGGCACGATGTAACCGTTCAAAATATCACTCTGTTCAGTAAATGCCTTATAAACACGCTCTGCATTCACACCCAGCTTCGCCGCTACATTTTCAATGCAAAATACAGCGAATTCCAGCTCACTGGCATTTTTGATTTTTTCATCTGTCATCATGCGTAAGCCCTCCTTTATCAGGCACTTCAAATGCTCTTTAACCGGCAGTACTTTCTCATACTTCACTTGCAAAAGTCTGCTTCCTTTTTTACTTTATGTCGCCTATTATACCATATCCGGGTATAAATCCATCTCAGATACGAGAACGAGAAGAATCCCGACTCCGAAAGCGCATCGGAGACATGGCCTGCTACCTCGTACTGTTTGAAAGCCTGAACGCACGAACCGGGAATTGACCAATATCAGAGAGCCTGCAACTGCAGGCTCTC